>NZ_JADGHZ010000118.1 GCF_019683595.1 Sphaerobacter sp. | reverse complement strand
ACCGCCCCTTGCGGGGGGGCGCCCGGGGCCAGCCGGCTGCCGCGGGGGGGCACGCTTTTGCGTGCGGCCGCCCCAGCCGCCGCTGTGCTATCGCGCGGCCCCAGCCCCGCGCCGGGGTTGGTGTCACATCGTCGTCCGGACATGGGATGGGCGGTGCGAGGATCCCCACGCGTGGTCCGTGCCCAGGGGTTATGGAGTTTGACGAACAACATGGTGTACGCGCTCGGCGCATGCCCGGGGCCGAATCACGGTGTCGGATCCGTTCATCGCGCAGGCAGCCACGCCCGCTCCGCACCTCGGTGCACAGCCCGCGGTGCGGGAGCCGGCCGCCGTCCGTGACTCACCGCGGCGGGTGGGTCAGGCGAGTTCCTCGGCCAGGGCGACGATGATGCCCGCCGGGCCTCGCATGTAGCAGAGGCGGTACATGTCCTCGTACTGGACCACCTCGCCGATGAGTTCGGCGCCGAGGGCACGCAGGCGGGCGACAGCGTCGACGACGCTGTCGACGGTGAACATGACGCTTCGGAGGCCCGGCGCGTTCGGTGGCGCGATCGCCGGTTCGACCGCGACCAGGTCCGGGTTGTGGAACTTCGTCAGTTCAAGCCGCCCCTCCCCGTCCGGGGTCCGCATCATCACGATGTCGATCTGGATGTCGTCGATCGCGTTAACGCGGTCCACCCACGGGCCCTCGACCCGCATCTCGCCTTCGACCGTCATGCCGAGTGCGGCGAAGAACGCGGTTGCACTTGCGAGGTCGTCAACGACGACGCTGATATGGTCCAATCTGGTGATAGTCATGCGGCCAAGTCTACCACGGGCGGTGTGCGGCGTGTTAGGAGTGCGCTGTCGGTCGCCGGGGTGGTGTTCTCCGCGCGCCGTCCGCCAGGGTTGTTCATGGAGTGTCGGGTTCTTGTCCGAATCCGCATCCATCTCCCTTGGTATCTGAGCATCTTCTTAACTTTGGCGGGTGTCGTGTTCATGTGGCGGGACTTTCCTGCGGCACGGTGAGGGGCTATACTCAGGGCGTATTGCTGTTTGGTAGAGCCGGGGCGGCCCGCGAGGGCGGTATCCGTCATCCGGCGGAGTGGAGTCGGAGAAGAACGATGACGACCAGCTTGCGTTTCGCAGCCGCGGCCATGTCGACGGCCTCGCTCGGGCGCTGGTGGTCGAGTTCTTCGCGCCGGGGCTCCAGTAGTCCCAGTCGTTCTTCCAGTGGGAGTGACGTGACGGTGCTGGAGAGAACGCTGCGGCTGGAGGTCCCCGGTGAACGACGTGATCCGACTCGCGCTTGATCTCGATGGTGTTCTGACCGAGCATCCCCGGATTCTTGCCCACGCTGCCAACGAGACCTTTGGGCTGACGCTGCCGCTGCACGCCTTCGTGGACTCGGCGGGTTGCAACGTGCCGCTTGAGATCCGGCGCTGGGTGTACGGGCCGGATGGCCCGGCCCGGCGGCTGCGACCGGCGCCGAAGGGGCGCCGCTTCGTCGAGGCCGCCCGGGCGGCGCTCGGCACGGAGAACGTGCTGATCCTGACCGCGCGCCCTGACGAGGCGCGGGCGACGACGGAGGCGTGGCTGCAGGAGCACGGCTTCCCGGCCTGCGCCATCCGGTTCGCCGATGACAAGGTCGCGGTCGCCCGCGCGCTGGGCGTGACCCATGCCGTCGAGGACAGCGTGCGGCATGCGACGGCCTACGCCGCGGCCGGCATCCGCTGCCTGCTGCTGACGACCGACCCGAAACCGGCGGGGGAGTCGCCCCTGATCGAGCGGGTGCCCGACCTGGCGGCGGCCTGGGAGCGGTTGCTCGGAGCACCGGACGACGAGGACGAAGAGGAGAGCAGTCCCATTCGCTACAGGATCGTCATTAGTGACGTGATCGACGCTGCCGCCCGCGAGCGGCTGGCGCGCGAGGCGGAGTTGATCGATGTCGATGGACAAGATGTGGCGGCCCTCAAAGCCGCACTGCGCGACGCCGACGCGCTGATCGTGCGCAGCGAGACGCAGGTCACGCGGGAGGTGCTGGCCGCCGGCCCCTCGCTCCGAGTTGTGGCCCGGGCGGGCACGGGCGTGGACAACATCGACGTCCAAGGCGCGACCGAGGCCGGGATCCTCGTGCTCAACGCCCCGGGCGCCAACGCCGTCTCGGCCGGGGAGCACACCATTGCGCTGCTGCTGGCGCTCACCCGCCAGATCCCGGATGCCAACGCCGCGGTCCACGCCGGGCGCTGGGAGCGCAAGCGGTTCAAGCCGTTCGACCTGCAGGGGAAGACGATCGGGATCGTCGGCCTGGGGCGGGTCGGCTCGGTCGTGGCCCAGCGGCTACGCGCTTTCGAGACCCGCCTGATCGGTTACGATCCCTACATCGCCCGCGAGCGCTTCCAGCAGTTGGGGGTCGAGCCGGTGCCGTACGAGCGGCTGCTGGCCGAGGCGGACGTGGTCACCTTCCACGTCCCGGCCACGGCGGAGACGATCAACATGCTCGACGCCGACGCGATCGCCCGGCTGAAGCCGGGGGCGATCGTGCTCAACTGCGCGCGGGGTGAGGTGGTGGATCAGGAGGCCCTGGCGGAAGCGCTCCGCACGGGGCGGGTGGCGGCAGCCGGGGTCGATGTCTTCCCCAATGAGCCGGCCCACACCAGCCCGCTCTTCGGCCTGCCCAACGTGGTCCTGACGCCGCACATCGGCGGGTCGAGCCGCGAGGCGCTGGCAGCGGTCGGCGAGATGATCAGCACGACGACGCTGGCCGCGCTGCGGGGCGAGGCGGTGCCGAACGCCGTCAACCTGCCGCCGGCCTCGCTCCAGGGACCGGAGTTGCAGCGGCTGACGCGCGTGGCCTCCGCGGCCGGGCGGCTCCTCTCGGTGCTGCGGTCGGCGCGGCCGGAACGGCTGGAGGTCATCGTGCAGGGGGCGGTGCCGCTCGACGTGACGGAGCGGGTGACGGCGGCCGCGCTGGCCGAGGCGCTGCGCCGCTGGACCGACCGGCGCGTCACGCCGGTCAATGCCCGGCTCGTCGCCCGGGACCTCGGCCTGGACGTCCACATCGTTTCCGGGAATGCCGACCCCGCGCTGGTGCCCGAGTTCGCCTTCGAGGTCGACGGCGACGACCCACATCGGGTCACGGTCCGTTGGGACCGCAGCGAGGCGGGCATCATGGAGATCGACCGCTTCTCGCTGGAGCGGCCGCTGGCGGGCGACCTGCTCATCACGCGCCACTGGGATCGCCCCGGCATCGTCGGCCGCGTCGGCACGATCCTCGGCCGCTACAACGTGAACATCGCCGGGATGCAGGTCGGCCGGCATGAGCGGGGCGGGCAAGCGATCATGGTGCTCAATGTGGACGACATCATCCCGGAGGCGGCGCTGGCCGAGATCGTGACGATCCCCGGGATCGAAACGGCCTACGTCGTCTCGCTCCCCGCGGCCGTGCCCGAGCCGGGGGAATCGTTCGGGTGGAGTGCGTCCCGCGCGGCGCGCTAGTCGCGCGGTCGCGAACGGCTGCGGGGGAGGAGAACTCCACCCCCGCGGCCGTTCTGCTTCGCCCCGGCCTGGGTAGGGGCTACGGGGTGATGTGGATCACCTGGCCCATCCCAGCCAAGACGCCATAGTTGGACACGTAGATCGCGCCGTCGGGGCCGAGTGCCACGCCGGTCGGGGCGACGAGGCCCTCGCTGGCGATCTCGGTCTGCGTCCCATCGGGCGCCACCTGGATCAGCGCTCCGGCCGGCAGTTCGCCGGTCGCCTCGCTGGCCAGGAGCCCGTCCCGCGCGATCTCGAGCACGAACAGGCTGCCGTCCGGCGCGAACACCAGGTCGATGATGTTGGTGAAGCCTTCGGCGAAGACCTGCGGCTCTTCACCAGGTACGACGCGCCAAACGCGGGCCGCCCCCTGCACGAAGGGGAAGCCGGTGAGCTCGCCGACATAGAGGGCGCCGTCCGGGCCGTACGTGACCGCGTCCGGCACGGCCTGCATCGGGATCTGCGTGCCCGGTGGCAACCCCAGATCCGGCGGGGCATCGACCATCCGCGAGGGGAAGACGGCCACCGTCTGAATCTCCCCCTGGACCCCGACTGACAACAGGCTGTTCCCTCCGGCATCGACGACGAAGACCTCCGAGGAACCGGGCACCAGGGCGTACGGGTTCGAATCGACGATATCGCCGTCAGGGTTGGCAGCCGCCTCGTAGGCGGTGATGTCCGGCCCCGCGTTCCACTCCTCATCGGGGCCGGTGAGGACCAGCCGCCCGAAGAGCGCGCCCTCCGGGCCGAGGGCCGTGCGACCGTCCGGCGGACCGCCCCAGCCGACCACGACCGCGGTCACGTTCTCCGCCAGCGGCACCACGTCGGTCGGGCCGGTCGCGAAGCCGCCGCCCTCTGCGGCCAGCGAGGGGAGGTCGCTCACGATGCGCTCCTGTTCGTCGTCCGTGATGCGGGTGATGGCACCGGTTGCCCCGTAGCATTCGGTGTCGCCTTCCGCTCCCTGGCGGCAGGCACCGTCGCCGCCGCTCCCGGCTTCGGCGACGTAGAGCGCACCGTCGAGGCCGAAGGTCAACCCTCGCGGGTTGTTGAGCCCCTCCGCGACGACGGTGATGGTGGGCTGAGCCGATGCGCCGGCGAGGGGCAGCAGCGCACCCATCAAGCCAAGCAGCGCGATGATGGACGCCAGACGGCGCCAGGTTGGGGTGGGACGGTACCCCATGGCACTCCTCCGATCCCTGCGTTGTCCGATGACTCCCTACCCGCACGGTGCGATTGCACCACGGTCCACGCTAGGGACCGAAGATGAAAAGCAACACACTAACTAACCGGCTGTTAATTACTAACCTGGAAGGATCGCGGCAGAGTGAGAAGCCGTCTGTCCCCTCTCCCCTTGTGGGAGAGGGGGCAGGGGGTGAGGGGAACAGCTTCCTGCCGGGCAATCCCCGCCCGGGGCTTCTGCCGCGGGCGGGAGTGGAGGAGGTGATGCCGGGCGCGATCGCCCGGTAACGGTTAGTCCGCCGGAACCGGAGCGGTCCGGACGGCAGCGGCGTGCAGTGCTGGCTTGCGGAAGCGTAACAGGCGCAGGCCGTTGAGCACCACGATGATCGTGCTCCCCTCGTGGCCGACGACGCCGAGCGGCAGCGGCACCTGACCCATGAGGGTGGCGATCACCAGGACCACGATCACCGTCAGTGCGAAGGTGAGGTTCTGCCGGATGACCCGGCGGGCCTGGCGGCTCAGCTCGATCGCGTAGGGGAGCTTGGTCAGGTCGTCCGCCATCAGCACGATGTCGGATGTCTCCAGAGCCACGTCCGTGCCGGCCGTACCCATGGCGATGCCGATGTCCGCCGTGGCCAGGGCCGGGGCGTCGTTCACGCCGTCGCCGACCATGACCACCATCTCCCCATTGCGCTGCATCTCGCGGATGACGGTGAGCTTCTCCTCCGGCAGCAGCCCGGCGCGCCACTCGTCGATGCCGACCTGCCGCGCGATGGCCCGCGCCGCGCGCTCGTTGTCCCCGGTCAGGATGATCGTCCGCTTCACGCCGAGGCGATGCAGGTCCTCGATGACCGACGGGACGACCGGGCGGATGACGTCGGCCACCGCGATCACGCCCAGCGCGCGATCGCCGGCGACGAACATCAGGGTCTTGCCCTGCTCGCGCAGCGCATCCCCCTGCCGCCGCAGCTCATCCGGCAGGGTCACCCCCTCGCCTTCGAGGAGCGCTTCGTTGCCGATCCGCAGGGTCCGGCCACGCACCGTGGCGCGGACGCCCCGTCCGGGGACCGACTGGAGGTCGGTGATCTCCCGGTCATCCAGCGCCGGGATGTCGCGCTCCTCGGCATACTGCACCACTGCCAGGCCGAGCGGGTGCTCCGACAGCCGCTCGACGGCCGCCGCCAGCATCAGCATCTCCCGCTCGTCGACGCCCTCGCAGGTGATGACGTCCGTCACGCGCGGGCGGCCGATCGTCAACGTGCCGGTCTTGTCGAAGGCGACGGTGTCGACGACGCCGACGTTCTCCAGATGGACGGCTCCCTTGAAGAGGATGCCCTGGCGGGCGCCGTTGGCCAGCGCCGAGAGGATCGAGGCCGGCGTCGAGATGACCAGGGCGCAGGGCGAGGCTACCACCAGCAGCGTCATCGCCCGGTAGAACATGTCGTGGAAGTCCTGCCCGAAGAAGACGACCGGGATGATCACCGCCAGCGCCGAGGCGACGATGACGCCGATGGCGTAGGTCCCCTCGAAGGCGTCGGTGAAGCGCTGGGTGCGCGACTTCTGGCTCCGCGCCTCCTCCACGATGCGGATGATCTTAGCCAGGGTGCTCTCCTGCGCCAGGCGCTCGACGCGGACCCGCAGCAGCCCGTGGCCGTTGATCGTCCCGGCGAAGACCTGATCGCCCGGTCCCTTGCCGACCGGGATCGACTCGCCGGTGATCGGCGACTGGTCCACCGCCGACTCGCCGCTGATGACCCGGCCGTCGGCCGGGATGCGCTCGCTCGGCTTGACGATGACGGTGTCGCCGATGACGAGTTCGTCGACCGGGATGCGCTGTTCCTGTCCGTCGCGCACGACCAGCGCGTCCTCGGGGCTCAACTCCATCAGAGCCCGGATCGCGCGGTGGGTGCGGCCGAGTGCGTAGTGCTCCAGCGTGTTGCCCAGCGAGAAGAGGAAGAGCAGGATGCCGCCCTCGACCCAGCCGCCGATGGTCGCGGCGCCGATCGCGGCGGTGACCATCAGCAGGTCGATGTCGACGTGGCGCTGGCGGAGCGACGCGATCGCCTGGCGTGTGGCGTAGAAGCCCCCCGCGATGTAGGTCAGCACGTAGAAGCCGATCTGCACCGCGTCCGAGATTAGGCCGAAGCGGCCGAGCAGCCAGCCGCTAGAAAGGAAGACGAGCGTGGCGACGGTGGCGACCACCAGGTGGTAGCGGTCCCACCAGCTCTCCTCGTCCTCCTCCTGCTGCCGCGCGGGCGCCGGCGGGACCACCTGGCCGCGCACATGCACCCCGGCGTCTTCGATCGTTCGGGTGATCTCCGGCAGGCGCTCCCGGGTGCCGGCGTACTCGACGGCCAGCCGGCGGCTGGCCGGGTTGGCGCTGGTCCAGATGATGTCGTTCCGCCCGTGCAGGCGCCGCTCGATGACACTGCCGCAGCCGCGGCAGGAAACCCCGTTCATGGCGAACACGCAGCGCTGGTAGCGCTCGCCGATCTGCACCCCGATCCGGTCGGCCAGCCGCTCGACCGTCGCCAGGGAGATGACGTCCGGGTTGTAGCGGATGCGTAGGGCGCGCCGGTCGGCATCGAGCTCGACGGCGCCGATACCTTGGTGCTGCAGCAGGGTATCGAGCAACACATCGGCGCAGTGCGCGCCGTTACCGTCAAGCTCGACAGGAATCGTTCGTTCTCTCATGCTCTCCGCCGTTGCGTCCGGGCGGGCGACCGAGGGTGCCGTGCCCAGTTGAGAATAAGTCCTATTCGCACCTCAGTCTACCGGCCTCCGCATGGGATGTCAATGAAAAATCCGTGCCAATCCGCCCGAACGCGTGTCACGTGGGTAGCGCCACACCCGCCTCCATCTGCCGCTTGACTGGACGGGAATAACCTGCTATAAGCGATACGCTGGTTAGATGCGAAGGGGGCCAGCGCCCCGGCAGAGGAGAAGCAGAACATGCACGCTGGGAACGGCCTGATCGAACGGATTGAGACGCACTGGCGGGAGCTGCTGGCGGCGCTCGAAGGCATCCCGGAGGAACACGTGCTCGCGCCCGGCGCGGTCGGGGCGTGGTCGGTCAAGGACCTGCTCGGGCATATCGCGTTCTGGGACGGCGAGGCCGCCGCGCGGGTGCGGCGGATTCTGGCCGGGGAGCCGGCCCGTCGCCCTGGCGAACCGCATTGGCAGCGGCGCAACGCACGGGAAGCGGCGCTCCGCGCCGACTGGCCGCTCGAACGCGTCTGGAGCGAGCTGCACGACACGCATATGGCGCTCCTGCTGGCGCTGCAGGAGGCCCGCGAGGCAGGCAAGACCATCCCGCGCGACGTCATCGCCGGCTGCACCTACGAGCACTACCAGGCGCACCGCGACGACCTCCACGCCTACCGGGAGCGCCTCGGTCGCTGAGCACCCGGCACCGTCGCTCCCCCCCGCTCCAGCTTCCCGCGCTGGCAGGTCCGCTGCGGATCCCATACCCTCGGTGTGCCCTCACTCCTGGTGCCCGCACGGGTGCCGGCACCCCTGGTAAGCCTCGCGCGGCCCCACTCGCGGCGCCGGGATGCGGGCAGGCGGACCGTCGCCCCAGGGGGCGAGCGACCACGCACATCCCGTCGCCGTGCCGAGGCGGTATGCTAGCGATCGAGGACGACGACCGCCTCGGCTCACGTACTCGACTCACGTGGGTGCGTATCAATGGGAGGGGAGGCGCATGGACGCTCGCGATCCGGAGGCCGCCACGGAGAGCAACCGGCGTGGGTGGCGGTGGTTCGCGCTCCTGGGCCTCGTCTTCCTCGTCGGGGTGACTCTCCGCACGGTCCTCCTGGGCGTGCCGCCGGTCCTCCCGCTCATCCAGCGCGACCTGGGCCTGTCGTACACCGCGACCGGCCTGCTGACCGGGCTGCCGGTGCTGATGATGGGCGGGGCCGCCTGGGCGTCGGGGCGCGTCATCGAACGCATCGGCGGGCGGCGCGCGGTCACCATCGGGCTCGTGCTCCTCGCGGCCGGCGCGCTCCTACGGGCGCCCTTCGCCAGCGTCGTACTCCTCTATCTCTTCACCGCGGTGCTGAGCCTCGGGATCGCCCTGTCCCAGACGGCCGTGCCGGTACTGGTGCGCGCCTGGTTCCCGCGCCACATCGGGCTGGCCGCCGCGCTCTACACCGATGGCATCATCGCCGGCGAGGTGCTGGCTGTCGCCGCGACCGGCCCGCTGCTGCTCGGCTGGCTCGGGGAAGGGGCCTGGCGTGCCTCGTTTGTCGCCTGGGGCCTGACGGTCATCCCGGTGATCCTCCTCTGGCACGTGCTGGCTCCAGCCGCCGAGCCGGTGCGTCCACGCCCATCCCGGACGGTGGATGAGCCACAACTCGCGGTATCGTCACGGAGCGGGGCGGCCCGGCCGCGGGTGCGTGCCTGGCACCTCGGGCTGGTCTCCAGCGGCGGCGCGGTGATCTACTTCACCATGAACAGTTGGATCCCGCCCTACAACGAGGCCCTGGGCCACGGCGACGTCACCGCACTCGCCCTGACGGTCCTCAACGGGGCGCAGCTCCCGGTCAGCCTGGCGCTCACGCTCGTCGCCCAGCGGCTCGCCGGGGAGCGCTGGCCCTTCATCACCGTCGGCGTGGTCGGCATCGGCGCGATCATCGGCCTGACGAGCACACCCCTCTCCTGGCAGCCCATCTGGGTTGCCGTCCTCGGCGCCTCCTCCGTCGCGGTGCTGGTGCTCGGCACGGCGTTGCCCCCGCTCCTGGCAGGGCCGGGCGAGGTGGCGCGGCTGACGGGCGCCACGCTCACGATCAACTACGGGGTGGCCTTCGTCGGGCCGCTCTTCGGCGGCTGGCTCTGGGACCAGTTCAACCGGCCGGTGCTGGCCTTCGCGCCGGTCGTGCTGGCCGGCCTCATCCTGATCGTCCTTGGCGCGCGCCTCCCGCGCCTGGAAAAGGTGCCGGAACCGGTGCGGGCACGCCCATGACGGCGCCGCGATCACCCCTCGCCTTCTTCCTGCTGACGTTCGCGCTCTCGGTTCCCTTCTGGCTGCTCGGCGCGTGGATCCCCACGCCGGAGGGCGCGCTCATCGGGTTGCCGCTCAGCGCGCTCCAGCTCGTCTGCCCCTTCCTGGCCGCGGTGATCCTGGTCTACCGTGCGGGCGGGGGAGCCGATGTCCGCCGGCTGCTGGCGCACGCCGTCAGCCCGCGTGGAATCGCTCCGGTCTGGTACCTCCCGATCCTGCTGCTGATGCCGGCGATCTACCTGCTGGCCTACGGCATCCAGCGCCTGCTGGGTCGCCCGCTCCCCGGCCTCCAGTTCCCGCTCGGGACGCTCCTGGCGCTCTTCGTCGTGCTCCTCATCGCTGCCCTGGCGGAGGAGATCGGCTGGATGGGCTACGCGACCGATCCCCTGCAGGCCCGCTGGGGCGCGCTGGGGGCGGCGATCATCCTGGGCCTGGTCTGGGCGGCGTTCCACCTCGTGGCGGACCTGCAGGGCGGGCATTCGCTCGGCTGGATCGCCTGGCACCGGTCCGGCGCGGTCGCGCTGCGGGTGCTGATCGCCTGGGCCTACAACAACACCGAGCGCAGCGTCCTGGCAGCGGCGCTGCTGCACACCTCCGACAACGTCGGCTGGCAGCTCATGGAGATCAACGGCGGCCTCTACGACCCGATGATCACCACTCCGCTTACGGTCGCCACGGCCGCGACCGTCACGCTCCTCTGGGGCCCGGCCACGCTCGCGCGATTCCGCCGGATGTAGGTAGGAACGGCAGGTGAATGGGATGCACGTGGCGGGATGTGCCGGGGGCTCGGGTGTTAGGCGCGTTCGGAGGGTGAGCGCGGTCACCCCGTGCCCGGGACTCAAGCCGCCGGGCTCAAAATGAAAGCCGGCTGGGATGGGGCATGACTCACGGCCCGGCGATACGGTGTTCGCTGTCCGGCCCGTGCCACGGCGCGGAGATCCTCGCGCCACCCATCCCCGGGCACGTGCCACCGCGCCGTCAAACGCCCGCCGGGGCCGTGCCGCTCCGGCCCTCGAAGACCGTGACCGCCTCGATGGGGAACGGCGGGGCGAGGATGTTGCCACGTACGAACTCCTCGACGCCCGGGAAGCCGGTGGCGCGGATCTGCGCGGCGGCGCGTTCCGCGTCGTATGGCGTGCGGCGGAACTCGACGCGCGGTCCCAAGATGACCCAGTAGGCGCCGGGAACACCCTCGTACGGCATGCCGACGCTCCCGGCATTGACCACGTGCGTCCCGTGCTGCCAGCGTTCGAACTGCATGTGCGTGTGGCCGCAGACGACCACGTCCTCGCCGACGCCGGTCAGGATGGCCCGGAGGCGCGTGCCGGGGGTGGCGACGGTGATGATCTCCTCGTCGCCGCGCGGGGAGCCGTGGCAGAAGCGGACGGTGCCCAGCCCCTCGATCTTGATCACCACCTGCTCCTCGAACGACGCCAGGAAGTCGCGCTGCGCCCGGGTGAGGCGCTCGGCGGCCCAGGCGGCAGTGTGCTCCAGCGGCGACGCCGTCCCCGGGTCGCGACCGCCGCCTCGCCGATCCCAGGCGGCGACCATCTCCCGGTCAGCGTTGCCGCGAACGAAGCGCGCCCGTGGCCCCAGCGCCAGCAGCCGGTCGATCGTTGCGCCCGGCATCGGTCCCGCGGCGCCCGCGCCGCCGCCGACGCTGTGGTGGGCCCCGGCGGGGGCGTTCTCGGGGTGGACCGC
>NZ_JADGHZ010000117.1 GCF_019683595.1 Sphaerobacter sp. | reverse complement strand
GGGTAGGGGGGTGAGGGGTGGTCCCTCAGAATGCCGCGAGCTGCTCCAGCGCGGCGCCGATCTTCTCCGCGTTGGGCAGGTAGGCCTGCTCCAGCGGTGGGCTGAAGGGCATGGCCGGTACCTCCGGCCCGGCGACGCGCATGATCGGCCCATCGAGGTAGGGGAAGGCTTCCTCGGCGATGAGCGCCGCGACCTCGGCCCCAACCCCGCCGACCTTGTTGGCCTCGTGGACGATCAGCACCTTACCGGTCTTGGCCACCGAGGCCAGGATCGTCTCCTTGTCCAGCGGGCGGAGCGTGCGCAGGTCGATAACCTCGACGCTGCTGCCGTCCTTCTCTTCGAGCGCGTTGGCCGCGGCCAGCGACTCGTAGAGCATCATCCCGTAGGAGATGATGGTGACGTCGGAGCCTTCCTTCACTACCTTTGCCTTACCGATCGGCACGGTGTGCCCGTTCTCGGGCACCTCGTCGCGGATCAGGCGGTAGGCCTTCTTGTGCTCCAGGAAGAGGACCGGGTCCGGGTCATGGATGGCGCTGCGCAGCAGCCCGGCGGCGTCTGCCGGGTTGACCGGCGCGACCACCTTGAGACCCGGCTCGCGGGTGAAGGCCGACTCAAGGCTCTGCGAGTGGTAGAGCGCGCCGTGGACCCCGCCGCCGTACGGCGTGCGGATTACGATCGGGCAGTCGAAGTCGCCCCCGGAGCGGTAGCGGATCTTCGCCGCCTCGTTCATGATCTGGTCCATGGCCGGGTGGATGAAGTCGAAGAACTGGATCTCGGCGACCGGCAACAGGCCGTGCAGGGCCGCGCCGATGGCGACCCCGACGATCGACGACTCGGCTAGCGGGGTGTCGATCACGCGTTCCTCGCCGAACTCATCGATCAGTCCGGCGGTGACGCGGAAGACGCCGCCCCGTTTGCCGACGTCCTCGCCCAGCACGATGATGCGGTCGTCGCCGCGCATCTCCTCGAACAGGGTGTCGCGGATCGCATCAATGAGGAGTTTGGTGGCCATCGCCCGCCTCCTTAGCTGCCGTAGACGTGGAGCATCAGCTCGGCCGGATCGGGATACGGCGCCTGCTCGGCGAACTCGGTGGCGTCGTCGATCTGCGCCTTGATCCGGGCACGAATGTCGGCGTCCTGCGCTTCGGTCAGGACGCCCTGCTCCATGAGGGCAGCGCGGAAGCGGACGATCGGGTCCTGCGCGCGCTCAGCCTTGAGTTCCTCAGGATCGCGGTACGTGCGGTCGTCGTCGTCGCTGGAGTGGGCGGTCAGCCGCTGGACCTTGGCCTCGATCAGCGTCGGCCCGCCGCCCGCACGGGCGCGGTCGACCGCCTCCCTGGCGACGGTGTAGACGGCAACCGGATCGCCGCCGTCCACGGTGACGCCCGGCATGCCGTAGCCCGCGGCGCGGTCGGCGACGTTCTCGATCGCCATCTGCTTGCGCTGCGGGACGGAGATCGCGTAACCGTTGTTCTCTACAAAAAAGACCACCGGAAGCCGGTGGATCGATGCGAAGTTGAGCGCCTCGTGGAAGTCGCCCTGACTCGTGCCGCCCTCGCCGACACAGGTCCAGGCGACCGTGTCTTCGCGACGGTACTTGGCCGCCAGGGCGATGCCGGTCGCGTGGAGGACCTGGGTCGCGACCGGACTGGAGCCGGTGATGACGTTGTGTTTGCGGGAGCCGTAGTGCCCCGGCATCTGCCGGCCCGCACTGGTGGGATCACCCTTGCGGGCCAGCAGGCTCAACATCAGCTCACGCGGGGTCAAACCGAAGTACAGGACCATGCCCAGGTCCCGGTAGTACGGGACCAGCACGTCCTTCTCCGGTTGGAGTGAGAAGGCTGCGCCAACCTGCGCCGCTTCGTGTCCCTGGCACGAGATCACGAAGGGGGCCTGACCGGCGCGGTTGAGCAGCCACATGCGCTCGTCCAGCGACCGGGCCAGGACCATGTACTCGTACATGCGCACGAGATCCGATTCGGTGAGACCCTTGGGCGCCGTTGCCCTGGTCTCAATACCTACGCCCCCGGAATCGAACTGCTTCATGACGCAGCCTCCTTCGGCTGGGGAGCCAGCATTGGCTCCGACGGTCAGATGTGGATAGCCATGCCGTCCACAGCGAGCGCCGCCTCACCCAGAACCTCGGAGATGGTTGGGTGCGGGTGCACGCTGAGGCCGATCTCCCATGGGGTGGCTTCCAGCAGCGAGGCCAGCGCCGCCTCGCCGATCAACTCGGTGGCGTGCCCACCGATGAGGTGCACGCCCAGAATCTCGTCGGTCTCGGCATCGGCGATCACCTTGGCGAAGCCGTCGACTTCATCCTCGATGAGCGCCTTGCCGTTCGCGCGCAGCGGGAACTTGCCCACCTTGATCGTGCGCCCCTCTGCCTTGGCCTCGTCCTCGGTGAGGCCCACGCTGCCGATCTCGGGGTGGCAGAAGGTCACGCTCGGCACCTTCTTCAGGTCCAGCGGCATCGGCTTCTTGCCCGCCAGCAGCTCCATGACGATGATCCCCTGGTGCATCGCGGTGTGCGCCAGGAGCTGCTTGCCGATCACGTCGCCGATCGCGTAGACGCCGTCGACTCCGGTGAACCCGAAGTCATCGGTGACGATGTAGCTGTCCTTCGTCTTAATGCCCAGCTCTTCCAGGCCGATGTCCTCGATGTTCCCCTGGCGCCCGATGGCGACCAGCAGGGTGTCGGCCTCGATCCGCTCCTCCTTGCCGTCCCGCTTCACGCGCAGCTCAACACCGCCTTCGGTGATGTTGAAGTCCTCGGCGGTCGGGCGGTAGTCGGGGATGATCTTGATGCCGGCCTTGGTGAACGAGCGGGTGAGCTGCTGCGAGACCTCGCGGTCCTCGTTGGGCACCACACGCCCGACGAGCGTGACTTCGCAGCCGAAGTCGCGGTAGATCGTGGCGAACTCGACCCCCGTGGCGCCGCCGCCGCGGATGATGACCCGCTTCGGCAGATCGGGGGACCAGGTGGAGTGGTCGCTGTTGATGACCCGCTTGCCGTCGAACTCGATGCCAGGGATCGCGCGCGGGCGGGAGCCAGTGTCGATGATGATCGCCTTGCCGGTGACCTCCTCGGTGCTGCCGTCCGCCTTGGTCACGATGACGGTGCGGTTGTTCTTGAGGCGGCCGACGCCTTCATAGATATCGATCTTGTGCTTCCGGAAGAGGAACTGAAGCCCCTTGTAGTTCTGCTCGACGATGCGGCCGGATCGCTCGATGGCCTTCGAGTAGTCGATCTCGATGCCGGTGGCGGTGACGCCGTACTGCGCGCCGTCCCGCATGAGCCGCGCGACGGAGCCGCTCTTGAGCAGGGCCTTGGTAGGGATGCAACCGCGGTGCAGGCAGGTGCCGCCGACCTTGTCCTTCTCGACGACGGCGACTTTCAGCCCGAGCTGCGCGCCTCGGAATGCGGCCGCGTACCCGCCGGTCCCGCCGCCGAGCAGCACAACGTCGTATGACTCCCCTGGCATGCCTTCTCCCCTCTACTGCGCTGTAGCGCCGCACTCCCGGCGGGTTTACGGGGCGAGGCCGGCCCGCTGTCCGCACCCATGCACCCGAGACCACCGCATGGTGCCTCGGAGCGGGCGGGGATTTGCTGCGGGGCTGTCGTCCACGGGAGGCGGTCGCACCTTCTATGCCAACCTTGGCAATCCGGCCCTCCTTGCCCCACTGAAGCAAGTATACCGTGCCCCTCGAAAATCGCGCTCTGTCGACTGTACGAATGGGACGCCGTCAAGCCACCAAACGTCGCCACGACGGGCAATTCGGCCCCCAATTTGGCATACTTAGGCTCGACATAAGCGACCAGGACTGGGGACTGACGATGACTACGATGCTGGAAACCATGGTGTCGGTCGCGACCTGGCGGCGGCTGGCGGAGAAGGCGGCGCGGGAAGGGCTGCGTGCCTACCGGCTCAACGGCGACCGTCGTGCTTGGGCGGTCACGAGCCATAGCCAGACCGACACCGCCTACGAGGTGACGATCCTCGACGGCGATCTCCTCTGCTCCTGCCGCGGGAGCGCCTTCCGCCCCTACTGCAAGCACCGCGCGCTGGTGCTGGCAGAGCTGGGCGTGCTCGACGAGGCCGGATCCGGTGTCGATGCCGAGGGGCGCCCGGTCGTCCCCGACCGGGTGATCGAGGCACTGTACGCGGCGTAGATCGGGCGTGTCCTGCGCGTCCTGACAGAACGATTCCGGCGCGCCGCACGAGATCATTCCGTTCCTGACGCGCGATATGGTGGATAGCCGGCGGCCGGGGTGGGTGTCAGACCTGCCCCGGCCGCACTGCATCATTCCTCGCGCGCTGCACTGCGTGCAGGTGGTGGTGAGGGGAACGGCCCTCACCACCGGCGAGAGCCGCGGGCTGTTCGCGCCTTGGCGAGCGCGGGCTCCGGCGTCGTGTGGCGGATGACGTACTCGGCCGAGAAGATCCAGAGCAGCGCCACGAAGGGCGTCATGACGATCGCGGGCAGTTGGCTCGTCCCGGTCGGAAGGAAGGCCAGGGTCGGGGCGACCCACAGCGCCGCCAGCATCCAGCCCATCACGCCACGATCCCAATCGCCGGAGGTTGGCTCACGGTGGACCGCGTGCCACAGGAGCGCGATTGCCGGCAGCAGGAGCGAGCCGGTGTGAATAAGCGTGTGGTAGCTGAGCAGGCACGTGGCCACCAGCATCAAGGCCGTGTCCGCCTCATCGGCTGGCGTCCCCCGCTCCGGTGCCGAACGGCGCCAGACGGCGACCGACACGCCCAGCAGCGTCAGCGAGATGCCGACAATAGCGATCTCCTGGACCAGCGCTGAAGCGCCCGGCAGCAGCCGGACGACGGTGCCGCGGACGTTGATCATCCCCGCGACGTTGGTCGCCGTGGTGCCGGCGGGCTGGCTGAGGTCGTGGCTCAGCTTGAGATAGTCGGCCACGCCGGCGTGGCCGAGGATGGCCAACGAGAGCCCGGCCGCTCCCACGCAGGCAATGGTCAGACCGAGCAGCGCGCGCCAGCGTTGCTTGGTGGCCAGGTAGATGATCGGCACAACCAGGAGCGGCGGCTTGATCGCGAGAATGCCGAGCGCAAGCCCGGCCGGCAGATCCGCGCCGCGTCGGCTGAGCACGATGTAGGCGACCACGCCAAGGAACATCAACCCCTCGGCCTGGCCGAGCCGCAGGGTGTAGAAGACGGGGAAGAAGCTGAACGTCACGAGCGGCAGGAGCCAGCCCAGGCGAAGGTTGAGCGCGCGATCCAGGCGCCGCGCAGCGATCCAGAACGCTCCCGCGCTCAGGGCGACCCAGACGGCGAATGCCCCGGGTGCAGGCAACCACTGGAGTGGGAAGGCGATGATTGCCAGGACCGGTGGGGCCACATACGGCTGGAGGATGCGGTCGGACCAGGTCACGTTCTGCGCGGCGATGATGGGGTATTGAGCGAGCCGCTGCGCCCACCAGTCGTAGAGGCGATGGCCGTCGCCGTCAGCGATGATCTGGGCCGCGGTGTAGGTGGTGAGGAAGTCCATGCCGACGTGGGCGAAGAGGCCGTCGACGAGCCGGCTGCCGAGCGCCATGAGGAACTGGACGACGAGCAGGAGCGCGCTGCCGGCCACAATCGCGGTGTGGGCACCTTCGGTGCGGTCCACCCTCCTGCGGTCGGCGGAGGGGCGGACAGCGGGAGCCCGATGGATCCTGGACAGCAGGTCGTTCCTCCTTTCCGAACGCACGACACACGCCGGCCCCCCAATGGCCGGCGAACGCCCCGGAACTTTCACCAACCTGCGTGCCACCGCTGCACCGGCCGCTTTACACGGCGCACGTTCTGCGATAAGGAAAGTGAGGCGGACGGGAAGAATCAAGGCGGTCGGGGGGCGCGCTGCGGCAAACTCACCCCGGCTGCGTTGCGCGAAGGCGAGAGAGGACTGAGTCATGACCGCTCGAGGACTGGAAGGCGTTGTCGCAGGCACGACGCAGTTGAGCTCCATTATCGACGGGGTGTTGACCTACCGCGGCATCAACATCGACGACCTCGCGGAGCACGCCAGCTATGAGGAGGTCGTGCACCTCCTGTTCTTCGGCACGCTCCCCACGCGCGCAGAACTGGACGACCTGCGGAGGCAGCTCTCCGCCCTCCGCCCACTGCCCGACGGGTTGATGACGCTGCTCCGCACCGTGCCGCGGGACGCCGTTCCCATGGACACGCTGCGCACCGCCGTCTCGGCGCTCGGGTTCTATGAGGAACGTCCCAACGACACCAGCCGCGACGTGAGCGTCGAAAAGGCGCTCCGCCTGGTGGCGCAGGTGCCGACCATCGTGGCGGCGCTGGAGCGCCTGCGGCGCGGCCAGGAGCCGGTGCCGCCCCCGGAGGCGACCGACACCGCGCACGCCTTCCTGCTCATGCTCAAGGGCACCGCGCCCGACGAGGTCGAAGTCGATGCGATGAACAAGATCCTCGTGCTCCACGCGGACCATGAGTTCAACGCCTCGACCTTCGCTGCGCGCGTCACGGCCGCGACGCTGGCCGACATGCACGCGGCGGTGACCGCCGCCGTGGCGGCGCTGAAGGGGCCGCTCCACGGCGGAGCCAATGCCGCGGTGATGGCGGCGTTGCAAGAGATCGGCGACCTCGACGGGGTCGAGCCCTACGTCCTCGACAAGCTGGCGCGCAAGGAGCGGATCATGGGCTTCGGCCACCGCGTCTACAAGCATGGCGACCCGCGCGCCAAGTGGCTGCGCGAGATGTCGCGCCGGCTGGCCGAGCGGTCGGGCGAGCCGAAGTGGTATGAGATGTCGGTCCGCATGGAAGAGATCATGCAGCGGGAGAAGGGGCTGTTCCCCAATGTGGACTTCTATGCGGCCACCGTCTACCACTACCTCGGCATCCCAAAGGATCTGATGACCCCGGTCTTCGCCACCAGCCGCATCTCCGGCTGGACGGCCCACATCCTGGAGCAGTACGCCGACAACCGGCTCATCCGCCCTCGGGCCGACTACACCGGGCCGACCAGCCAGCCCTGGGTGCCGATCGACCAGCGGGGGTAGGCTGCCCCGGGCGGGGCGAGATCGTCTGAACCGGCTCGCCCGAGGCGGCATGGTTGCCACGCGGCTGGATTCGGTTCCAGCTCTTACGCCGTCACGACGCCGTGAAGCGCGCGCAGGCCCGCCGGAAACCCCGGCGGGCCTGTCGTCCGCTTACAGCACGATGACGTCGACTGTCTGCACGACGTTGTTGCCCATGCCCTGGTAGGTCCAGGGCGGCGTGAGCGGCTGCGTCTCGCCGTCGGCCGTGGTGGCGCGCACCGCCAGGGTGTGGCGCCCGGGGCGCGCATCCCACTCGTAGCGCCAGCCACACCACGCGACCGGTGACACCGGCGGGTCGAGCGTCGCCTCGGCCCAGGTGGCGCCCTGGTCGGTGCTGACCTCGACCCGTTCGATCGCGGCGCGCCCGGCCCAGGCACGGCCCTGGATGGTGACGCGCCCGGCCTTGACGACGCGCGTGCGGGTCGCGAAGTCGGGGATGCCTGGCGGGACCATCAGCGCGCGGGGCCGCATCCGCGTCACCGGTTCACCGGGGTCGTCGGCGCTCTGGGAGTAGCGGTAGCTCCCCACCATCTGGTAGCCGGTGAACGGCTCGGCGAGGGCCGTGATGTCGGTCAGCCACTTGACGCTGGTCATCCCGTACCACCCGGGCACCACGAGGCGCAGCGGGAAGCCGTGCTGCGGCGGCAGTGGCTCGCCGTTCATCGCCCAGGCCAGCAGCACATCGTCCCGCATCGCCTCCTCGCGGGAGAGGCTGCGCTGGTACGCCTGCACCATACCACCCTGGACACCCCAGTCGAGCCCGGTGAAGACGATGTCCACGGCGCGGGTGTCTAGCCCGGCCTCTTCCAGCAGGCCGCGCAGGGGCGTACCGGTCCACTCGACGGTGCTCACCCCCTCCACGAGCCAGGGCTGGCTGGCCGGACGCGGCTCCAGCAACGCCCGCCCGTTCCCGGCACACTCCAGTGTGACGGCCAAGGTGACCGACGGGCGGGTCTGGAGGTCCGCTAGGGTCAGGCGCAGCGGGTTCGCCACGAGCCCCCCGACCGTCAGGTGGAAGTCGTCCGGCGTGATCTCCGGGATGTCGAAGTGGATCACCAGGTAGTGTAGACCGGTCGGCGTGATCGGATACCGAAGGGCTTCGAGCGGCATCCCGCGGTTCCGGAGCGCTAGTTGGACCTCCTCGCGGTAGAAGCGCTCGTCGGGGCTGAGCCCGCTGCCGTCGCCGACCGTCGGGAACCCCTCGATGGTGTCCCGGTCCAGCGGCCGACCGGGTGGTTCGCTCGTCTGGGCCGGAATCGGCTCGTGCGGGTCGACCATGACGTGCCTCCTTCTCCGAATCCGAGCCCATTGCATCATCGGATCATCCTAGTCTACGACAGATCCGGGGCGATGTGACCCCGTGGGGCGACGACCGGGATTGCGAATCCGTCAAGTGATGGCTCGCACGATTGCGCACCCAGCCGAGCCTTGGTGCGGAGAGGTATGCCGCCGGCACGCGGGGCGGAGTACAGAGTCTTGACGGTCTGGATGACTCCGGAGAGAGTGTGCACGAATGTGTCGGACGCTCGTCGCGGCGGGACGCGCTGCGGCGGCCGGTCCGCTTGTGCGGGCTCGTGGACAGGGAGGTGTCATGGCGGATATCGATGTCCTGATCCGCAACGGCAAGGTGGTCGATGGTTCCGGGAATCCCTGGTTCATCGGTGACGTGGCGATCTCGGGTGATCGCATCCTCGACATCACGCCGCCCGGCATGATCCCGGCCGAGAACGCGCGGGAGGTGGTCGACGCCACCGGCATGGTGGTCTGCCCCGGCTTCATTGATATCCAGAGCCACTCGATCCTGCCGCTGATGGCGGACGGGCGCTGTCTCTCCAAGATCACCCAGGGGGTGACGACCGAGATCATGGGCGAGGCCTGGACGCCGGCACCGGCCGGCGGCCGCTTCATCGACCCCTTGGCGAACGCGTTCTTCCCCATGGATGTCGGTGACTGGGCCGACCGCGCGCCGGGCTGGACCCGCTTCCGCCACTGGTTCGAGGCGCTCACCGAGCGTGGGGTTTCCCCGAACGTCGGCTCGTTCCTGGGCGGCGGCACCCTGTGGCAGTACGCCAAGGGCATGGACATGGGACCGGCCAGCGCCGACGAGCTGGAGACGATGCGCCGGGTGATGGCCGAGGCGATGGAGGACGGCGCCTTCGGCGTCTCCTTCGCGCTGATCTACCCGCCCGACACTTTCGCCAGCACTGACGAGATCGTGGAGGTCTGCAAGGTCGTCGCGCGCTACGGCGGCGTCTACATCACCCATATGCGCTCGGAGTCGGCCGGGCTGCTCGATGGGCTGGCGGAGGCGCTGGAGATCGGCCGGCGCTCGGGCGCGCCGGTGGAGATCTACCATCTCAAGGCGTCGGGCCGGGACAACTGGCACCTGATGCCGGCCACCATCGCGCGCATCGAGGCGGCGCGCGCCGAGGGCCTGGACGTGACGGCCGACATGTACCCGTACACCGCCAGCGGCACCGGCCTGGCGTCGGTACTGCCGCCCTGGGCCGCGGCCGGCGGGAAGTTCTACGAGAATCTGCGCGACCCAGAGATGCGGGCGAAGATCAAGGCCGAGGCGTTGAACCCGTCCGGCGGCTGGGAGGCCCAAGTCGACTCGGCCGGCGCGGAGAACGTCATGCCGGTCGGCTTCGCCAAGCCGGAGAACCAGCAGTACGTCGGCAAGCGGCTCTCCGAGATCGCGGAGATGCGCGGTCAGGATTGGGTCGACGCGGCGATGGACCTGCTGGCCTCGGAGGGGCAGCGCATCTTCACCATCTATTTCAAGATGAGTGAGGACAACCTGAAGCTGCAGCTCAAGCAGCCGTGGGTCAAGATTTCGACCGACGCCGGCGGGCTCGACCCGGCCTGGGCCACCATCCAGGGGCCGACGCACCCCCGCGCCTACGGGACCTACCCGCGCGTGCTGGGCAAGTACGTGCGCGAGGAGAAGGTCATCCCGCTGGAGGACGCGATCCGCAAGATGACCTCGTCGGTCGCGGATCGGCTCGGCCTGCGGGACCGCGGTCTGCTGCGGGCGGGCATGTTCGCCGACGTGGTGGTGTTCGATCCGGAGACGATCGGGGACCGGGCGACCTTCGAGGAGCCGCACCAGCTCTCGGTCGGCGTGCGCGACGTGTGGGTCAACGGCACCCGCGTGCTGCAGGACGGCGAGCACACCGGCGCGATGCCGGGTCGCTTCGTCGCGCCGTGGCGGCGAGCGTAGCGCTCCGGTAGCACGGATCTGACAGGAACACCCGCCGGTGCCGGGGCCGTCCATGCGGCCCGGCACCGGTTCCATTCCGTACGCTATCATCCAGAAGGAGGCGCAGGACGCGCCCCTGAGGTTTGGTTCTCGGGACAGCAGGGACGCATGCCATATCGGTTTCCGGACCCGGCGAAGCGCCATGAGGAGCCGTTCGGCTGGTGGGGCTATCGCTCGGAGCCGCCCAGCCCGCTCTCGATCGTGGAGTTGATCGCGCGGGGCAGCCTCGATGCGCGTACAGCCGCATTCCTCTGGATGGCGATGGCGCGCCGGGCGACGGTGCTGGTGATCGGTGTGCCGCCTGAGGCGGGCAAGACGACCACGCTGACGGCGCTGCTCGCCTTCCTCCCGCCCGACATCCGGCTCATCTACCTGCGTGGCTGGTACGAGCGCTTCGACTTCCTCGGCTCAGCCGACCCTGCCCGCAGCTACCTGCTCTGCAACGAGATCAGCCCCCACCTGCCGACCTACCTCTGGGGGCCCGGCGTGCGGCGGCTGTTCGAAGCGGTGCGGGCAGGCTACGGGGTAGGCGCCACGCTCCATGCCGAGAGCGCGGCCGATGCCTTCCGGACTCTGACCTCCTTCCCGCTGGAAGTCCCACCCGACCTGCTGTGCGGCATTGACCTGGTGCTGACGCTGGGCGTCGGGACGGCGCCGAGCGGGGAGACGCTGCGGCGCCTCGTGCGCGTCGAGGTCATTCACGACCAGGATGGGCAGCCGGATCCGGAGACCATCGCCGAGCGCGACGTCCTCCGTGGGCCGCTGGACTCCCGACCTGGCCGGCTCACCGGGGTGCTGGCGACTCGATTCGGTTACGACGCCGAGGTCGCCATCGCCGAGATGGCGCGCCGCGAGCGATTCCTGGACCGCCTGCGCGAGGACGGCGTGCTCGACGTGGACGCCGTGCGCGACGCGATCCGGGAGTTTGCGGGAGAGTAAGACGGCAGACGTCATGCGTCATGCGTCATGCGTCATGCGTCAACTTCCCCCTCACCCCCGACCCCTCTCGGACGGAGCCCACCAGGGGAGAGGGGAGAAAGGCGAAACACGCAACACGCATCACGGATGACGCATGACGCATGACGTCTGA
>NZ_JADGHZ010000116.1 GCF_019683595.1 Sphaerobacter sp. | reverse complement strand
GTGCTGTCCCCAGCCGGGTAGACGCACCCCCACTCGACGCCAGTCCGATCTGGGGATAGTCTAGGTTCGACGGCCAGCAGGTCGGCGACTTGATCACGTCGGCGCCACGGGAAGGTTCGTTCTCATCCCCGTGTGCGGGCTGGTGCTGCACCGGGGCACAGGAACGGAACGTCCGATCCGGACGCACCCGCCGTCGGCGCCGACACATCGGTACGGCGCCGTGGACGTGTTGCCATTCCTGTCGGCAGCAGGACGACGCCGCTACGAGCGGTCGCGCGTGAGGCAGGCGCACAGTCCGAGACGCCGCCACACCGGAAGGAGGAGCTCTCATGGAGGCGACGAAGGCTTACTCGGTCGATCAGTTCGTCGAAGACGCGCGGGCCATCATGAGCAGCGCGGCCGACGACCGGCAGGCGATCGTCGAGCAATTGATCCCGCTGGTCGAGCGGGTGGTGTGGAACGACGCGCTCATGGACCCGGCCCGACGCACCGAGACGCCCGGCGACCGCCCGCGCTACATCCACTACCAGGATCCCGACGGCACGCTCCAGATCTACGTGGTGGAGTTCGCCCCCGGGATGCCGACGCCGGTCCATGACCACGTCACCTGGGGGGTGATCGGGGTCTGCGGCGGCGCGCAGCGGACGACCCGCTACCGGCGCGTCGACGACGGGAGCGATCCGGAGCACGCGACGCTGGAGTTGATCGACGAAAACGTACTCGAGCGCGGCGCGGTCTATCCCCTACTCCCCCCGGACGACATCCACCGCATCGAAACGGTCGGCCCGGAACCGAGCTACTCGCTCCACGTGCTGGGCACCGACCTGCGGCGCCAGCACCGCCACATCTTCGATGTTGAAACCGGGAAGGTTACGGCCGTCGAAGGGCGCGGGATGTAAGCGGAACCCGCGCACCACGAGCACACGCGGCGGCGTCGCGCCGCTAACTGGGAAACCGTCGGGGCGGACCGGCAAGGCACGCGAGCGCGGATCGTTGCCGCCGCCTTCGGGTCCGCCCCTCTCGCCAGTCGTAGATTGCCGGTGACCCGTAGCGTGGTCCGCCTGTGCCCCCAACGACGCTCAATTGCTGTCATCCTTCACTGCGCAGCCCGGCGCTCCGCGCAGGCCGGCTCCTCTCACGGTGACAGCGACCGGGCAACGGGTGCAGCGGGCTAATTCATCAAACGCCGCCGCGCGCCGTCGAAGGCACCGCCCTAGGAGCCCAAGACCACGTTCGCGGCGGCGCCGACGCGCGCCGCCTCAACCACGTCGGAGAGGATCGCGCTGGCCGTCGGCAGTGGTCCGGCACCCTGCCCGCTCAGGACCACAGGGCCGACGCGATCTCCCGTCAGCTCGATGGCGTTGAAGTTGGCGGAGACGTGGGCCAGAAGGTTGTCCCCCGGCACGAACGTGGGTGCGACCTGGAGGCGGACGTCGTCACCGTCCCGCTCCGCGCTCGCGATCAACTTGATGGCTCCCCCGCGCTCGCGCGCCGCCGCGACCTCTTCGGCCGTGACGCCGGTGATGCCGGTGCGGTCCACCTCGTCCGGGCTGACATGCCGCCCGAGCATGAGCGACGCCAGGATCGCGAGCTTGTACGCCGCGTCGTATCCCTCGACATCCGCGGTCGGGTCCGGCTCGGCATAGCCCAGCCGCTGAGCCTCGGCCAGCGCGGCGTCATAGGCAGTCCCGTGCTCCGCCATCTGGCTCAGGATGAAGTTGGTCGTGCCGTTCACGATGCCGCGCACGCGCGTGATCCGGTTCGCGGCCAGAATCTGCCGGTACGACACCAGCAGCGGGATGCCGCCTCCGACGCTCGCCTCGAAGAGGAGCGCACGCTCCGCCTCCTTGGCCGCCGCGGTGAGTTCACCGAAATGCTTCGCCAGGGCCTCCTTGTTGGCCGTCACCACGTGCTTCCCCGCGCGCAGGCAACGCAGCATGAAGTCGGCGGCGGGCTGTTCTCCTCCCAGGACCTCGACCACCACATCCACGCCGTCGTCGCTGAGGATGGTAGCCAGGTCGGTGGCGATCGTGTCCGGCGGCAGGTCTGCCCGCGCCGCACGGTCGCGCGAGCGCTCCAGCACCGCCTGCACCACCAGGCGCAGCCCGTAGCGCTCCGCGATCAGATCTCCCTGCTCCCTGATCGCCCGGGCCACCGCCGAACCGATCGTGCCCAGTCCCAGGATCGCCACGCCGAACTGTCTGTCGTTCATCCTCGCCTCCATCGCTGTTCCGATCGCTGCCCTGCCCGCGCCTTGACGGCGCAACCGATCCCTGCTATCGTCTGCGCAGCGTCCCCCAGAGGGTACGCGTCAGGCTTGAGGACGGCAAGGCCGTTCCAGGAGAGCACGGAACCGATGGTTTCGCTGCGCGCGATCATCACCATTATTGACGGCATGACTATTACGCCCGCCGGTGCACAGGCGGGTGCGGTGACCTGATCGCGCCAACACAACGCCTGTGAGGGACCGGCAGAGGTAAGCACCTCTGCCGTTTTTGTTTGCGCCGTACCGCCGCCGCGGGCGGCGCCGAGCCGGCGGGTTACGCCGCGGAAAGGGTCGTGAGGGTATGGGTGAGCGGATCGATGTCGCCGTACTTGGTGCGACGGGGAGCGTCGGCCAGCGCTTCGTGCAACTGCTCGATGGTCACCCCTGGTTCCGGGTGGCCGAGTTGGTCGGCAGCGAGCGCTCGGCTGGGCAGCGCTACGGGGACGTCTGCGACTGGCGCCTGAGCGACGCACCGCCACGGGAGGCGGCCGAGATGCGGGTGCAGCACTACGAGGAGCCGGTGCGCAGCTCGGTCGTCTTCTCGGCGCTGCCGGGAGGCATCGCCGGCGAGGTCGAGGCGAGCCTCGCCGCCGAGGGGAAGCGCGTCTTCACCAACGCGCGCGACCATCGCATGGATCCGGATGTCCCGCTGATGATCCCTGAGGTCAATGCGGATCACGTCGCGGCAATCCAGGCACAGCGCGAGCGGCGCGGCTGGAAGGACGGTTTCATCGTCACCAACCCCAACTGCTCGACGATCCATCTGGTCCTGGCGCTCAAGCCGCTGTGGGACGCCTTCGGTATCGAGCAGGCAATGGTCACCACCCTGCAGGCCGCCTCGGGCGCGGGTTACCCCGGCGTCCCGTCGATGGACCTGATCGACAACGTGGTCCCCTTCATCGGCGGCGAGGAAGAGAAGATCGAGACCGAGACCAAGAAGCTCCTTGGCAGATACGGGCCGGACGGCTTCCGCTACGCGGACCTCGCGATTAGCGCGACTTGCACGCGCGTCCCAGTGCGCGACGGCCACACCGAAGCGGTGTCGCTCAAGCTCGGGCGGAAGGCATCGGTCGAGGAGGTGATCGAGGTCCTGTCCAGCTATCGCGGCCGGCCGCAGGAGCTTGGCCTGCCCTCGGCGCCCGAGCGGCCGATCGTCGTCCGAACCGAGAACGACCGGCCGCAGCCGATCCTGGACCGCAACGTCGAGCGCGGGATGGCATCGGTCGTCGGCCGTGTCCGCCCGTGCAACGTGTTCGACATCCGCTTCGTCGTGCTCGGGCACAACACCATCCGCGGCGCCGCCGGGGCGTCGATCCTCAACGCGGAACTACTGCGCGTTGAAGGTTACCTCGACTAAGTGGCGAAGCGCGGTCAGAGCGGGTGCATGCTCGCCCAATTCTCGAAACGGGCGGGTATGCACCCCCGCGCCAAACCGAAATCCCAATATCGTGCGGCGACGGCGCCCACCGCGTCCGTCGCGCGCCCGCCCCTCCTCGCCGCAGGCGGTCCTTGTGCAGTACCATCAGTCCGGCCCTCCGCGTCCGACGTGGCCGGCAACCTGCGGAAGGCAGCCGCCGGGGAGTCGCATCCATCGGCGGCCGGCAGCGAGGGAGAGTACACGGCACATGGCGCGCACGCCGCACCTGGCGAGGTCCCGCACTGGCGAGGAACGATCACCGCTCGACCGACTGAAGCGCCGCTTCGTCTACGGGCTCGTCTTCGGAATCCTCGTCGTCGCCGCCGTCACGCTCCTGGGTGACGGCCCGGCGCTGATGCGGACGATGCGAACGTTTGACTGGTGGGTCGTGCCACCGATCATCCTGCTCACGCTCATGAACTACGCCCTGCGCTTCGCCAAGTGGCACCTCTACCTCCAGTGGCTTGAGATCGGCCGCCTGCAACTGCGCACGAGCCTGGGCATCTTCCTCGCCGGACTCTCCATGGCGATTACACCGGGGAAGCTCGGGGAATTCCTAAAGTCGTACCTGCTGCGACGCGCCACAGCCACGCCGATCGCGGTGTCGGCCCCCATCGTGGTGGCCGAACGGGTCACCGACGGCATCGCGATGCTGGGACTCGCCTCCCTGGGACTCGTGTCGGTCCGGAACGGTTGGCAAGTCCTGGCGGTCCTGGCGGTGCTCGCCCTGGCGGGCATCCTGATACTTCAGAGCCGGTCGCTCATGTTCCGTATCTTCACCCGGCTGGAGCACGTGCCGCTCATCTACCGCCGCATGAAAGCGCTCCACGTGCTTTACGAGAACACCTATCTCCTCTTCCGCCCCGGCAAGCTGAGCATCGCGGTGGGAATCGGAATGGTCTCCTGGTTCGGCGAGTGCGCGGCTTTCTTCTTAATTTTGGTCGGGCTGGGCTTCGACCCGACGCTGAAGCTGCTCATCATCAGCACCTTCATCATGGCCACCGCGTCGCTCCTGGGCGCGGTGTCCATGCTCCCCGGCGGACTCGGCGCGGCCGAGGCGGGTGTGGCGGGCCTGCTCCTGCTGATCATCCGAGACCCGCGCATGACCTCGGACCTCGCCGCGGCTGCGACATTGCTCGTCCGGTTTGCGACGCTCTGGCTCGGCGTGCTGGTCGGCACGGGCGCGTTGCTCGTCATCGAGCGTCACCTGGCGCGCCTGGAGTCGTCCAGTCCGACCGCGGATGCCGCGCAGACGGCGAGCTGAACGGCTGCGTGCTCCCTGACCCGCATCCACCTCTCGGTGGATATCCGCCCGTCCACCCGGTCGATGCGCCTGCAGTTACGTCAGGTATGCTATGGAGAGCGCGCCGGGAAACCGGTCACCGCTATGTGCCACGAATCCACGGCCCACGCCGGAGGGAGGCGGTTCCATGCATCTAGGACTTGCCCAGGCCAGACAAGCCCTGGTCCGGTGGAACCGGCGGCGATCGCGGCCCCAATCGCAAGACGTGCTGGAGCGCTGGGAGCGGGTCTGGCACGGCGTCTTCTACGGGTCGCTCGGCCTCGGACTGATCCTCGCCCTGCTCGACGGACCCGGCCTCGGCCGCAGCGCCCTCCTCGTCACCCTTACCGGTGCACTTGCGGCCTGGTACACCGCGATGATCGTGCTCCAGCCGTGCGGTGAGATGAGCCGGGGGCGCATCGCCTTTTTCTTCTTCGGCGAGGCGGTGCTGCTCGGCACGCTCGCCTGGCTCGACGCCTCGTTCCTGGTGATGTCGTTCGCCATCTTCGTCCAGCTCTTCGCCTTCATCCCCCCGACCTGGGCCACTGCCGGCGTGATCACCATCACGCTGATCCTGTTCACCCGCGACGCCGCGCAAGACGGCCAGTTCTTGTGGGAGAACGAGGGCGCGCTGCTGGGCGCCATCTTCTCCGTCATCTTTACGATCATCTCAATCTTTTTCTTTGCCGCCATCACCCGCCAGAGCCAGGAGCGGAAGCGCCTGATCGACGAGTTGATGGCCACACGCGCCGCGCTGGCCGAGCAGGAACGCCAGGCGGGGATCGTTGAGGAGCGGCAGCGCCTGGCCCGTGAGATTCACGACACGCTGGCGCAGGGGTTCACGAGCATCGTGATGCACCTGGAGGCCGCCGAGCCGCATATCCCCGCCGAGGCAGCCGCCCTCCGCCGCCACATCGAGCAGGCACGCGCGACGGCCCGCGAGAGCCTGAACGACGCCCGGCGCCTGGTCTGGGCGCTGCGACCGGTACAACTGGAGCAAGGCGGCTCGCTGGCCGACGCGCTCGCCCGCGTCGCCCGGCGCTGGTCCGAGGACACCGGCATCGCCGCACACATTACGGTGGACGGCACCCCGGTCCCGCTTCCGACCGATGTCGAGGTAACCCTGTTCCGCATTACCCAGGAGGCGCTGGCCAACGTGCGCAAGCATGCGCGGGCCAGCCGCGTAGACATCACGCTCTCCTACCTCGGCGACGAGATTCTGCTCGACGTGCAAGATGACGGCGTGGGCTTCGACCGCCTCACGGTGTCCGACGCCTCGGGCTCCGTCGACGGCGGCTTCGGCTTGACCGGAATGCGGGAGCGCCTACGTATGCTGGGCGGATCTTTGATGATCGAGAGCGCGCCGGGCGAAGGCACCAGCATTACGGTCGCGCTTCCCGTAACCACGTGCACGGAGCCCGTCACCGAGCGGGCGGACGCGTTGGTGCCGAGCCGTGCGTGAGGTGGAGCGCGGAGCGATGCAGCCGATCCGCTTGATCATCGCGGACGACCACCCGGTCGTCCGCACCGGGATAATCGGGATGCTGGCGGAGCACGAGGAGTTCACCGTCCTCGCCGAAGCCTCCACCGGCGCCGAGGCCGTCGAGCTCGCGCGCCGCTTGCGGCCCGACGTCGTGCTGATGGATCTGCGTATGCCGGAGCTGGACGGTGCGGATGCCGTGGCACTGATCCGCGCGGAGATGCCGGACGTCCACGTCCTGGTCTTGACCACGTACGACAGCGACGAAGACATCCTCCACGCGGTCGAAGCCGGCGCAACTGGCTACCTGTTAAAGGACACCACGCGCGAAGATCTCTTCCGCGCCATCCGAGCCGCGGCTGCGGGCCAGTCGCTCCTCGCCCCATCCGTCGCGGCCCGTCTCATGGCACGCCTGAACCAGCCCCGGCAGGAGCCGCTCACCCCGCGTGAGATCGACGTCCTGCGACTTGTCGCCCAGGGTGCCTCGAATAAGGAGATCGCCGCACACCTCTCCATCAGCCAGGCGACCGTCAAGTCACACCTGATCCACATCTTCAACAAGCTGGACGTCGACGACCGCACCGCCGCCGTCACCGTCGCCCTCGAGCGCGGCATCATCCGCCTGGAGCGGTAGCGCCGCGTATCTCCGCGCCGCATGTTACCGTCCTCATACCAGGCGCCAACACAACGAGCGGGCGTTGCCGCCCGCTCGTGCGTGGTCGAGTTATGTTGCGTCGCCGGTGCTACCGGTTCGGGCCGCGCCCGGGCAGGGTACGGCTGTCACGCGGGCGACGCATCAGCGGCTGCCCGCCCTCGTCCGGGCGGGGTCGCGGGCGCTGATCGCGCGCCTCCGGCTGCCGGTTGCGCTGGTCGCGGTCACCGCCGCCACGCCGGTCCCGGTCACCACCGCGCGGGCCGCGCCCACCGCGGTCGTCCGGACGGCGACCGCCGCGCCCGCCACCGGCCGCAGCCGGCTCGCGCTGGTCCGGACCCTCACTGGTCAGCAGCGCCTTGCGCGACAGGTTGATCTTGCCGTCGGGCCGAATCCCGGTGACGACGACGTTCAGCTCCTGGCCGACCTGGACCACATCCTCGACCGAGTTGACGCGATAGGGCTCAAGCTCGGAGATGTGGAGGAAGCCATCCTTCCCCGGCAGGATCTCGACGAAGCAGCCGGACGGGATGATCGTCTTCACCCGGCCGAAGAAGATGTCGCCGACCTCGGGCACCTTCGTCATGCGCTCGATCGTGTCGACCGCCTTGCGGGCGCTCTCCTCGTTGACCGCGCTGATGAAGACGGTGCCGTCGTCCTCGATGTCGATCTTGGCGCCGGTCGCCTCCTGGATCCCGCGGATCACCTTGCCGCCCGGGCCGATGACCTCGCCGATCTGGTCCGGCCGGATCTGGATGCGGTAGATCCGCGGCGCGTACGGGGACATCTCCGGCCGCGGCTGCGCGATCACCGCGTTCATCTTGTCGAGGATGAAGAGCCGGCCGCGACGTGCCTGCTCCAGCGCCTCGCGCATGATCTCCGGCGTGATGCCCATCACCTTGATATCCATCTGGATACCGGTGATGCCTTCCGCCGTACCGGCGACCTTGAAGTCCATGTCGCCGAGCGCGTCCTCGATGCCCTGGATGTCGGTCAGGATCTGGTAGCGGCCCGTCTCCGGGTCGGTGATCAGGCCCATCGCCACACCGGCGACTGGCGCCTTGATCGGCACCCCGGCATCCATCAGCGCCAGCGAGCTTCCGCAGACGCTGGCCATCGAGGTCGAGCCGTTCGAGCTCATGATCTCCGACACGACGCGCATCGTGTACGGGAATTCGTCCTCATCGGGCAGCACCGCCAGGAGCGAGCGCTCCGCCAGCGCACCGTGCCCGATGTCCCGGCGGCTCGGCCCGCGCAGCCGCCGCACCTCGCCGACGCTGAACGGCGGGAAGTTGTAGTGGTGCAGGTAGCGCTTCGACTCCTCGATCCCGAGGCCGTCGAGGAGCTGCTCCTCGGAGGTCGTACCCAGCGTGACGACGGTCAGCGCCTGGGTTTGGCCGCGGGTGAAGATCGCCGAACCGTGGGCGCGCGGCAGCACACCCGTCTCGATCCAGATCTCCCGGATTTCGTCGGGCCGGCGACCGTCGGGGCGCTCGCCGCGCTCGAGGATCGTCCGCCGCACCAGGCCCTTGACCAGCCCGTCGAAGATGTCCGACACCTCGCGGGCGCTCGCCACGGGCTCCTCGCCCTCGGGGGCCTCGGTGAAGTGCGCGATCACGTCCTGCCTGAGCTCGTCCGTGGCCGCGACGCGCTGCTCCTTGTCGGGGTTGAACACCGCCGAGACCAGCCGGTCGCCGATGTACTCCTCGATCTGCTGCTTGAGCTCGGTGTTCTCCTCCGGCGGGGTAAACTCCCACTTCTCCTTGCCGGCCACCTCGCGCAGCTCGTGCTGCATGGCAACGATGCGCTTGATCTCGTCGTGAGCCAGCAGCACGGCGTCGAGGAATCGTTCCTCGGAGATCCCGTCGGCCTCGCCCTCGACCATCATCACGGCGTCGGCGGTCCCCGCCACGACCATGTCGAGCTTGCTGTCGATCAACTGATGCTCGGTCGGGTTGACGACCAGCTCGCCGTCGATGTCGCCGATGCGGACGGCACCCACCGGGCCGGCCCACGGGATCGGTGAGAGCATCAGCGCGGCCGACGCGCCGATGATCGACAGGATGTCCGGGTCGTTCTCCTGGTCGGCCGAGAGGACGGTGGTGATCACCTGCACCTCGGCCTTGTAGCCCTTGGGGAAGAGCGGCCGGATCGGGCGGTCGGTCAGGCGAGCCGCCAGGATCGCGGCCTCCGTCGGCCGCCCCTCACGCTTGATGAAGCCGCCAGGGATCTTCCCCGCGGCATACATCTTCTCTTCGTAGTCGACAGTCAGCGGGAAGAAGTCGAGGCCCTCCCGCGGCTCCCGCTCCCCGACCACGGTGGTCAGGACCAATGTGTCGCCGTAGCGAACCGTCACGGCGCCGTGCGCCAGGCCCGCCAGACGGCCGGTTTCGATCGTCAGGCGCCGGCCTGCGACCTCGATCGTGCGCTCATGTATGAGTGGTGGCATGGTGTGTAACTCCCACATCCTCGCGACCGCTCTGGTCGCGGTTGAAACGGAACCATCGGTGTCTCGTCGCGGACGTGGGAGGTGTTAGGGACTGGCGTTCGGCGACGAACCAGCCTCGATTCCTCGCCGGGCTCCAATACCTAACGCCTCGCACGCGCCCACTGGCGAGACACCGCGAGATCAGTACCTACACCTCCCCTCGCCCCGTCGCCTGCACCCCGCACCAGGGCGTTGGGGAAATAGCGAAGCCCAGGGACATGACCCCTGGGCTCGTCCACAAGCTAACGGGGAACCGGCGGCGATCCGCCGATCGTGTCTGTTCGCCGGTAGTCAGGTACGAGGGAGCAACCACGAACCTAACGGCGCAATCCAAGCCGCTCGATCGTCGCGCGATAACGCTCAACGTCCTTCTCGCTCAGGTATGCCAGCAGCCGGCGCCGCCGACCGACCAGCTTCAGCAGGCCCCGCCGCGAATGATTGTCGTGCGGATGCGCCCGCAGGTGCTCGACCAGCCCATTGATCCGCTCGGTCAGGAGCGCGATCTGGACCTCCGGCGAGCCGGTGTCGGTCTCATGCACCTGGAAGTTCTTGACGATCTCGTCCTTCTGCGCCTTGTACAACGCCATTCGAGCGGCGCCTCCCTCTGTTCTCCGCGCGAACGTCACGCATGATCCAACGGCCAGTATACCACGAGCCATACCGGCAAGCCAACAGCCTGCGCTGCCGCGCTTGCGCAATGCGCACACCATGCAACACCGTACGAGTCCCGGAGCTTCCCGGGAACCCGCACGGCTGCACGGTGCCGCCCGTCGCCGTTAGGAACTGCTCTGGGTCGGGATCTCCCGCCGCTTGAGCCACGGCATCATCGCCCGCAACTGGTCGCCGACCTGCTCGATCTGGTGGCTCTGCGCGGCCTCCCGCATCTTCATGAACTCCTGCCGGCCGGTGTCGTTCTCGCGCATCCAGCGCTCAGCGAAGCGCCCTGTCTGGATGTCCTGCAGGATCTGGTGCATCGACTCGCGCACCCGGTCGTCGATGATCTTGGGGCCGCTGACGTAGTCGCCGTACTCGGCGGTGTCGCTGACCGAGTAGCGCATGTACTTGATGCCGCCCTGGTACATCAGGTCGACGATCAGCTTCAACTCATGGAGCACCTCGAAGTACGCCAGCTCCGGCTGATAGCCGGCCTCGACCAGCGTCTCGAACCCTGCCTGAACCAGCGCCGAGATGCCGCCGCAGAGGACCGCCTGCTCCCCGAAGAGGTCGGTCTCGGTCTCCTCCTTAAAGGTCGTCTCCAGCACGCCGGCGCGGGTGCAGCCCAGCCCCTTGGCGTAGGCCAGGGCAACCTGCTTGGCCTGCCCGCTCGCATCCTGGTGCACGGCAAGGAGCGCCGGGATGCCGATGCCCTCCTGGTAGGTGTCGCGCAGGATGTGGCCCGGGCCCTTCGGCGCGATCATCGAGACATCGACATCGGCGGGCGGCGTGATGCGGCCGAAGTGGATGTTGAACCCGTGGGCGAACATCAACGTCTTGCCCGGACGCAGCTCCGGCGCCACGCTCTCGTCGTAGACGGTCTTCTGCGTGTGGTCCGGCATCAACATCATGATGATATCGGCTTGCCGCGCCGCGTCGCGGACAGTCGCGACCTCCAGGCCGTCGGCCTTGACCCGATCCCAGCTCTTGCTGCCCTCGTACAGCCCGACGATCACGTCGCACCCGCTGTCGCGCAGGTTCTGGGCATGAGCGTGCCCCTGGCTGCCATAGCCCATCACCGCGATCTTCTTCCCCTTCAGCAGGGAGAGATCCGCGTCCTGCTCGTAGTAGACAACCGCCACTGCCTCTACTCTCCTCTCGGCCGGTAGCCGTTGTGCGCCTTACCGAATCTCCCCCTCTCCCACAAGGGGAGAGGGGGTTGGGGGG
>NZ_JADGHZ010000115.1 GCF_019683595.1 Sphaerobacter sp. | reverse complement strand
GCCCACTGAAGGGGCTAGGGACGCTGGTCCCGGTAGGTGGCCGAATCGGATACGCCTCGATGTAGCCATCATAGCCCCTTCAGTGGGCTTACCCACTATTCAGCCCGGCGGCTTTAGCCCCGGGCACACGCCGAGCGGCAGGATCCTCACACCACCTATCCCCGGGCACATGCCGCGGTCTGAGACTCGCACACCACCCATCCCCTGGCACGGGCGGAGCGGCGCACGTTCTATCACCGCGTCTGATCCCCACTGGCCACGTAGGCCCGCTTCGCCTCCGGGCGCTTACCGGCCAATGCCGACGGCGGCCGCGTACTCGTAGAGGGTCTGGAGACCGCGGCTGGTGAAGTTGCGGCTGCGCGCGGCGTCGGCCAATGCGGCGCGCAGGTCGGCCGCCTCCTCGGGGGTCGTCCGGTTGCAGGGAAGCGCCGGTTCCTCCCCGCGGACCAGGACCTCGGTGATCGTCCGGGAGCCGGGGGTGGGCCGCTTCCCGGTCGCCGCGCAGACCGGGGCTTCGTAGATCCCGGGCGGGCGCGGGAACTCGGGCGCGATCGGCTGGCCGTCCGGACCGGCCAGCGTCTCGGCGAAGCGCGGGTCGGTGTGGGCGGCGACCATGAAGTCGTGCCAGATGGGCGCCGCGCTCTGCACCCCGTCGATGCCCCGCGTCGGATGGTTGTCCGTGTTCCCCGCCCAGACACCGACCACGAGATCGGTGGTGTAGCCCATCGTCCAGCCGTCGCGGGAGTCCTCGGTCGTGCCGGTCTTCGCGGCGACGGGCCGTCCCAGCTCCGGGATCGTCAGCGGGCTGTTGGGACTGAAAACCATGCTGCGGGCGCGGTTGTCGGTCAGGATGCTGGTGATCTGGTAAGCGTGCTCGGGCTTGACGACCTGCTCTCCCCGCTCGAACGCACCGGCCCGGTCGTGGCGGTAGAGTTCGTTCCCGTGCCCGTCGCGAACCTCCAGCAGCGGGGTGTAGGGCACGTAGCGCCCGTTGTTCGCCAGTGTAGCGAAGGCGTTGGTGTGCTCCAGTAGCGTTACCTCGCCGCCGCCGAGCGTCACCGCCAGGCCGTAGACGCTCGGGCCGCGCCACAGCCCCGTCCGGATGCCCATCCGGTGGGCCAGGTCGATCATCGTCTGCACGCCGACGAAGTCGAGTGCCTGCACCGCCGGGGTGTTGAGCGAGTTCGAGAGCGCGGTGCGAACCGAGACCGCGCCGTAGCGCTGCCCGGTGTAGTTGACTGGCGCGTAGTACTTGCCGGGCTGGCCAGGTAACGGCCAGCGCTTGTTGTAGTCGAAGATGATCGTCCCCGGGTTCCAACCCTTCTCGAAGGCCGCCAGGTACGTGATCGGCTTGATCGAGGAGCCGGGTTGGCGCTCACGCACCGCCACGTTGACCTGGCCGTCGATGGCGTCGTTGTAGTAGTCGGCGCTGCCGACCATGGCCACGATCTCCCCGCTCCAGGGGAGCATGGCCACCAGCGCCCCGTTGTTGACGTCCCAGGGCGCCAGGCGCTCGACGTGCTCGGCCACGATCTGCTGGGCGCGTTCTTGCAAGCCGAGGTCGAGCGTGGTGCGGACGACGAGTCCACCCCGGTAGAGCATGTCCGCTCCGTATCGCTGCTCCAGGTAGGCGCGCACGAAGTTGACGAAGTGGGGCGCCCGGAACACCTGATGCGAGTTGGCTTGCACCTGGAGGTTGATCGGCTGAGCGGAGGCTTCGTCCGCCTCGGTCTGGGAGATCATCCCCTCCTTGACCATCTGGCCCAGCACGTAGTGCTGGCGGGCCTTGGCCAGCTCGTAGTTCTGCACCGGGTCGTAGAAGCTGGGTGCCTGCGGCAGCCCGGCCAGCATCGCCGCCTCAGCCAGCGTCAGTTCCCAGGGGTGCTTGTTGAAGTAGGTCATGGAGGCGGCGTCGATGCCGTAGGCACGATTGCCGTAGTAGACGTTGTTGAGATACATCTCCAGGATCTGCTCTTTGGTGTAGTGCTTGGTGAACCGGTAGGCGGTGATCGCCTCGCGGATCTTGCGCGTGTAGCTGCGCTCGAAGCCGATCTGTTCGGGGTACATCTGGCGGACGAGTTGCTGGGTGATGGTTGAGGCGCCGGACGACGGTGCGCCTTGCAGGTTGAAGACGAAGCTGCGGGCGATGGCCGCAGGGTCGAAGCCGACATTGCTCCAGAAGGTAGCGTCCTCAGCGGCCACGGTGGCGTCGAAGATCCAGGCCCGGTGCGGCTTACTGGGGTCGCTCTGCTGCTGGGTGATGTGGTCCAGGATCTCCTGGTAGCCGACCGGGGTGCGCCAGCCGGTCTCCGGGTCGGACACCTCGTTGAGTAGGACCCAGTTGCGGTCGTAGATCTTGGTCGTGGCGAAAGGAAGGCCGTTCGCTTGCTCCACCGAGGGGAGGTTCTCGGTGATGTTCGTCCAGCCGACGAAGCCGGCCGCCGCAGCGGCGCCGAGCGCGGCACCCAGGAACAGGAAGATCGCCAGCGACAGGATGGCGAACCCCTGGAGGAAGGTGGCGTAGGACGAGGAGCGCTGCCGTGGCCGGAATCCCCGCAGCAACTGCGGCGGGAGCGGGCGTGGGCCGCGGCGGCCGAGCCGAGCGTAGAGCAGGCTGCGACGGCGACGGAGAGGCCGTCGGCTGATGTGCCGACCGTGGCCGTTGCCGGTCATGGTGGTTTCCCTCCCTCGATGGCGCTCGACCGGGTGAGGCGCTGCGCCGGAACCCGGCGATTAGATGGAGCCGGGGATGACGACGTGGCGGGCGAGCGGCTCGCACGGCGTGGCGATGCCCATGCAGCAGCATCGGTGCCAGCAGCCTGACCATTCACCATTCGCTGCGATTCTGAAAACACGATCAGGGGCATCGGCTTTGTGCCGGACCCCGGCTCACGATTGCCGCGTGGCGAGATCGCCTGCCTCGGCGGTGGGCGCGGGCATGAGAGACGGAACGATGCTGGCCTCCGTGTTGAGACGCCTTGACGGCGTGCGCGGGGCTTGCTAGGCTTCGGCACGCCGCTCGCGGCGTGGCTGGAGTTCGTTCCTCGGAGGTGCTGTCGCCCAATGCTCTACCGCATGCCCGGACGCGCCAGGTGCGCCGCGTAGAGAGCCATCCCGTTCGCGCGTTTGGGGCGCGCCGCGTGGCGCGCGTGTGTAGAGGAGCAGCACCGACATGTCTACCCCTGAAATCAAGAAGGTCGTCCTCGCCTACTCCGGCGGCCTCGATACCTCCGTGATTCTCGCCTGGATCAAGGAGCACTACGGCTGCGAGGTTATCGCCTTCACCGCCGATGTCGGCCAGGGCGACTCCTTTGAAGGCCTTGAGGCTAAGGCGCTCGCCAGTGGCGCATCGAAGCTTTATGTCAAAGATCTCAAGGAAGAGTTCCTCACCAAGTACGCCTTCCCGACCCTGCGGGCCGGCGCGGTCTACGAGCGGAAGTACCTGCTCGGCACCAGTTTCGCCCGGCCGCTCATCGCCTCCCACCAGGTGGAGATCGCGCGGCTCGAGGGAGCCGATGCGGTCGCCCACGGCTGCACCGGCAAGGGGAACGATCAGGTCCGCTTCGAGCTGACCTTCCAGGCGCTGGCGCCCGATCTGAAGGTGATCGCCCCCTGGCGGCAGTGGGACCTCGGCGGCCGCGAGGAATTGCTCGAATACGCGATGGCGCGCGGCATCCCGGTGTCGCAGTCGAAGACCAACATCTACAGCCGGGACCAGAACCTCTGGCACCTGAGCCATGAAGGGGGCGAGCTGGAGGATCCCTGGCAGGAGCCGAACGAGGCGATGTTCCAGCTCACCGTCAGCCCGGAGGCCGCGCCGGACAAGCCGGTCGAGATCGTCATCGGCTTCGAGCAGGGCTACCCGGTCAGCCTGGACGGTACGCCGATGGGGCCGGTCGAGCTGGTGACGACGCTGAACAAGATCGGCGGCGAGCACGGCGTGGGCCGGATCGACCTGGTGGAGAACCGGCTGGTCGGGATGAAGAGCCACGGCGTCTACGAGCAGCCCGGGGCGGCGATCCTCTCCACGGCACACAAGGAACTGGAGTCGATCACGCTCGACCGCGAGACGCTGCACTACAAGGACCTCGTGGCGCAGAAGTACGCCGAGCTGGTCTACGACGGCCGCTGGTTCACCCCGCTGCGCGAGGCGCTCGACGCCTTCGTCGAAGTGACCCAGCAGACGGTGACCGGTGAGGTCCGGCTGAAGCTGTACAAGGGGAACATCATCCCGACCGGACGCAAGTCGCCCTACAGCCTGTACCACGAGGGCTTCGCCACCTTCGGCGCCGACGACGTGTATAATCAGGCGGACGCCAAGGGGTTCATCAACCTCTTCGGCCTGCCGATGAAGGTTGCGGCACTGACCAAGCAGAAGCGCGAGGGTGTCGACGGCAAGTAGCCGGCACGCAGGCCGATCTGATTCCTGAACACATCCGCTCAACCGGGGGTGCTTCGCACCCCCTTTTTCATGGCCGGGAATCGCTGGCGTCACGCGCCCCGCAGGTATTGCCTCGTTGGATAGAATGGTGCCGATGGACGCGACGACCACCGCGGCGACGCCCGCCGCACAGCCGAGTGATGACCAGCAGTTGGCCGATCTCCAGCAGCGCCTGCTGGCCTGGTATCGTGCCCACCGGCGTGACCTCCCCTGGCGGCGGACGCGCGATCCGTACCGGGTGCTCATCTCCGAGGTGATGCTGCAGCAGACGCAGGTCGAGCGCGTCATCCCCAAGTACCACGAGTTCCTGGAGCGTTTCCCCACGATCGAGGCGCTGGCAGCCGCGCCGACGGCCGAGGTGATCCGCGTCTGGTCCGGGCTGGGCTACAATCGCCGGGCGGTGAATCTCCAGCGCGCGGCCCAGGCCGTGGTCGAGCGCCACGGCGGGGTGATGCCGCGCGACGTGGACGAATTGCAGGCGCTGCCGGGCATCGGCCGCTATACGGCCGGCGCGGTGGCCTGCTTCGCCTACGAGCAGGACGTCGGCTTCGTCGACACCAACATCCGTCGGGTGCTGCACCGCCTCTTCTACGGGCCGGAGGTGCCGACCCCACGCGCGACGGCACGCGAGATCCAGGCGCTGGCCGACCGGGTGGTGCCCGCGGGCGAGGGCTACGACTGGAACCAGGGGCTGATGGAGTTCGGCGCGGTCCACTGCACCGCGCGCAAGCCGCTCTGCGTCTTCTGCCCCCTCCAGGCGCACTGTCGCGCCTACCCGGCGATCCAGACGGCCCTGGCCGAGGCGCCCGCGACCACCCGCCGGGAGGAGCCGTTCACCGGGTCGTCGCGCTACTACCGAGGCCGGGTCATCGCGGCGCTGCGGGAGCTGCCGCCGGGTGAGGCGATCGACCTCGCCGCGCTCGGCCCCCGGGTGCGTGACGACTTCGGCCCGGAGCATCTTGCCTGGCTGCGTGAGGTGGTCGCGGGGCTGGAGCGGGACGGGCTGGCCTGCGTCGCCGAGGAGCGGGCCGAATACGACGCATCCGACCCCGACGCCGGCGACCCGGCACGGGTGCGCGTGCGACTGCCGCACTAACCGCTAGATGGCACGTCCGCCGGGGCGCGACGGGCGGGAAGGAGCGCCGACCATGCGGGAACCACCGGACAACCTCACCGAGGACACCCTGCGCGCCCGCTTGCGCGACCGGTACGGCCTCGACGTCGAGGACCTGACCTTCCTCCCGCTGGGCTACGACTCCTCGGCCTGGGTGTACCGCGTGCGGGCGGCCGACGACGCGACCTACTTCCTGAAAGTCCGCCTCAGCATCAAGAATGAGGCGGGCCTCGTGGTCCCCCGCTACCTGGGAGATCACGGGCTCGCGCACATCGTCGCTCCGCTACCGACCACCGGCGGGGCGCTCTGGACGGACGCGGGCGACTACGTGCTCATCCTGTACCCGTTCGTCGAGGGCTCGTCTGCCTGGGGCCGCGAGATGACGCCGCAACAGTGGCGCGACTACGGCGCGCTCATGCGGCAGGTGCACGACATGCCGATCGCCCCCGACCTCGCGCGGGTGCTGCGGCGCGATCGCTTCGTGCCCGACGGCGCCGCCGCGATCCGGCGCGTCGATGCCCACATCGGTACGCGCGCCTTCGACGACCCCACCGAGCGGCGGCTGGCGCGCTTCTGGCAGGAGCAGCGGGCGACGATTCGCATACTGCTGGAGCGGGCGGAGGATCTGGGCCGCCGTCTCGCGGCGAGCGCACCGCCCCTCGTGCTGTGCCACGCGGACATCCACACGGCGAACGTGCTGGTGGACACCGACGGGCACGTGTGGTTCGTGGACTGGGATGAAACGCTGCTGGCCCCGCGCGAGCGTGACCTGATGTTCGTGGTCGGGGGTATCAGCAGCACGCTGGTGAGCCCGCGCGAGGAGGCGTACTTCTTCCAGGGCTACGGGCCGATCGAGGTTGATCCCCTCGCCCTCGCCTACTACCGCTACTGCTGGGCGGTCGGGGACATCGGTGCCTTCGGCGAGCAGGTCTTCTTCCGCCCCGACCTGGGGCCGGACACCAGACGCGAGGGCGCGGAAATGCTCATGGGCCTGTTCGAACCTGGCGAGATCGTCGATATCGCCCTGGGGTCCGAGATTCCGGCGGGGTAGCGCAGGGGGATGACCCGGTGTGACGGGTGTGGCTGCCGGAACCGATCCAATCCGTAATCATGCCCCTTTCCAATCTGCATTTCTTGTTCTAAACTGGATTCCACGAACTCGAGCATCAAGTCGCGGTCGCCGTATGGCCTGCGTGCACGGCGTGCGATTATCCGCCCCGCGGAGCGCGCCTAACGCATGGTTGTACGTGCGGCAAATACTTGGGGCACGGATTTGGCGCTCTTGTGTATCCTCAGGAGGGGGCGTGCCGGGATCGAAACCCTGCCCGTTTGATGATCCGGATTCGTTGCGAGGGCTCGCCCCTGAGGAAGTCGAGGAACTGATCCCGGACCATTGGATCCAGGAACGGGCTCGGAGTGATCGCGGCTGGAGGTACTCCGACCCAGACCATCCTGGTCACCAAGTTCGGATCATGGAGGGCAATCCCCGCGACCCTGATCCCGTCAAGCGAGGCCCGTATCTGCGCGTATCGATGAGAGGCAAGACATGCGACCCCGTGCCACTGAAGGGCAACCCAGTATTGCGATGATCCGGGATGAGGCACGGCGCCAAATCCTGAGCATGGCCGTCGATGATGCGTTCGGGCTTTGGGAACTGTGCTGGACGCTTGAGGCATGCTTCCCCGAGATGCCGCGGCCGGCGCTGCTGAAGATTGTGCAGGAGGCGCTGTACGGGCTAGTGGCCGCGGGACTGGTGGCGGTGGAGATCGACGATCCCGCGGCGGGTTCCGTTCAGCAGACGCTCGATGAGGTAGCCAGGATCATCGCCGAGGAACGGTGGTGGGAGCCTCCTGCCGAACCTTCCGCGCCGAGGGTGGTGTTCCTTGCGACGCCGGCCGGGGAGCGCGCCTATCTTGGACGTGAGGCGACAGCATCCCCACGTGCTGCCTCCATTGGGGGTGGCGCCTAGCGGCGGGACATTATCGGCAGGCTGGTGGTTCCTTGGCCGCGTCTCGCTGCTGGCTTCTCTTGGCAAAGGGCCTGGAAAAATGACCGGCGCCGGGGTATCCCCGGCGCCGGTTTGGTGTTCGGTGGTGGTTATTCTTAGTGACCCTCGCCGTGACCGAAGGGGGCGTCTGCCTCGCCCGTGGCGATCCAGACGTTCGCCTCCAGCCCGTTGGCGCGATCGTTGCCGATCGAGGAGTAGATCACGACGGGGCTGGGGGTGTGACCCGCAAGGGTCCAGGTGATCGTCTCGCCGGGCTGGATGTCGGGCGACTGATGGTGGATCCCGTTGTAGTTGACCGCCAGGTTGTGCACGCGGCTGCCGCTGTTCGTAATCTGGAAGGTGATCGGACCCATCGCGGCAGACAGGTTATCAGGGGTGATAGCGTCGTCGGTGATGGTGATCGAGAAGGTGTTGCCGGGACCCGGCGTCACCCGCTCATCGGATGGCATCGTCTCCGGCCCACCAGCGCAGGCGGCCAGCGCGAGGGCGCTGAGCAACACCGCCACCACGAGCAGCATGCGTCGCGCTGCGGGGCGGCTCCCAATGACCACGGAGCGACTCCTTTCCTCTCCAACCCGGACACCGGTCCTCACAGGGCCGCCGCCACGCCCGTGGGGCCTGGCGCGGCCTGGGGTGGGCGGCGTCGGCGGGCACCCGCACGTCGCGCGGCACGGGCCAGCCCGCGGGACTTCGATTGTACGGGAGATCTGCGGGGGACGCCACTGGCGGAGCCCGCACACGTGGAAAGCGGGGCGATGGTCACCATCGCCCCGCTTCCCTCCTCCTCACGTGCCCGGTGAGAGCTTCACTCTCACGACGCCTTAATCTACGTCCGCTGCGTTGAGATCGGTTTCATTTCCGGCTAGGAAGATGCGCACGAGTTTCAGCAGCCGCTCGTACCAACCCGGCTCCTGGGGATCGAACCAGTGGACCCCTCGCATCCGGCGCAGCCACGTGGTCTGGTGCCGGGCGTAGCGGTGGGTGTTGTAGCGGATCCGCTCGATCGCTTCCGGCAGCGTCGTCTCGCCCTGGAGGTAGGCCACGATCTCGCCGTAGCCGATCGCGGACATGGCCGGGGCATCGGTCGGCACCCCCGCCGCGAGCAGGCCCCGGACCTCGTCCACCAGCCCGGCGGCGATCTGCTCGTCCACTCGCCGGTCGATCCGCCGGTACAACTCCTCACGCGGCAGCGTGAGCCCGACGATGAGGATGCGGTACGGGGGCGGCGACTTTCCCTCCAGCTCGGTCATCGGCCGCCCGGTGTGCTGATAAATCTCCAGCGCGCGGATGACGCGCCGCACGTTCGTCGCCGGGATGCGTGCCGCGGCGGCGGGATCGACTTCGGCGAGGCGCCGGTGCAGGTGCTCCGGTCCCCGCTCTCGCGCCACCTGCTCCATCGCTTCCCGGAACGCAGGGTCGGGCGGCACCTCAGGGATGCGCCAGCCCTCCAGCACGGCGTTGATGTACAGGGGTGTGCCCCCGGCCAGGATCGGCACGCGGCCGCGCGCGGTGATGTCGGCGATAGCCTGATAGGCATCCTGCTGATAGAGCGCCAGTGAGTAGTCCTCCGTTGGGTCGACGACGTCGATCAGGTGGTGGGGCACGCCGCGCATCTCGGCGACGGTCGGCTTGGCGGTGCCGATGTCCATGCCGCGGTAGAGGTAGCGCGAATCGGCGGAAACGACCTCGCCGTCGATGTCGAGGGCCAGGCGGATGGCCGTCGCCGTCTTGCCGACGGCGGTCGGCCCGACGATGGCCACCAGCGGCGGCAGCGCCCGCGCTTGTCTGGTACTCGTGCGCATTGCTACAATCATGCAACCCTCGTTCGGTGCACGTCCGTGGGCGGGCGGGTCTGGCCAACGGAGGAGACCAGTTTGCTCAGGTTGATGATCCAGGCGCTGAAGATCGCGGCTGTACTGGTCCTCGCGGCTGCCATCGTCATTACCGCCCAGCGAGTTCTCTCTCACTACATCAGTGTCACCAGCGCCAGCGCTGCCAGCGAGCCGATCACCTTCGTCGTGCAGGAGCAGGAGACGGTCGACAGCGTTGCCTCGCGCCTAGCCGAGGCCGGCCTTATCCGCTCGGCCACTTACTTCAAACTCAAGATGCGTCTCACCAACCAGGATTCCCAGCTCAAGGCCGGGCGCTTCGAGCTGCGCAAAGGCATGTCGGTCAACGAGATCATCGAGGAGTTGACGACCTCACGGGACGTGGAGGTCGTGCAAGTCCGCTTCCAAGAAGGATGGCGTGCCGAGGAGTATGCCGACAAGCTCCAGCAGGTCGGATTGATCTCCACTCCCGAGCAGTTCCTGGACGCCATCAATGAGGGTGGCTGGGACTACGACTTCCTCCGGAGCCGCCCCAGCGGGGCGACGCTCGAAGGATACCTCTTCCCGGACACCTACGAGTTCCGGGCCGACGCCACGCCGGAAGACATCATCAACACGCTCCTCCAGACGTTTGACACCAAGGTGCCCCCCGACCTGCGCGCCCGGGCGGAGGAGCTCGGCTACAACTTCCATCAGATCATGGTCATCGCCTCGATCATCGAGCGTGAAGCGGCCGTGCCGGAGGAGCGACCCTTGATCTCCTCCGTCTACCACAACCGGCTACGGGTGGGGATGCCCCTCCAGGCCGATCCCACGATCCAGTACGCCCTGGGTGAACCGGGCAACTGGTGGCCCACGGTCACGGACCCGAACAACGAAGCTCCCGAGAGCCCCTACAATACCTACACGCACCCGGACCTCCCGCCCGGGCCGATTTGCAACCCCAGCCTGGCATCGATTGAAGCGGCGCTGCAGCCGGCCGATACCGACTACCTGTACTTCGTCGCCAAGGGGGACGGGAGCGGTGAGCACGCCTTCGCTGCAACGCTGGAGGAGCACGAGGCGAACATCCAGCGGTACAGCCAGCCGTAGCGCCCCGGTGGCGGGGTGACCAATACGGAGGCCCGCTCCGTGGCCCGCGCCTGCGCCTGGGCTGCGATCGGAGAGGAGTACGGGGTGACCCAGCGTGTCGGGTTGATCGGGTATCCGGTCGAGCACAGTCTCTCCCCTGCGATACATCAGGCGGCCTTCGACGCCCTCGGTATCGATGCTCGCTATGAGCTCTGGCCGACGCCCGAGGAGGAGGTCGCCGAGCGGATCGACGGCTTGCGCCGGCCGGGCTATCTGGGTGCCAGCGTCACCCTCCCCCACAAGGGAGTCGCGTTCGACCTCGTCGACGAGATGACCGAGCGGGCGCGCATGGCGCGCGCGGTCAATACGATCGTCAACCGGGGTGGGCGGCTCTTCGGCGACAACACCGACATTCCCGGCTTCCTGGCGCCGCTCCACCAGCGCGGGATCGACCTGACGCGGACCCGCGCGGTCGTGCTCGGCGCGGGCGGTGCGGCCCGTGGCGTGGTGATCGGCCTGCTGTCGGCGGGGTGCCGCCAGATCTCCGTCGGCAACCGCACGCCGGACCGCGCCCGGGCGATGGTGGCCATGCTCCACCCGCCGGTGCCGATCTGGTCGGGGCCGCTCGATGCCCTGGCCGAGTGGCTGGAGGGCGCCACGCTGCTGGTCAACGCCACCGCGGTCGGGTGGCACGGCGACGCGCTGCCGATCCCGGCGGCGATGTTGGAGCTGCTGCCCAAGGACGCCCTGGTCTACGACCTGACCTACCGTGATACGCCGCTCCTCCTGGAGGCCCGGCGCCTCGGCCTGGACACCCAGGATGGGCTGGAGATGCTGGTCCAGCAGGGGGTCGAAGCCTTCCGGCTCTGGACCGGCCAGGAACCCCCCGTGGACCTCATGCGCGCCGCTGCCATCGCGGGGCGGGATGCGTGATGCGTCATGCGTGATGCGTCATACGTCCCCCTCACCCCCGGCCCCTCTCCCGCCAGGGGAGAGGGGAGACGACGGAGCACGGAACACGGAACACGC
>NZ_JADGHZ010000114.1 GCF_019683595.1 Sphaerobacter sp. | reverse complement strand
GATGGCAGCGACCTACGAGATCGTGATCGTCGGGGGCGGGAACCTCGGTCTGTGGACCGCGTACCACCTGGCCAGGCGCGGCTTCGGCCGGATCGCGGTCTGCGAGCGGTATTGGGCCGGGTTCGGCGCCACCAGCCGGTCGGCCGGGATGATCCGGGCGCAAGGCGGCTCCGAGACGGCGGTGAAACTCGGCCACTGGTCGCTGGAGCTGTACCAGCGGCTGGGCCAGGAGCTGGGGCTGGGGAGCGGTTTCTTCGAGACTGGCTACTACATCCTGGCTTCGACCGAGGAGGAGGAAAAGGCGTTCCGCGACCTGCTCGAGCTGCGGCGCCGCTGCGGGGTCGAGAACGAGTGGGTCGACTCGGACGAGGGCAAGCGCCGCTTCCCGATGGTCGACTGGGACCGCTTCCGCGGTGCGGTCTACACGCCGCATGACGGCTACGTGCACCCGCCCATCGTGGCACGCAATATCACCTACGCCGTGCACCGGGAAGAGGCGATCGACCTGTTCGAAGAGTGCACCGTCGAGCGGATCGAGCCGATCGGCAGCGGCTACCGGGTGCACACGACGCGCGGCGTGCTTGAGACGGGGCGGGTGCTGAACGCCGCCGGGCCGCGCGGCGCGCGTGACCTCGGGGCGCTGCTCGACGTGCAGGTGCCCGTCTCAGCGGCGCGGCACCAGATCATCACCTTCGCCGAGGTTGACCAGCAGCCGCCGGGCCGCTTCCCACTCTCATTCGCCCTGTCCGAAGGGATCTACGTGCGGCCGGAGGAGCAGGGCGCGCTGCTCGGCATGAGCAACCCGGAGGAGCGGGCCGATCGTAGCGGGCGCTACCAGATTGCCTACGACTGGGAGTACCACGAGCGTGCGCGTCCGGTGTGGGAGGCGATCTGGCCATCGCTGGCCGGGAAGCCGATCTCCCGCGCCTGGGCTGCCTCGATCGACTACACGCCCGACCACCTGCCGATCATCGACGAGCCGCGCGACGGCTTCTTCGTCCTGGCGGCGGGCGGCCACGGCATGATGTGGGGTCCCGCCCTGGGCATGGTCATGGCCGAGTTGATCGACGAAGGGACCACCGCGGGCCTGCCCGACGAGGAGATCCGCCTCGCGCGCTTCTCGGGCGAGCGGAAGTCCCGCGACTCCATCGCCCTGCCCTTCCCCGAGGAGTAGGCAGGGTATCGGTCCCGCGTCGGCGTGTGGCGATCACAGCGGCCGCTGTTCATGACCACCTGCGGCTAGGTCCGGGGCATGACCTGGTCTAGTGGGGGGTGGCCATACCCGCGGCTGCACCGCCGAGGGCCATGGTTGGGAAGACGTGCCGGTAGAGGTGGTACTTAATGAAGAAGTCGCCGGGGAATCCGGTGCCGGTGTGTTCGCGCTCTTCCCAGGTGCCGTCCGTTTGCCGCTCGCGGAGGAAGTCGAGGCCGCGTTGGCAGGCAGGGTGATCGCCCAGGCCCGCCGCCTGGAGCGCGAGCACGGCCCACGCCGTCTGCGACGGGGTGCTGCGGCCGACGCCGGCCAGGTCGGGGTGCTCGTAGGATCCGCAGGTCTCGCCCCAGCCGCCGTCGGCGTCTTGCCGGTCGAGGAACCAGGCCGCTGCCCGCTGGACCATCGCGCGCGCCTCGGCGTCCATGCCGACGAAGGCGGTGAGCGCCGAGACCGCGCACCAGGTGCCGTAGATGTAGTTCACGCCCCAGCGGCCGAACCATGCGCCGTCCTGCCGCTGGGTCTGCTGCAGGAACTCCAGCCCGCGGGCGACGACGGGGTCGGTGGTCGGGAACGAGAGGCGCGCCAGCATCTCCAGCACGTGGGCGGTGACGTCCTCGCTCGGCGGGTCGATCAGCATACCGAAGTCGGCGATCGGCAGCCGGTGGATCACCTCGCGCGTGTTGTCCCGGTCGAAGGCACCCCAGCCGCCGTCCGACGAGCGCATCGCCAGGATCCACCGGGCGGCCCGCTCGACGGCGTCGCGGACGCGGTCCTCCTGGCCCGCTTCCAGGAGCGCCAGCACGACCACCGCGGTGTCGTCGATGTCGGGGTAATGGTCGTTGTCGAACTCGAAGGCCCAGCCGCCGCCCGGGATCGTGCCCGTGCGCACCTGCCAGTCGCCGCCCCCGGGGATCTGCTCCTGCAGCAGCCAGTCGACGGCCTGGGCGAGGCGCGGGTGCTCGCGTGGGAGTCCGGCCCGCCGGAGAGCCAGCACGGCCCAGGCGGTATCCCACACCGGCGACGTGGACGCCTGCACGCGCCAGCCGCGCTCGTCCTCCCGCGCGACCCGGTCGAAACCTGCCAGGCCCGCTCGCATAACCGGATGGTCGAGCGGGAATCCCTCCAGATTCAGTGCGATCAGGGACATGACCCACGCCGGTTGGATGCCGCCCCAACTCCCGTCGGCCTCCTGGCGGGCGGTGATCCACTCGACGATCCGCCGGCAGGCGCGATCGCGGCCGGGATGGCGGACCAGATGGTCGTAGCGCTTGAGGACCTTATCCCACCACCAGAAGGGGCCGGAGCCGGGAACTCGGGTCAGCAGGTGCTCGCTGCCGGGCAGGACCAGCTCGCCGAGGTCGCACCCAAGCGGGCGCACCGGGCGGCGCGCCAGGATGATCAGGAGCGGGGCGATGGTGGTGCGCGCCCAGCAGGCGAAGTCGTAGAGGTTGAACGGCACCGACGGCGGAAGCCAGATCAGCTCCGGTGGCATGCTCGGGACGCCGTCCCAGGGGTACTGCCCGAACATGGCGAGCCAGATCCGAGTGAAGACCCGCGCCTGCGCCGCCCCGCCGAGGTCGTGGATGACCCGCAGCGCGCGATGCATCGGCTCGCTCGCGGGATCGAGGCCGAGAACCTTGAGCGCGGCGTAGGCTTCGATGGTGGTGCTGAGGTCGGCCGGCCCGTCGTAGTACAGCGCCCAAGAGCCGTCCTCACGCTGCTCGCCCAGGAGGTAGCGGGTGACGCCGTCGCGGAGCGGGGACGGGTCCAGGCCGAGGAAACGCAGCAGCAGGACGTGCTCGGCCGTGATCGTCACGTTGGTTTCGAACTCCCCGCACCACCAGGCGGCGGAGTTCTGGTGCTCCAGCAACCAGTCGACCGCGCGGCTCAGGGCCGGGTCCATGGCGTGGCGCTCCTCTCGACACCGTCCAAACCGGCCCGGCGCTGTGGTGCAGCGCACGACCGGCAGGTATCGGGTGGAGACAGGTGCTCCTGAGGCGCGGGCGGCTACAGCGCTCCGGGCGTGCTTACCGGCCCACCACCTGCACCGTGATCCGGCGCTCGCGTGCGTCGTCGAGTTCGATCAGGAAGATGCGCTGCCACAGGCCGAGCGCCAGGCGGCCGCCGACCAGCGGCACGCTCTCGCTGGAGGCCAGGAGCAGGTGCTGGCAGTGGGAGTGCCCGTTGCGCGGCTCATCCGGTCCGATTCCGGTGCGGCGCGCCAGATCGTCGTGCTCGTAGTGTCCCGAGCCTGGGGAGATCCGTTCCAGCATCTCCTGGAAGTCGGTCAACAGCAGGGGCTCATGCTCATTGATCCGGATGGCCGCGGTTGTGTGGCTGGAAAAGATGTGGACGATGCCGTCCTGAATGCCGGAGCGGCCGGCCACGTCGGCCACCGCCTCGGTGATGTCGATGAATTCCCGCGCCCCCGTCGTCCGGAAGATCAAGTCCTCGGTGGCGACGCCGAGCCTGGCGGGGCTCTCGGACACCAGGCGCGGCGTGCCGCGCAGCTCCTCGAGGGTCGATGCGCCGATGCAGAACATCGCGATGCGCAGGGTCTCGATCAACTCTTCCGCGAGGGCGTGGACCGCCTCCGGCCCCTGATCGGCCGCGCGGAGGAACGGACCGGCCATGCCGACCAGATCGGCCCCCAGTGCGAGGGCCTTGGCGACGTCCATGCCGTCCCGGATGCCGCCGCTGGCGAAGATCAGCCGGTCGGGCGCGACGCGCCGCGCGCCGCGCAGCGCCTCGGCCGTGGGGATACCCCACCCGGCGAACGCCGCCGCCACTCTGCGGCGGACCTCCCCGTCCATCCGGTGCCGCTCGACCTCGCTCCAGGAAGTGCCTCCGGCCCCGGCCACGTCCACCGCGGCGACGCCGGCCTCGAAGAGACGGACGACCGTGTCGGGCGGGATACCCCAGCCGACCTCCTTGACGATGACCGGCACCTCGAGGACGGCGCAGAGTGCGGCGATCCGGTCGAGCAGGCCCGCGAAGTGGGTATCGCCGCCGGGCTGGAGTGCCTCCTGCAGCGCGTTCAGGTGCAGCACCAGGGCGTCGGCCTCGAGTTGCTCGACGACCCAGCGGCACTGGTCCGGCCCGACCCCGAGGTTCAACTGCACGGCGCCGAGGTTAGCCAGCAGGAGCACGTCCGGCGCCTCGGGCCGCACCCGGAACGTGGGCAGCACCTCCGGGTGCTCCAAAAGAACCCGGCCGGAGCCCAGGCCAACGGCCAGCCCGATCTCCTGAGCGGCGCGCGCCAGCGTGAGGTTGATGCGTTCGGCCTCGGGCACGCCCCCGGTCATGCAGGAGATCAGGAGCGGCGCGGCGAGCCGGCGGCCAAAGAGGGTGGTTCCGGTGTCGACCTGGTCCAGATCGATCTCGGGGAGGGCCGCGGGGACGAAGCGGTAGCGCTCGAACCCGGTGGTGACGCCTTTTGCCGAGACATCCTCATCGAGATTGATGCGAAGATGCTCGGCCTTGCGCTTGGGCGTCGAAGTGGGCTCGGCCCGGGACGACTGCACGCGAGCCACGGAACCTTCCCTCCTGTGTGCCGGGATTCGGCGCCGCGGCCGTCCGCCGGCTGGGTGTATGTTCGACCTCAGGAGCGCGAGACCCGGCTCATCCCTCGCAACGTTCTTGCCCCCGTCAAGAACGCGGAGCACGGTCGCGCATATCGGTACTCTAGCATAAGCTGACATGTCTGCCGCATAGCTACGTTGGTCACGTGGAAGGAAGCGGCATGCATCGAGGTGCGCATGTTCGCGGAGCGGGGTTGCCCAGCAGACCACGGCGCCATCGTGTCCCCTATTTCGCGGTTGAGGCTATGTTCGCTGCAGGGCGAACATGAACATTGCCGAATTCATCTCGTCGCCCCGCCACCCGCTCTCGCGCTGCTGTCATCCTGAGGGGAGGGGCAGCACTCACACCCGGTGATAGGGTCCCCGCCACTCGGCGCGTGCCCGGGGCTAAAGCCGCCGGGCTCACCGCGAAAGCCGGCTGAAGCCGGCTGGGAACGACGATGTACAGCGGGATGGTGAGAGGAGCGTCATTGCCGGCATGTGCCTGGGGGGTGTGGAGTTTGGCGAATTACGTGTTATGTGGGCGTCCGACGGTCGGCGCGTGCCTGGGGATGAGTAATGCGAGGATCCCGCGCCGCGGCCTGTGCCCGGCGGCTTTAGCCGCCGGGCTGACACGGCGAAGCCCACTGAAGGGGCTGGGGACGCCGGGTTCGATGGGAGGCCGGAGCGGATACGCCGGGATGTCGCCATCGCAGCCCCTTCAGTGGGCTTACCAAAATATCAGCCCGGCGGCTTTAGCCCCGGGCACGGGCCGGGTGGCGAGACCCAACACCTGGATGTGAGTACGAAATCCTCCAGCCGGCTTGAGCCGGCTTTTCGTTGTCAGCCCGGCGCCTTTAGGCCCGGGCACAGGCCGGGGTGCGGGATCCGTCGTACCACCCGCCCCGGAATGGGATCATGGCACAGGATCCCTCTATCACCCACCTCACGTCCCAACGTCCGCGCGAAACCAACCCCGGGGCGGGGGGGGGGGCCCCCGCGGCCCCCCCGGGGGGCGGGGCGCCCCCCCCCCCCCCCGGGCGCCGCCCGCCCCCCCCCCACGCCAAAGCCGGCTGTCATCCTGAGCGGAGCGAAGGGTCTCGCATCGGATCGGCCACGCAGCGAAGGATGACACGAGGAGAGTCACGGGCTGCTGGCGGATATACCGGGTGATTTCGTCAGGCTCCTTACACGGCCGCGGGCCGACGATCGTGCTGGGCGGGCGTCATGGCGGGGGCGGGGCGCGTACAATCTGCGGCGAGAGTGTGCGCCGTGGTGCAGGACGGGATGGAAGCATGGCTGTCGAACAGCGCGCCAAGCGCGAGCGGCTGGAGCAGATTCGCGCCGAGATCGCGGCGCAGGAGGCTGAGGCGGCCGAGAAGCAGCACGCCCGCGGCAAGTTGACGGCCCGCGAGCGCATCGACCTGCTGCTCGACCCCGGCTCGTTCGTCGAGCTGGACGCGATGGTGCGGCACCGCTCGCATTATTTCGGTATGGACAAGCGGCGCCCCTACGGCGACGGCGTGGTCACCGGCTACGGCACGGTCGATGGCCGCACCGTGGCGGTCTTTTCGCAGGACTTCACCATCTTCGGCGGCAGCCTGGGCGAAGCGTTCGCTGAGAAGATGGTCAAGATCATGGATCTGGCGCTGAAGATCGGCTGCCCGATCATCGGCATCAACGACTCGGCGGGTGCCCGCATCCAGGAGGGAGTCGAGGGGCTAGCCGGCTATGGCGAGGTCTTCTATCGGAACGTGCAGGCCTCCGGGGTGGTGCCGCAGCTCTCGCTGATCGCCGGGCCGTGCGCCGGCGGCGCTGTCTACTCCCCGGCCATGACCGACTTCATCTTCATGGTCAAGGGGACCAGCCAGATGTTCATCACCGGGCCGGACGTGATCAAGACCGTCACTGGCGAGGAGGTCACCCACGAAGAGCTGGGCGGGGCGATGACCCACACCTCCGTCAGCGGCGTGGCGCACTTCGCCGCCGAGGACGAGGAAGACCTCTTCGCCCAGGTCCGGCACCTGCTGTCCTACCTGCCGTCGAACAACCTGGAGGATCCCCCCTACGAGCCGCCGCTGGACGATCCCGAGCGGCAGGATCCGGAGCTGGACGACGTGGTGCCGGAGGTCTCGAGCAAGGCCTACGACATGCACGATGTCGTCAGCCGGATCGTCGACGATGGGGAGTTCTTCGAGGTGCAGCCGAACTGGGCGCGCAACATCATCATCGGGTTTGCGCGGCTCGACGGGCATGTGGTCGGCATCGTGGCGAACCAGCCCAAGGTGCTGGCCGGGACGCTCGACATCGACGCCTCGGCCAAGGCGGCGCGCTTCGTCCGGTTCTGCGATGCCTTCAACATCCCATTGATTACCTTCGTCGACGTCCCCGGATTCCTGCCCGGCACGAACCAGGAGTATGGCGGGATCATCCGGCACGGCTCGAAGCTGCTCTATGCGTACTGCGAGGCGACCGTGCCGAAGCTCACGGTCATCACGCGCAAGGCGTACGGCGGGGCCTACGTCGTGATGTGCTCCAAGGCGCTGCGGTCCGACTTCAACGTCGCCTGGCCCACGGCCGAGGTCGCGGTGATGGGGCCCGAGGCGGCGGTCAACCTGGTGCAGCGGCGGGAGATCGCGGCCGCGCCCGACCCGGAGGCGCGCCGCAAGGAGCTGGTGGCCGAGTACGAGCGGGAGTTCGCCAATCCCTTCCAGGTCGCCTCGCGCGGCTACGTGGACGACGTCATCGCGCCGAGCCAGACGCGCCCCTGGCTGATCCGCGCGCTGCGCGCGGCGCGCACCAAGCGGGTGAGCGTGCCGTCCCGCAAGCATGGGAACATCCCGCTATGATCGAGGAGACGCGGTTACTGGGGCGAGTGGAGGTCCGGCCGCAGCCGTCGCCGGAGGAGCTGGCGGCCATTGGCGCCGTGCTGCGGGCGCGCAAGACACGGCAAGCCGCGGCGGAGCCGGTACCGGAGCCTGCCTGGGTGGCGGCGGGGCGGCGTGAGGCGATGCGCGCGCGGGAGGTCGGCCCGGTGCCGGGCGGCTGGGCGCGGGCGGCGCGGCTGGAAAGCCTGCGCTAGCGGCGTGTGCGGGGCAGGCAGAACAAAGAGCAAAGGGAGGCAGCACTTGGACGGGCGGAGGCCGGCGTTTCGGAAGGTCCTGGTGGCCAACCGTGGCGAGATCGCGCTGCGGGTGATGCGCGCGTGTCGCGAGCTGGGCATCGCGAGCGTGGCGGTCTACGGCGACGACGAGCGGGACGCCCCGCACGTGCGCTACGCCGACGAGGCCTACCGTATCCCCTCCACGCAACCGCTGCCCTACCTCGACATCGCCGCTCTGCTCGAGGTCGCGCGTGCCGCCGGGGCCGAGGCGGTCCACCCCGGCTACGGCTTCCTAGCCGAGAACGCCGACTTTGCTCGCGCCTGCGCCGAGGCCGGGATCGTCTTCATTGGCCCGCCGCCGGAGGCGATCGCGGCCATGGGCGACAAGGTGGCCGCGCGTCGGGTGGCGCAGGATGCCGGCGTGCCGGTCGTGCCCGGCAGCGACGGGCCGGTTGATGCCGACGGTGCGGCCGCGTTCGGCGCGGCGCACGGCTATCCGATCGCCATCAAGGCGGCGGCCGGGGGCGGCGGGCGCGGCTTCCGCGTCGTCTGGGCCGCGGAGGAAGTGGGCGAGGCGCATCGCGCGGCCTCCGGCGAGGCCGAACGCTACTTCGGCGATCCGACGGTCTACGTCGAGCGCTACCTGGACCATCCCCGGCACGTCGAGGTGCAGGTCTTCGCCGACGCCCACGGGAACGTCGTCGCCCTCGGCGAGCGTGACTGCTCGATCCAGCGGCGCCACCAGAAGCTGATCGAGGAGAGCCCGTCCCCCGCCATCGACGCCGTCACCCGCAGGCGGATGGGGGAGACGGCGGTGGCGCTGGCCCGCGCGGTGGGCTACCGCGGCGCGGGGACGGTCGAGTTCCTGTACCAGGATGGCGAGTTCTTCTTCATTGAGATGAACACCCGTATCCAGGTCGAGCACCCCGTGACGGAGCTGGTGACCGGGATCGACCTGGTCAAGGAGCAAATCCGGGTGGCGGCCGACTGCCCGCTCTCTTTCGACGCCGACGTCCCGCTGCTCGGGCACGCGATCGAGGTGCGCATCAACGCCGAAGATCCGGCCCGCGCCTTCGCCCCGACACCCGGGCAGATCACGACCTATCGCGCCCCGACCGGCTTCGGCGTGCGGGTGGACAGCGCCGCTGAGCCGGGCTTCACCATCCTGCCGCAGTACGACTCGCTGATCGCCAAGCTCATCGTCTGGGGTCGGGACCGGAACGAGGCGCTGGCGCGCCTGGGCCGGGCGCTCGACGACTTCACCGTCGAGGGCGTGGCCACGACGATCCCGTTCCACCGTGCGGTGCTGGCCGTGCCGTCGTTTCGCGAGGGTGCGTTCGACACGCGGTTCCTGGAGCGCCACCCGGAGGTCTTGGAGGGCCTGGCGAACGCGGCGGGCGTGGCTGCATCCAACCCGGCGCCAGCGGATCCGCCCGCCGAGCCGGAGGTCTACGTGGTCGAAGTGGCGGGGAAGCGCTTCGATGTCCGGCTCTTCCCGGCCGGCGATGCGCGTCCGGCGCGGCGATCCCGCCCGCGCGTGAGTTCGTCCCGATCCGGTTCAACGGCTCCGGCCGGGCGCGAAGATCTGACCAGCCCGATCCAGGGGACGGTCCTCTCGGTTGCCGTGGCGGAGGGCGACCGTGTGCGGCAGGGGGATCTCGTCTGCGTCATCGAGGCGATGAAGATGGAGAACGAGATCACCGCGCCGCATGACGGGGTGGTGCGCGCGGTCGACGTTGTGCCCGGGCAGACGGTGCAGATCGGCGCGCGGCTGGCCCGGATTGAGGCGGACGGCGCCTCCTGACGGAGCCAAGGCAACGGCAGGTTCGTCGCGAAGCGAGCGGGAGTTAAGGACTCCCGCTTGCGGTTATCACGGACGAACTGTCCCAACGGACAGTGATCCTGCGATCCCGCCCGGTTATGCTCAGAGTGCGACACGCTGTGCTGTCCGCCCAGCGCTACGGCGATCGGAGGAGGTAGGGCGTGATGTACCAGCTAGCGCGGGTGGGATGTCTCGCGTTCGGCGCCTTTATCCTCTTTGTGATACTGATGAGTCTCATCGTGCCGCTGCTGATGCTGGCGGCGCTGGCGGGCGTGGTCTACCTCTTCGTGCTGCTGTGGCGATCCTCACTCTCGCTGCGGACGAAGCGCGCCATCACCGGCATGCTGGTCTACCCGGCCGGGCTCTACTTCCTCTGGCGCTATACCCGCTACGACCAGAACGTGAAGCTCGGTGCGTTGGCCGTCACCGTGGGGGCGACGGCCCTCCTGAGCGCGGCCCCGGTCGCCCTGTTCGGGCTGGTGCCGCTGTTGGGTGCCGGGTTCTTGTTCCTGTTCCTCACGGGCTCTGAGGCCACCGCGCCGCTTCCCGCCCCGGCGATGCCGATCCCGGAGGTCCCGGCGGGGCGCACGGGGAAGGTTGAGATCCCACGGCCCGATCGGCGCCGCCTGCTGGAAATCGAGTCGGCGAACACCGCGACGGAGCGGCGCGTCTTGCAGGTGCGGGAGTTCAGCCGTCTGGCGTCGGCTGCGCTGGCGGCGCTACCCGACGACCCGAAGAGCTGGCCGTCCAAGGCGGAACTGGCGAGCCTGCGCGAGCAGGCCCGTGTGCTGCGCAGTAGCGTGGCCGACCCGATCGGCCGGGCGCTGCCCGACCCGAGCCCGAGCGAGCCGGTGCCGGCCGAGCTGCTGACGCGGGCCATCGACGCACTCGCCAGCTACACGGCGCTACTGGCGACGACGCCGGCCTCGGGGACGACCGACCTGGAGCGGCTGCGGGTGTTGGCCCGCGAGCGCGCCCGCCTGGCCGCGATCCACGATGAGATCGCCGACGCCCTCGGCGACCGTCTTCCCAAGGTGTAAGTCACCGGCGAAAGCCGACCGGGGCACCGCGTGCGGTGCCCCGTTTTCGTTTTGCGGCCCGGCGCCGTGGCAGTGGCCCTCACCCCCAACCCCTCTCCCAACTTTGGGAGAGGGGCGCTCTCTGTGGGAGCCGGGCGAGGCGTAGTGCGACGCCCGGTCACGCTCTGGAGGTCAGGGTGGGTGTGCTGAGGGCCGCCCAGGCGGCCATGCCGACGATGAAGAGGCCGCACACTGCGTTGTTCACCACCAGGGTCAGGTTGTCCGCGTCGCCCCAGATCCACGGCGATGCGATCAGGTACAGCCCGATCAACGCGTTCAACCAGCTCAACCAGCCCTCGCTCCCGGCGCCGGTGATGCGCAGCCCGGCGATGAACATCGTCACCCAGGCCACGGCGATCGCGTTCCAGGTCGAGGCGTGCAGGTGGTTATAGCTCAGGACAAACGGCGAGAGCATCAGCCAGATCCCGACCAGGACGATGATCAGGGCCGAGATGCGCAGACGCTCGGTCAGGTCCAAGTCGCGCATTTCCAGATTCATGCGTGTACGTCCTTTCTGCGTGCGGCAGATCGTGTTCGGTTCATGGCTGATGCATCACATCCAGTGCCACGGGCTCGCTCAATAGGGGCCGGTGCGGGGCGAGTGAACGGACAAGATGTCCGAACGTACCGGTTCAGTTGTCATAAAGAGCATTGCGGAGTGGGTGCCGGCCAGTATAATGTGGATAAGGGTGGGGAGAAGTGGGGATAAGTGGGGTCCGATGTGGATAACAGGCCGGCGAGTGGGGTTCGCGCCCGTCGGGAGGGTGCAGCCGC
>NZ_JADGHZ010000113.1 GCF_019683595.1 Sphaerobacter sp. | reverse complement strand
CCGCGCGGCCGGCGGCGGCCGCGGCCCCCGGCTCCGCTCAGGATGACAAGGACGAGACCACGGTGACCGGGACATGTACCACGGTAATTCGTCAGACTCCATCACCCCCGGGCTGACAAGCAAAGCCGGCTGAAGCTGGCTGGGATCTTGGAGTGCGGCGGCCGAGCCGCCGCTTTGGTATGGCGCGGCCTCAGCCGCGCCCGGTTTGGTTTCCCGGAGGCGGCGAAACACGGGCCGGGTGGCGCGACGGATCCCACGCCGCGGCGTGTGCCCGGGGCTCAAGCCACCGGGCTGACACGGCGAAGCCCACTGAAGGGGCTGGGGATGCGACGTCCGGCTGGGTGCTGGATTGCAGCAGCAGGGGTGAATAAGGGAGCCCGTCTATTGGGCTTTTCATATTCAGCCCGGTGGCTCTATCCCCGGGCTCCATCGGGATGGCGGGAACCGTATCGCCTGAGTGAAAACCTGGCTCTGTCCTAGCCCGCTTTAACGGGCTTTCCTTGTGAGCCCGGCGGCTTTAGCCCCGGGCAGGTGGCACGCGGTGGGATTCTCTCACCACCCATTCAGCGTCCCGACGACGGTGCGACACCTGCCCCGGCGCGGCCGATGCCGTGCCACACCTAAGCGGCCGCTTAGGCCGCCGCACTCCACAGCGATCCCCGTCTGATTGGTCAAGCGCCGCGCGCCGGCGTGAGTCGTGGGTTGGACGGCCGTGATCCTGTCGGACTGGGCCGTCAGCCCACGCGATTGCGGCTCGGCTGCGGAATGCTGCCCAGACTTGCCTCCGTCGCGGGACGGATCAGGTAGTGCATTGACACCGCGCCGATGGTGATGAGGTCCCCGTCGCGCAGTACGGCCGATCGGATCGGCGTGCCGTTGATCCGCGTGCCGTTGCGGCTCTCCCGGTCGGTCAACTCGTGCCGGCCGTCCGGCCGCAGCGAGATCTCGGCGTGGTAGGCCGACACGGTCGGGTGGTCGATCACCAGATCGTTGTTCCCGAATCGGCCGATCCGCACCTGCTCGCTCGTGAGCGGAAAGGTCTTGCCGCCGACCACCAGGCGCGGTGTCGTGCTGGTCCGCCCATTCGCACCGCCGAGCGCGGCGACCCGCTCCCAAAAGCCGGCCAGCCGGTCCACGACATCCGGCGCCAGGGCTGTGACCGGCAGCGCAAAGACGAAGAAGATGGCCGCCCCGGAAACGCGCGCGATCGGATCGTCCCCCGCCTGCACGGCGCCGCGCCAGAGGAGCACCAGTTCGATCACCCACAGGATGGTTCCGGCCACCAGGATCAGGTTGAGCCACGACGCCCCGTTCATCGTTGCACCCTCCTTCCCCGGGTCGGTTGTGCCGGCAGTATACGCTAGACTGGCCACTCGACGCGCGTGCCCGCCGGGCACGACGTGTGCGCCGTATCCTTCCGGTACGGACGAGACCAGCTCCAACTGCGACAGTCCACGTATGTGCGTGGCGCTACTGCTCGTTGAACGAACGACGTGAGGGACGGTGAAGCCCATGGAGGACCGCGACCGGGCCGAAATTCTCGCCGAGATCCTGCGGGAGCGCCTGCCGGGCGTGCAGCGGACGATCGAAGAGTGGAGCGTGCCCCACGCTGACCCGGTGAACTACGCCCAACTCAAAGATCTGATCTGGCAGGTACTGGCGCCGCTGGGCCTGAGCCTGATCGGCTTTCGTGCCGCCGAGCGGGCCGCCCTGGAGGGGGCCGACCCGGACCTCCTGCAGGAACGCGCGCTGTTTGCCCGCATCGGGGAGGACGCGGGGCGCGTCCTCGATCGCCTCCTCGCCGCCGCCGGCGAGGTGCGGTAGGGACGTGAGGCGTGATGCGTGTTCCGTCATGCGTCATGCGTCCCCCTCACCCCCGGCCCCTCTCGCACGGAGCCCACCAGGGGAGAGGGGAGAATGACGGATGACGCGTGACACATCACGCCTCACTCCTCCTCCCACCCGAAGGCGATCTGTTCCTGGATCGCGGAGATGGCGCCGGTCTCCTCGGCGCTGGTCGTCTGGAGCCGGCGGAGGGCGGGCCGGACTTCGGCCAGGATCGCTGCCGGCCGCTCGTCGTAGGGGCAGCGCTGGGCGTTGTGCCAGGCGTCGCTCAGCGTTGCCAGGAGCGTGCGGGCGTGGGCGGGGGAGAGGTCGTTCACGATGATGGCGAGCGTTGCCCGTGCGGCGTCGTCCGGCTTGCCGTGGCGGCTGTAGAGCAAGCTGAGGGCGAAGATTGCGGGCACGCCCAGGTCGGCCGGAACCCGATTCACCAGGAGCGCCAGGAGCTCACGCTGGGTTGACTCGACGATGTCCCAGAAGAGGGGCGAATAGCGCAGGAACGCCTTGCGGTAATCCTCCAGCCCGGCGGGACCGGAGAAGTGGCGCGCCCACTCCGCCGCACGCTGTGCCCGCAGGTCGGCGGTCGTCGGCTGGGCGTCGCCGTCCTCGTGGCGCTGTCGTCGTCGGAAGATGGCCACCATTGGGTTCCTATTCGGGCACGCCGGACGCCCGGGCCGGGCCGGCGCGCTCGCTGTCGCCATGCTCACGTCACCGACCGGCAAGGATACCAACCGCCGGGGTCAGCCGCTCACACGTGCTCTTCGACGAGCGCCGGTTCCGATGGCTGCTCGGTGCGCAGCAGGCGTGCGACCGTCGCGATCGCCAGGAGCAGGAGCGGGATCGTGAGGAGCGAGGCGACCATTGGCGCCTGCGGCCGCCAGCCGTAGAGCCACCCGGCCACGAACGGCGCCGCCGCCATGCCGGCGCCGGCCAGCAGCTCGGCCAGCGCATAGACCCGCCCGCGGAGCCGCTCAGAGGACACCTCACCCAGCGCCGCGTAGAAGGTGGACCAGGCCAACATAAACCCGCCACGCAGCAGATAGGCGACTGCAAACCAGAGAAAGCCGCGGCCGACCAGCAGCAGCCCGAGCATCCCGGCGACGGCCGTGATCCCGAGTGCGATCCCCGCCAGCGGTCGGCGCAAGGGTCCGACCCGGTTGATCAACAGCCCCAGCATGGCGCTGCCGATAGCGGCACCCGACCCGAGCCACCCGATGTGCTCGATGCTGATGGAATGGACCTCTTGCAGGAAGTTCGGCGCCAGCGTGACGCCCATCGTCAGCACGAAAATGGTGGCGAACATGAGCATAAGCACCAGCCGGATCGGCCGCTCCACAAGCGCCGAGCGGTACGTGACCGGTGGTCCATCGTGGCTCGACACCGACCCTCGCTCGATGGTGGAGAAGATCGCGGCGCCGGTGGCAGTCAGCCCGGCGGAGATGAAGAGGAGCGCGCGCAGGCTGACGTGCTGGGCGATGAAGCCACCCAGCGTCGGCGTGATCAGGTAGGCGGCCGACGGCCCTACCGTGTAGATCAAGGTGAAGGCGCGCGTCCGCGCCCACCCGTTGCCCGCCCGCTCGGCGATCGTGCTGGACAGGGCCGGGAACGCGATCGTTCCGGCCGACAAGATGAACACCCCGGGGATCAGGTGCCACCACGACTGCGCCAGGCCGAGCAGGAACGTGCCGAAGGCCGCCACCAGCCGGGCGCTCACGATCAGCGTGCGGGGCGGGAGCCGGTCGCTCAGCATGCCACTCGGGATGAGAAACACGAGGCGACAAAGGCCGAGCAGGCCGATGACGAGGCCGATCTGCGGCGGACTGGCGCCAAGGGAGGCGATGTAGATCGGCCAGAGGGTTTGGTAGATCCCCAGGCCTCCCTCATTGAAGATCATGCCGAGAAAGATTCGCGTGTTGTCCCGCCCGAGTCCGAGACTCAGCCTCACCACTCGCAGCTCCTTGCGATGTCGTGGAACAAAGACGACATCCCCCGCTGACGCGTGGAACCGGCTTAGTATAGCCGCGTGCGCGCCGGGCAACTACTGTCCTCCGGGTGCGGGGTGTGGCGCTCGCCGGGGAGAGCCGCCATAATCGGGGGCGAGCGACGATGAGGCCGATCCCCAGGGGAGGAAAGAGGAGGATCATGATAGATCTGATCAGCGATACCGCGACCCGACCGTCACCCGAGATGCGCCGCGCCATGGCCGAGGCGCCGGTCGGCGATGAGCAACTCCGGGAGGATCCCACCGTCAACCGCCTGCAGGAGATGGTAGCGGAGCTGACCGGGAAGGAAGCGGCCCTCTTTCTTCCGTCGGGAACGATGTGCAACGCCATCGGGATCAAGGTTCACACCAACCCGGGCGACAAGATCGTGCTCGAACGCTGGGCGCACCCGTACACGTCGGAGGCCGGCGGGCCGGGCCTCCTGGCCGGGGTCATGACCGCCTTGATTGAGGGTGAGCGCGGCGTCTTCACTCCCGAGCAGGTCGAGGAGGCGGTGCAGCCTCAGGGCGGCTTCCACTCGGCGCCGGCGACGCTCCTCTGCCTGGAGAACACACACAACCGCGGCGGGGGCAAGGTCTGGCCGCTGGAGACGTTCCAGGCCGTGGCCGAGACCGCCCACCGGCTGGGCATGAAGGTCCACCTGGACGGCGCCCGCCTGCTGAACGCCGTCGTGGCTAGCGGCATCCCGGCCAAGGTCTGGAGCCAGCACGTCGACACCGTCTGGATCGACCTCTCCAAGGGCCTCGGCTGCCCGATCGGCGCCGTGCTCGCCGGCGATCGGGAGACGATGGAGCGGGCGCGACGCTACAAGCACATGTTCGGCGGGGCGATGCGCCAGGCCGGGATCATCGCCGCGGCGGGTGTCTACGCGCTGGAGCACAACGTCGAGCGCCTGGCCGAGGACCACGCCAACGCCAAGCTGCTCGCTGCCGGCCTGAGCGAGATCCCCGGCATCGCCATCAACCCGGCCGAGGTCGAGACGAACATCGTCTTCTTCGACGTGTCGGGCACCGGCCGCTCGCCGCAGGAGCTGTACGACGGGCTGATCGAGCGCGGCGTGCGCATGGGTTCCCCGACCGCGACCCGCTGGCGCGCCGTCACCCACCTCGACGTCTCCCGTGCCGACATCGAGCGCGCCGTCGAGGTCATGGAGGCCGTCGTCACGGGGCGGGGGTAAGCGCCGCGCGACCGTCGCACTGCGTCAGGTCCAACCGCTCGGCGCGTGCCCGGGGCTAAAGCCGCCGGGCTGACAATGAAAAAGCCGGCTGAAGCCGGCTGGGATGACGCAGGGCTGGCGCCTCGGCATGATGGATCCCGCCGCGCGGCGGACATCCAAGAATGTTGTCGAACTCCATAGGGCTGATAAAGAAAAAAGCCGGCTCTAGCCGGCTTTCGTTGTCAGCCCGGGATTCAGCCCCGGGCACATGCCCCGGTCCGGGAGCCGCCGGCAGCGGCGACGGGCTCAGGCGGCGGCTCCCGAACCGGGGCTGTGTTGCTCACTCCGTCGGCTCGGCGGCCGGCGGCATCCAGGCGCCGACGTGCCCATGCCAGCCGAGGAGCTCGCCGCTTTCCGCGTCGAGGACGATCACGATCGTGCCGTTCCCGCAGATGGACGAACCAGCCTCGGGGCACTCCGGCGGCATGAGTGCGTTGGTGAGTTCGACGTGCCAGACCGGGGCGTTCTGCTCGAGCCCGTCCGGCGCCGACATCCCGAGTGCGACCGGCTCCGCCAGGGACGTCAGCCGGACGTCGGCCGCTTCTGCCGACTCGTTTCCGCCGAGGTCGCGGACGACCTCCCGCGCGCGGGCAATGGCCGCGTCGCTGGTTGACAGGGCAGCATCCGGCGATGGGCTGGCCGGCGGCTCCAGCACGGGCACCGGCGCCATCGATCGAGCGATGGTCAGCAACTCGTCCGTGGTCAGCACGCGACCGCCATCCTCGACCGGGCCGCTCTCGAGCCGGACCGTCGTCGGCCCGCGCTGCCACCAGATCTGGTTCATCTGGTCGCCCTCATGCACCCGTGCGATGGTGCCGTCGCCGAGGTCCACTTCCACCGCCGCGTCGTAGATCTCCGCGGGCATCGTTTCGCGCGTCTCTTCATACGGCGACGCCTGAGTGATCGTGAGGACGCGCTTCCCATCGGCATCGCGGTAGGTGAACTGAACGCTGGTGAAGCCCGGCAGCCGCATCGGCGGCAGCGTCTGCTCCAATTCGATCCCTTCCGGCAGCCAGGCGGGCGCGACCAAGTCGAACCCGGCGGCTGCCTGCAGCGCGCTCAGTTCCGGGGTGGCAGTCACAGCCACCGTGGTCGGCGTCGAGGCCGGCGTCGGCGTTGCGGTTGCCATGGGCTGGAAGCCGGTGATCATGGGCTGCGCGCCTGGTCCGGTCTGTTCTTCCACTCCTGCCCGCTGGCGCAGGATCGCGCCGACCACCGTGGCGACGAGCGCCACCACCAGCACGGCTGCCACCATCTCCAGCCACTGCCGCGCCCAGCGGCGCTCCCGACGCGTACTGGCGATGTCGGGTGGCAGCGCCGCGCGCTGCTCCCGGTGTCCGTTCAACAGCAGCGGCACGACGTGATCGTCGATCGCAGCGCCTGCCGACGGTGCCGGCCGCCTCAACTCCTGCGCGAGCCACGAAACCGCCCGTGCCGGGTAGTCCGCATCGGGCAACTCCGCTTCCCCGAGTCGCCGGACCTCGCGCGCGAGCGCGCAGAGGCTCGCCAGATCGGGGTCGGCAACCGCGTCGATCGCCGGCTCCTCACCCCGCTGCAGCGCGTCGATGTAGCGGTCCAGTTGCTCGGCTGGTGACTCACCTCTCATCGTCGAACTCCCTCCTCTACAACGCGGCTGCGGAGCGCCGCCAGCGCGCGGTGCTGCAGGGTGCGGATAGCCCCTGGGCTGCGTCCCATCAGTGTGGCCACCTCGGCCACAGGCCGGTCCTCGATCAACCGGAGTCGGAGCACGGTCTGGTAGTCGGGTGGGAGGGTCGCGAGGTGAGCCCGGAGCCGGTCAGCGGTCAGCCGATTCAAGACCTGCTGCTCCGGGCCCGCCGTCGTCGCTGGCAGGTGGGCCGCGTGGTCGATCGTGACCAATGTCGGCCCCTGGCGGCGCCAGCGATCGCGGAGGAGGTTGCGTGCGACCGTGGTGAGGAACGCGCGGAAGGGTACGCCGCGCTGTTCGTAGCGGTCCAGTCCGCGCAGGGCGCGCAGAAAGACCTCCTGAGTAAGATCCTGCGCCTCAGCCCGATCCTGCACGCGGTGGTAGATCAGCCCATACACCGGCTGCCATTCGCGCCGGAAGAGCCGATCCAACGCTCGCTGATCCCCCTGTTGTGCCCGTCGCAGCAAGTCATCGTCGCTCATCACGTCCCCCTTCTACGAGCAGGAACGTAATGGCGGTTGCGGCGTTACGCGGGAGAGGCATAGGGAGCTGGACCCATCAATCGACGGCAGGCGAACGGCACGGGCCGGGACGGGTGGCGCGAGGATCCTCGCGCTGTGGTTGGTGCCCGGAGGTTATGAAGTTTGACGACTTACATCGATGTACGCCGTCGGCAGCGGCTGGACACCGTATCACCGGGGTCTGACCCCGATTCTCCCCAGCCCGCTAGAGCGGCTTTCGGTGTGTGCCCGGGCGTGAACCTCCGGGCACACACCGACGCCGATGGCTGCTGTCGCGGCACGGCGCTGACAAACCGTGCCTACCCCACGATCCCGGCCAGACGGCGGGCGGACTGGCGCAGGAACCAGACGAGGCGGTTCTGACCGCGGGTCAGGTCGGTGCGCAGCAGGTGGTAGCGGTCGCTCCCCGGCTCCACCTTGCCGAGCTCAAGCGCGGGGGCCAGCTCCGGCAGCGGCGGGATGCCCCGTGCTGGGTCCTGGCGGAAGCGGCCGTCCCGGCTGTAGCCCACGCTCACCAGGAAGCGCGCCAGCATCCGCTGCGCTGCGTTGGCTCGCCGCACCACCGGGTCGTCGACCTCGCGGTCCATCAGCCCCTCGGTCTCCTCGTAGAAGCGCTCCAGCGCCTGACCGAGGTTGTGCGCGGCCTCGAGCGAGGGGCGGAAGTCGAAGGCGTCACCCACCGCGGCCTGATACCGCCGCAGGTGCTCCTCGATCTCGCGCACCGTCGCCCGGTAGTCGAGCGGGTAGATCGGCGCGTTGAGGGTGCGCAGCAGCACGGTGGCGTACACGCGCATGTCGCGCAGGAGGTTGTCCCGGTCGGCAATCTCCATCGTGTCGTCCTCGGTGTGCCACGCGATGTTCCCACCGCATCCGCCGACCGCGTAGTAACCCTTCTCGCGCACCAGATCCTCGGGCATGGTCGAGGACAGCATGAAGTAGGTGGAGATGCCGAGGTTGTTGAACGAGCAGTCCCCGGCGCGCAGCGGGCGTGCGCCGCTCGACTCCTGCCCGGTAACGTCCCGGATCGCGGTCTGGCACAGGTCCGCGGCCTCGGCCATCCAGGCGACGTCGCGGTACTCCGTCGCCCAGCGACAGCCGGGAGAGTCGCAGTTGACGTGGGCGACACAGTTCTCGCTGAGATCCTGAGCGAAGGTGTCGGCGTACCAGGTGGAACCCGCGTAGCGCCCGTGCGAGTGCCCGGACCACCAGGCGATGCGAATGGTGCGCTTGAGTCGGTCGCGGTGGCGCTGGAAGACCCGCGCGATCTCGAGCAGTGTGGCGTCGCCGGTGGCGTTGTCGCCGATGCCGACGTGCCAGGAGTCGAGGTGCCCGTGGAAGAGGACGAACTCGTCCGCCGCCTGGCTCCCCGCGATCTCGGCGACGATGATCGGGATCGGCCGCCAGCTCGTCTCTACCTGATTCGAGAACGCCACCCGTACCGGCCCCTCCCGCAGTGCCTGGATCAGCGCCTGCCCATCCGGCCGGTTGATGGCCAGCACCGGCACCGGCGGGACCCGGCCGACCGACGTCAGGTCGGGCGAACCCCAGGCCGTGGTGGTGATGCCCTCGTGGATGCGCTCGCCGGGGTTGATGAAGATGGCGGCGATGGCGCCGGAGCGCTCCAGATCGAGCCCACGGGCGGCGATGCCGAGCCCCTCGGTGATGACGACCTTGCCGCGCAGGTCGACATCACCCGTCCGGCGCGCGGCACCGAACAGTTCGCCGATGTCGCTGGCCTGGCTGCCCGGCACGTAGACCAGATCGCCCTCGACTTCCTTGCCGTCGGTCGATGGCGAGAAGGAGAAGGTCTTGACCCGGAACTCCCTGCCGTTGTCTCCCAGCGTGCGCAGGGTCGCCGGGCCGGGCAGGCTGATGAGACAGGTCGGCCGATGGACGGTGTAGGGCACGCCCCAGGCGGAGAGCCGCTCAGTGATGTACTCAACGGCGGCCGCTTCATCGTCGCTGCCGGAGAGCCGAACGAGAGTGCTGAAGCGTTCCAGGAGCGCCCACGGCTCGTCGAGTGAGATGTCGCGGAGGATCAGTTCCTCCGTTTCAGGGTCACGCCAGGAGGTTTGCATGGTTCGTCCCTTCCCATGTCGAGACCAACCGTCGGTGACAACTCAAAGGCACGCGTCGCGCGCCTGCCACCCTGTCCCGGGAGGGATCGCTCAAGGCCGGCAGGCGTCGCCGGCTTTGTAAAGCACCCGAATGGTAACGCAGCCCAGCGCGGAAGAAAAATGCGAGCCCAGGGTTGGCCGGGTGCCTGCCATCCTTAGTAGCCGGTCACTCTCACCCCACCATCCGGGATCGTCAGCGAGACTTATGCTGTCATCCCTGGCCACCGGCCACCATCACCGTGTCATCCTTCGCGGAGCGAAGGATCTCTCGGTGGGGCGGTCACTTCGGCTACAGATCCTTCGCTCGGCCCAGGATGACAGCGCCCGTGCTCGTTGCATGTCAACGCGACGTTGTGTAGTCTTGAGATAGTGTAAATATGAAATCTCCAAAGCTCATGGATGGAGCCTGATCATGAGCCGCTCCGGCCGTGCCACCAAGATCATCCGCCCCCTGCGGAACGGCCAGATCACCATACCGGCCGAGTTCCGCCGGGAATTGGGGATCACCGAGGACAGCATCCTCGAGATCACGCTGGAGGACGACACGCTCCGCATCACGCCGCTTCAGGTGCGGCGGAGTCCTGGGTCGCAGTGGATCCGGGAGCTCTACGAGCGCTTCGAGCCCGTCCGGCGTGAAGCAGCGGCGATGGACGAGGTCGAGATCAACCGCGCAATCGACGAGGCGGTGCGCGGTTCCCGACGCGCGGAGCCGTAATGCGGGTCGTCTTCGACACTGTGGTCTTCGTGCGTGGTCTGATCAACCCGCACGGGCGATGGGGTGAGTTGCTCTTCGAGCATGCCGACCGTTACGTGCTCATCCTCTCGCCGGCCATCGCTGAAGAGATCCTCGCGGTGCTGCGGCGGCCTGAGCTGACCCGCAAGTTCCGGTCGCTCTCGAACATCGGCGTCGGCGATATCATCGCCCTACTGGCGCAGGCGGACGTGGTCCAGCCGGCTGAGACCCCGGCGGTCTGTCGCGATCCCAACGACGACAAGTTCCTCGCGGCGGCTGTGGCGGGCGATGCCGACTTTCTCGTCTCCGAGGATGCCGACCTGCTCGTCTTGGGCGAGTATCGAGGGATCCCGATCGTCACCGCGTCCGCGTTTCTTCGCATCCTCCAGGAAGACAATGAGGAGTAGGGGTGGTAGCCCCATCACCGCAACCGGACGCGCATGATGCGTGGGCCGCGGCCGTCGTCCAGGGTGAACCAGACCTCATCGCCGGCGACCCAGAGGGGGTAGGAGGCCGCGGTGGCAAGCCCGGTGAGCGGCACGACCGTGCGGCCGTCCGCGGTGAGGAGCAGCATCCGGTCGTCGAGCGCGGCCGCTAACCAGCGACCGTCCGGCGACCAGGCCATCCCCTCGGCGGCCTCGCTGCGCACCGCCTCCAGCGCCTGGGTCACGTCGTGGGTGGGCGCAAGGTGGAGTGAGTCCGTCGCGGCGCGCCCGGCGCCGAAGTGGCGCACGCGGTAGGCGAGCCACGCGCCGCCGGGCGCCGCGGCAAGGTCGGTCACGGCGACGCCGCGGTCCGCCCCGTGCGCGCGGAGGGTGAGGAGCGGTGTGGATTCGGCATCGGGCAGGGTGACGCGGTTGAGCGTCACCCGCTGCGGCAGCCCCTCTCGCCACGCCTCGGGCACGGCGTAGACGAGCGTCCCGGCGTCGGTCCAGGCCGCGACCGGAGGCACGCGGGTGTCGGCTTCCGTGGCGTCGGGCCAGCGGGCGACCTCGCGCGGCGGCAGATCCCATCCGGCCAGCCACAGGGCGACGCTGCCGTCCGCCTCGTCGACCACGAAGAAGGCGACGGAGCGACCGTCGGGCGCGGCCAGGGGACGTGCATAGCGCCGGGTCTGGTCATCACCGATGCCGGCCGGGTCGAAGCGCTGGTAGTCGACCGCCTCGAAACCCGGCGTCTGGGCCAGCAGTGGGGGCGCGGGGTAGAGCGCCAGCCGGCTTGGCCCGTCCGGGGCGCCCGGTGTCGCCGACGTGACGCCGAGCAGCGCCGGTTCCGACGCGAACCAGTCGAGGTCGGTGGCGCCTTCCAGCCACCACTCGGGCTGCCCGCTGCGGCTGCGAACGACCGACCGGTCGCCGCCTTGCAGGATCAGGGTGTAGCTGTCCGGGCCGGGGCGGCTCACCGGGCCGGTCTGTAGCGTCGACGGCAGCCCCGGCACCGGTTCCGGCGACAGCGGCACGACCGCGGCG
>NZ_JADGHZ010000112.1 GCF_019683595.1 Sphaerobacter sp. | reverse complement strand
CCGGCCTGCACCCACTACGGGATGAGCGTGGTGCCCTACGCGCCGCTGGCAGGTGGGTTCCTGACCGGCAAGTACCGGCGGGGCGAGCCGGTGCCGGCCGGCACACGCGGCGCGGCGAGCGAGACGTGGCAGCAGCAGCGGCTGACGGAGCGGAACTTCGCTGCGCTGGAGGCGCTGGAGGGCTTCGCGCAGGAGCGCGGGCACACCGTCGGTGAGCTGGCGATGGCCTGGCTGTTGGCCCAACCGGTCGTCTGCTCGATCATCCCGGGCGCGACGAGCCCGGAACAGGTCAAGGCCAACGTGGCCGCCGGGGAATGGAAGCTGAACGCCGACGACCTGGCCGAGATCGACCGGCGTCTCGAGGCCGCCGGCGCGCTGTAAGTCGCCGGCATGAGCTCGCTAGGGGACAGGAGCGCATCATGACCACGCGGCTGGACGAGTTCCGGGCCTACCGGGAGCGGATGAACGCGCGCATCGCGGAGATCGACCACCTGGGGATCAAGCGGTTCTTCAGCCTGGACTCGGGCGCCTACCGCGACGGCGCACTCGACGGGCGCACGAAGGAACTCCTCGGGCTGGTGGCCTCGACCGTGCTGCGCTGCAACGACTGCATCGACTATCACCTCGACCAGTGCGTCAAGGCCGGCTGGTCGGACGAGGAGATCTACGACGCGCTCAATGTGGCGCTGATCGTCGGCGGCAGCATCGTCATCCCGCACCTCCGCCACGCCGTCGAGACGCTCGACCTCCTCCGCGCCGAGCAATAGACCCAAACGCGCCGGCGTCCTTGCCGGTCCTCCGTGCTCGCGTCATGCGCGACGACGAAGACCGACAAGGACGCCGGCGCCCACTGGGACGGTGACGGGCAAGCCACCAACCACCGCCCCGCTCCCGTCCACGTTGTCACGGAACACGCAACACGGAACACGCAGTACGCAACACGCACCGGCCGGGATCTACGCCGCGCCGAGGTACAGCTCCATGATCCGCCGATCGTCGCGCAGCTCTGCCGGGGAGCCCTGCCAGCGGTTGGCGCCGCCGACGAGGATGTAGCAGGCGTCGGCGACCCGCAGCGCCTCGCGGATGTTCTGCTCCACCATGAGGATGCCCACGCCCCGCTCGCGCAGAGCAGCGACGCGCTCCAGCGTCTCAGCGACGAGCCGAGGTGACAGCCCGGCCGACGGCTCGTCCAGGAGGAGGAAGCGCGGGCGACTCACCAGGGCGCGGGCGATGGCGAGTTGCATCTGCTCCCCGCCGCTGAGGTTCCCGGCGGCGACCTTCCGACGACGGGCCAGCGCGGGGTACTCGTCGAGCAGTTGGGTAATCCGCTCCTCCACCTCGCGGGTTGAGGCGACCATGTACCCGCCCAGCCGCAGGTTCTCCAGCACCGTCAGTTGCGGGAAGACGCCGCCGCCCTGCGGCATCAGCGTCACACCCCGGCGGACCACCTGATGCGCCGGAAGCGCGGTCAGGTCCTGGTCATCGAGCCGGACGCTCCCTTCCCAGAGGGGCAGAATCCCGACGACCGCCTTGACCAGCGTGCTCTTCCCGCTGCCGTTCGGGCCGAAGACGGCGGTAATCTGCCCGGGCGCCGCCTCGATGGATACCCCATGCAACACCGTGAGCCGACCGTAACCGGTGACCGCCCCCTCGACGCGCAGCATCGCCGTCAGACTCCCCTCCCCAGGTAGGCCTCCATGACGTGCGGGTCCGCGGCGATCTCGTCGAAGGTGCCGGTCGCGACGACCTGGCCGAAGTCCATAACGACGATGCGGTCGCAGATCGTGCGGACCAGCTCCATGTCGTGCTCGATGACGAGGAAGGTGGTCCCCGCGTCGCGCAGTTCACGGACCGCGTCGAGGATGACCTCCCGCAACCGCGGGTGGACGCCGGCCGTCACCTCGTCGAGGAGAATCAGGCTTGGGCTTCGCATCAGCACCCGCCCCAGCTCCAGCAGCTTCTGCTGGCCGCCGGAGAGGTTGTCGGCCCGCTCGTCCCGCACGTGGTCCAGGGTCAGCAAGCGGAGCACCTCCTCCGCACGGCGTGGTGCATGCCGCCAGTCCCCCTCCACCGCGGCGGCCAGCAGGTTCTCGTAGGCGGTGAGATGCTGGAACAGAGTGGGGATCTGGAAGGTGCGCCCCACGCCCAGCCGGGCGATGCGGTAGGGCCGCCAGCCGGTGATGTCGAGCGACTGGAACAGCACGCGTCCGGTATCGGGCCGGTACACCCCGGTGATGAGGTTGAAGAGCGTGCTCTTGCCGCTCCCGTTTGGGCCGATGATGCCGACGATCTCGCCCGGGGCGACCGTGAGGCTGACGCCGTCGACCGCCTGGATCCCGCCGAAGGCGCGCGACACCTGGTCGAGCTCCAGCACACTCATGGCTTTTCCTCCGCCGCGCCGGTCCGGGGCGCCTGTCGCCCCACCTGGCGCGCCAGCGCGCGCACGAGCCGCAGGCGCCGGGTCCCCGGCCAAAGGCTCACCAGTCCATCGGGCAGGAAGAGGACGACCACCGCGATCACCGCACCGAGGATGGCGATGTAGGCCGTGGTGTTGGCCCACTGCGTCCAGATGAGGCGGTTGACCAGGTACATGCTGACCGCGCCGATGGCCGGACCCCAAAAGTGCCCCAGGCCACCGAGGAGGACCATGACCACCATCTGGTCGGTGATGTCCGCCCCGAGGACGCTGGTGGGGTTGATGAAGGTAATCCAGTAGGCGTAGATGCCGCCGAAGACCGCCGGGATCGCCGCGCTGAGGACGAACGCCTGGATCTTGACGAGCGTCGTGTTGATCCCCAGGCTCTCGGCCGCCACCTCGCTGTCGCGGACCGCTTTGAGCCGGTAGCCGAAGCGGGAGCGCTCCAGCAGGACGTAGCTGGCCCCGTAGGTGACGACCGCCGCGACGAGCATGGCGTAGAAGAAGAACCGCTCGTCGAGGAGCGGCGGGAGCGTCAGCCCGGCGGTCCCGCCGGTGATCTCGAGAATGGTCGCCAGTTGGAGCAGCATCTCGGCGAAGGCCCAGGTGGCGATGGCGAAGTAGGCGCCGCGTAGCCGCAGGGTCGGCCAGCCGATGAGCGCCGCCACGATCGACGCGGCCACCATCCCGACCAGCAACGCCACGCCGAAGGGCAGTCCGTAGCGGGCACCCATCAGGATGCCGGCCGCATAGGCACCGATGCCGAAGAACGCGGAGTGGCCGAAGCTGATGTAGCCCCCGTAGCCGCCGATGATGTTCCAGGCGCATGCCAGCCCCGCCCACATCAGGATCCCGGTCGCGATCCGCAGCCAGTAGGGGTCGAGCAAGTACGGCAGGCTCGCAAGCACGGCGAGGCCGAGCACGGCCAGGGTGATGCGCGGTATAGCGGCACTCATCACACATGCGCTCCCCGGCGCAGCAGGCCGCGCGGTGAGACGACGAGGACGAGATAGAGGACACCGAAGACGATCAGGTAGGTGTAGCTGCCCCCGACATAGACCGCCGACAGCGCCTCCAGAATGCCCAGGAACAGGCCCGCCGCCAGCACGCCGCCGATCGAGCCAAGCCCGGCCAGCACCACGACGAAGAACGCGAAGAGCGTGTAGCGGACGCCCACCTCGGCGTTGACCGAGTAGATCGCCGCCATCAGCACGCCGACCATCCCGGTCAGCGCGGCGTAGAGGGCGTAGACGACGGCGCTGATGCGCTTGACGTCGATCCCCATCAGACCAGCAGTCTGCCGGTTCTGCGCCACCGCCCGGATGGCCAGCCCCGGCCGGGTGCGGTAGAGGAAGATCAGGAAGGCGGCGATGACGAGGAGGGCGAAGGCGAAGGCGACGACCCGCAGCCCCGGCAGCGCGATCTGTCCGAGCATGAAGGTCTGCTGCCCCACCTGGGTGGTGACCGTGCGCGTGTTGAACCCCAGCACCGTCAGGGTCGATCCGCGCATGATGAGCGAGATGCCGAAGGTGAAGGCCAGCGCCATCAGCGCCGGCCGGGCGTAGCTGCCACTCCGCACCCGGTAGATCAGCGGCGCCAGCAGGTAGCCCACAGTGCCGAACACGAGAAACGCGAGGGGCAGGAGCAGGAAGGGGTCAATCCCCAGCCACTGCTGGAGGTAGAACCCGAGAAAGCCACCGAGCATCACCCACTCGCCGACCGCGAAATCGACCACGTCGAGGACACCGAACGCCAGGGCGAAGCCGATCGCGATCCCGACGTAGAGGCCGCCGATCAGCACGCCGTTGGCAATCGTCTGCAGCAGCAGCGTCATCGGAACGCTCATCCAGGCGCGGGGCGCCGACTCGTCGAGGCGCCCCGCGCGATCACGTGTGCCTCATCGCCCGTTCCAGGCAGGCAGCGGGTAGATCATGTCCGCCTTGGCAGCGTCGGACGGCCCCACCGCGACGACCTCGCCTTCCTGGATCTGCACGAGCACCGGGGGCGGGGCGGTGTTGTCGTGGAAATGGTCTCCTTCGGTCTCGAAGCGGATCGGCCCATAGAACGTCGTGATGTCGGTTTCCTCCAGCAGGTCACGCAGCCGTGCCCGGTCGTCATCGGAGTAGGGCGGCGGCGTCCCGAGCCGCGCCAGGGCGTCCGCGAGCACCAGCCCACTGGCGGAGCACGCCGCCTCGGTGTAGTCGGGCGCGGTGCCCCAGCGCTCCTGGGCGGCCTGGAAGTACTCCTGCGCCGTCCCAAACACGTCGTCCTCGTAGGACACGTCGGGCGTCCAGACCACGAGGCCAAAGACGCCGTCAGCGTCCGCGCCCAGGTTCGAGGCGAAGTCAGGTACGGTCACCCCGTAGTGCATGATGATCGCCTTCGGGGCAAAGTTGAGCGACTTCGCTGCCCGGATGAAGTTGATCAGGATCTCCTCATGCCCGCCGACCGCGACGATGTCGGGGTTGGTCGCCGCCACGCCGCTGACGAGGGGCGTCAGGTCGGCATTCGGCGGGAAGAACTCCTGCCGCGTGATGGTGAGCCCGGCGTCGCGCGCCCCTGCCAGGAAGCCCTCGGCGGCTTCCTTGGAGAATGGCTCATCGGCCCCGAGGATCGCCGCGCTCGCGGGCTTCGGGTCGGCCTGATCCACGATCACCTGGAGCGCCTTGCCGGCGGTGAGGTCGACCGAGGGGATGATGCCGAACGTGTACTGCGGCTGCGGCTTCCAGACGTTGGGCGACTCCGCCGAGCCGGCGATCATCGGCACCTTGTACTTGTCGCAGATGGGCGAGACCGCGAGCGTCACGCCGCTGGTGTACGGGCCGAAGATGACGTCGACCTGGTCCTGGGTGATGAGCCGCTCCGCGCCGTCGGCTCCGGTGGCCGGCTGGCTCTGGTCGTCGGCGTAGGACATCTGGACCGGATACCGCTGGCCCCCGATCTCGACGCCACCCTGCGCGTTGATCGTCTCGGCCCAGAAGTCGTAGCCGCGCTTGGTAAGGTTCCCGCCGAAGACATCGTCGCCGGAGAGCGAGGTGACCACGCCGACCTTGATCGCCGGACCGCCTGCGGCCGGTGAGCCCGCTCCGGGGCTGGCCGCGGGCGTACCACCGGGCGCGGCGCCGCCGGGTGGGCTGGTCGATGCCGCTTCCCCGCCCCCGCAGGCCGCGAGAACCCACCCGATCGCGGGCATCGAGAGCCCCAACGCCAGACCCCGCCGGATGATGTCCCGGCGGCTGTAGCGCCGTGTCCGCGCCTCTTCGATGAGTGCCACGAGCCGAGCATCGCGATGTGCCATGACCTCGCTCCTCCTCACGCCCGTATGCTTGAGCCACGATCTGGCGCTGGAACCCAACAGCGTCGATCAACCTAATTGTTTCTGCGCTGGAAACACGGTAGCGAATCGGTGATCGGCTTGTCAAGAACCCCTGCGGCAACCATTCGGCCGAATCACCACGCGATTCGCACGCGGCTGCCCCTATGCCCGCACCGCGCGCTGTTTCCGCCTGCGGATGCGCGCACGTTGCCTCCCCACTCGATGCCCTCGCACGCGCCGCTCGGTGCGCATCGCGGCGATCCAGGCGCCGATCAGGATCCCTTCGCCGAGGGCATCCAACAGGTAGATCGGAGAGATCCGCCGACGAGCGACGTCGACGACATCGACGGCGGCCAGTCCGGCCGCGCTGCCGACCGCCAGCAGGCGAAGCTCGGGCGTCACGCGACCCCGCAGCCCCGCCAGCATCAAGACCCCGCCGACCACCGTGATCAGCGCGCCCACGGTCTTGACCAGCCAGCCGTCGACCTTGGGGCCGGTAACGGCCATGAAGGTGCGCAGGCTGACAAGCGGCCAGATTCCGGTGGGCAGGTAGTAGAGCCCCTGGAGGATCGCGATCGTCGATTGCCGGTCGGCTGGCTGCATGGTTCACACCTGTTTCGGACGTTCCGGACGCCGCAGGCGTTGATCCTCGCCAAGCGACGGTTGCACGCGGTGTACCATTGGCGCCCGGGACACGACAGCGTCGCCAGTCCAGGAATTCCCTTGCGCGGTAGCCGGTGCCCCACCATCACCCGGACGAAGAGTGGATCGTGCCAGGACGACCCCGCCCTTTCGCCTCCAGCCGCCGAAGCTCCGACTCCGGTGTCCGCCAGGCGACGATGAAGAGCCAGATCATCCACACCAAGCTCAGCACCCAGGCCAGCACGATCTCGAACGACAGCGCTTGGGAAAAGCCCTCGGCACCAACCACCCAGCCCTGGACCAGATAGACGACGCCGGACAGACCCATCAGAACCCCGATGGGCAACGGGATCCACGCCGTCCACGCGACCGCGACGGCGAACAGGAGCAACGCCAGGCCAAGCGTATAGTCGTGGTAGCTCCGCATGCCCCACTCGATCCAGCGGACGGCCTCGGCACTCGCGAAGCGGGCCGCCTTGTCAGCGTCGGGCGCACGTACCCACGCAGCGTCAGCCTGTTTGTTGGCGACCCCGTCGACGGCCTGGAGGGCGCCGTACAGCGCCAGCGCGACCACCGCCGACACGGCGCCGAATCGCCCCGTCCATCTCGCCGTGCCCACCCGCAGGTCCACACCGAAGCAGAGCGCGGACAGCCCCGCGAGCAAGATCGCCATCGCCACGAACTGGCCGATGTGCACCGCCGTCCAGGTCCCACTGCCGGCGTACACGGCGAAGATGGTGGGATGGTCGTTGGCCTCCCCACCGGCGTGGAACTGCGTGACGACGATGTACAGGATCTGTCCCACGAGCAGCAGCGCGGCCGACAAGCGCAGCGACGCGCTGGAGGCGGTGGTGTCCATGCCCAGGCCCCTCGTCCGGCTCAGCCGATCAACACCCTGCCGAGCAATACCAGCGCAATACACTGACCATTACGGTAGCGGCGACGATCTCTTGATCCCGATCCTGGGCACCACCGAACCCTGCACTCGACGCGTTCCACGACAGGATGGCAAACCGGTGGACGTGCACCCGGTCGTGCCTTGACCACGCCGAGTTGTGAGTGAACGGAGGATCTCAGGGAAGAGGACTTGACAGCGACCCTGGGATTCCGGTACGATCACCGCCACAAGTGAATATGGCCTGCGCTCATCCAGAGTGGTGGAGGGAACGGCCCTGCGAAGCCCGGCAACCAGCGCGTATCGCGCCAGGTGCCAATGCCGGCGGACAGCGTCCGCACGATGAGCGACATCAAGAAGGCCACCCTCCACCTGGTGTGGAGGGTTTTTTGATCCCTCCCACAACCAAGCAGGCAGCCAGCAACGGCGATGACGAGGAGAGTAGCCCGGAGACCACGGCTCCAGCGAGCCGCGACGGTGGAAGGCGGCGCACGGGTGCCGGGTGAAGATGACCTCCGAGCCGCGGGCTGAACGGGGCAACCGCCCTCAGTAGGTACCGTCGGGTTGACCTCCGTTATCCAGGTCGGGGTGCATCTGCACCCACTGAGGTCCGCGTCGCGAGGCGCGGGCGAAGCGGGGTGGTACCACGGGCTCAAGCGCCCGTCCCCGAGGCCGGGGACGGGCGCTTTTCATTCCCCGCCCCGGCCGATGGCAGGCACCAGGGCTAAGCAACCTTGACCGCCGCGGGAGGGGAACGTGACCATCACGACCGATGCATCGACCGTATCGACTCGCCGCTCGCTCACGATCGCCACGCCTGATGCGCCGTTCATCACGGAGCAGGGCGACACGATCCCATATGTCGAGCTGGCCTACGAGACCTGGGGCGAGCTGAACGCAAACGGCGACAACGCCGTCCTCGTCACCCACGCCCTGACCGGCGACAGCCACGTCGCCTCGCACGGCCCGGACGACAAGCCGGGCTGGTGGGAGCCGCTGGTCGGCCCCGGGCGCCCGATCGACACCGACCGCTTCTTCGTCGTCTGCTCCAACCTGCTCGGGAGCTGCTACGGATCGACCGGACCGTGCTCGATCGACCCGCGCACCGGTACGCGCTACAACCTGCGCTTCCCCCCGATCACCGTCCGCGACATGGTCGCGGCGCAGGCCCGGCTGCTGGAGCGGCTCGGCGTCCGGCGGCTGCATGCGGTGATCGGCGGCTCGCTCGGCGGGATGCAGGCGCTGGAATGGGCGGCCATGTTCCCGGAGAACGTCGACCGCATCGTACCCATCGCCACGTCCGGCCGCTTCAGCCCGCAGGGGATCGCCTACAACGAGGTGCAGCGGCGCGCGATCATGCTCGATCCGGCCTGGCGCAACGGCGAGTACGAGCCTGGCATGGGGCCTGACCGCGGCCTGGCCCTGGCCCGCATGGTCGGCATCATCACCTACCAGAGCGACGAGTTGATGCAGGCCCGCTTCGGACGCCGGCCGGAGGCCCGCTACACCACCTGGCCGGAGTTCCTGACCCGCTACGACATCGAGGGCTACCTGCACTACCAGGGGGACAAGCTCGTACGCCGCTTCGACGCCAATTCCTATCTCTACCTGACCCGTGCGATGGACTCGCACGACTTGGGTCGCGATCGCGGCGGGTACGAGGAAGGGCTGGCCCGCATCCGGGCGCGGACGCTGTCGATCAGCATTCGCTCCGACATCCTGTTCCTGCCCAGCTACGGTCGGGAGATCGTCGAGCACCTGCAGCGCCTGGGACGCGACGCGCGCTACTACGAGCTCGACTCGCCCAACGGGCACGATGCCTTCCTCAAGGACTTTCACCTGTTCGCGCCGGTCATCAAGTCCTTCATCGAGGAGCCGTAGCCGTGCAAGGCGACGAGGCACGGCCTCCGCCGTGGCGTGGCGACGCTGTCACGCCCGACGACCGCGGCCGGACCCCTCCGGCCGCAAGGCAACACGAGTGATCAGAGTGATCGAGAGGAGTTATTTCAGGTGACGGAGAGCAACGGAACCGAGCGGCGTTGGGGATTCAACACCCGGCAGGTCCACGCAGGCCAGCAGCCGGACCCGACCACGACGGCCCGCGCGGTGCCGATCTACCAGACGACGTCGTTCGTCTTCCACAACGCGGAGCACGCCGCCCAACTGTTCGCGCTGGAGCAGTTCGGCAACATCTACACCCGCATCATGAACCCCACCAACGACGTCTTCGAGCAGCGCGTCGCCTCGCTCGAAGGGGGCGTCGCCGGGCTGGCGACCGCCTCCGGCCAGGCGGCGGAGTCGCTCGCCATTTTCACCTTCCTTGAAGCGGGAGACGAAATCGTCTCGGCCGCCAGCCTCTACGGCGGCACCTACAACCTGTTCAGCGTGACCCTGCCGAAGCACGGCATCACGACGCGCTTCGTCGACCCGTCGAACCTCGACAACTTCCGCGAGGCGATCACCGACAAGACCCGCGCGCTCTACATGGAGACGATCGGCAACCCGCGGCTCGACGTGGTGCGCATCCGCGACGTCGCGGCGATTGCCCACGAAGTGGGCGTGCCGCTCATCGTGGACAACACCTTCGCCACGCCGTACCTCTGCCGGCCGATCGAGCACGGGGCCGACATCGTGGTCCACTCGGCGACGAAGTGGATTGGCGGCCACGGCACCAGCATCGGCGGCATCATCGTCGACGGCGGGCGCTTCGACTGGACCAACGGCAAGTTCCCCAAGATGGAGGAGTACGTCGAGCGCTTCGGCAACCTCGCCTACATCGTGCGTGCCCGCGTCGAGCCCCTGCGCGACCTCGGCCCGGCCCTCTCGCCGTTCAACGCCTTCCTTTTCCTCCAGGGTCTGGAGACGCTCTCGCTGCGCATGGAGCGCCACTGCGAGAACGCGCTGGCCGTCGCCCGCTGGCTGGAAGACGACCCCCGCGTCGAGTGGGTCAACTATCCCGGCCTGGAGAGCCACCCCTATCACGACGTCGCACGTGAGCAGCTCGAGCACGGCTTCGGCGGGGTGTTGAACTTCGGCGTCAAGGGCGGCATCGAAGCCGGCCGCGCCGTGATCGACAACGTCCAGCTCTTCTCGCTGCTCGCCAACGTGGGCGACGCCAAGTCGCTCATCATCCACCCGGCCACGACGACCCACGAGCAGCTCAGCGAGGAGGAGCAGCTTGCCGCCGGGGTCACGCCCGATCTGCTGCGTCTCTCGATCGGCATCGAGGACGTTGAGGACATCATCGACGACCTCGACCGGGCGCTCAACATCGCCGTGGGCCGATCCGTGCACGCGACCGCATAGGCACGCGGCGCTGGCGCGCTGTTCAGTTACAGAGCCATCCGACGCCCCCGTGACCTGGGCGAGGTGCACCGCCTCGCCCCCCGCCGGGGGCGTCGTCATTCCAAAGCAGCGTATCCGCCGGTGCCGGTTGTCCCCTCCCCTACCGGCCTCCCCGATGGAACGCAACGCAACGGTTGACATAAGTCATAGACCAGGGTAGTCTGGGCACATTGTACATCGCCGCGGAGGCGGCTCCCGGCTGTGACCGTCGACCGCCGCGGTGCCGGACCGAGGACGCGTCACGTACCGAACGACTGCGTGGTCTTGAGACCGGCGGCACGAAAGGAGGACGCACCATGGGGACGGCAATGCGACGGGCGCTGGCTGCGAGCCCTGCACGGTGGCTGGTCGCCGTATCGTTGGCCCTCGTGATGATGCTGGCGGCCGCCTACCCTAATGTCGCGAGCGCACAACCCACTCAGGCCGTGGGCCAATTCACCCAGGTCAGCTTCCAGACGGGCAACGAACGGACCGTCGGCCACTTCACACTCTTCGACTTCATGGAGCAGGACGAACTGACCGGCACCGCCACGGGCACCTCGGTCATCGTTGGCACCTGTGCGATGCACCCTTCGGGCCACGCCGTGTGCCTCGCGCTGGAGACGTTCAATGGGGTCATCGACGGACAGACCGGGACGGTGCAGTTCCATGACGCGGTCGTCCTCGACACAACGACGGGCACAGGACACGGCGCCTTCACCGTCGTTGAGGGCAGCGGCACCGGTGATCTAGAGGGCCTCACCGGCCACGGCTCGTTCGCGGGCCAGGGCGGGAGCGGCACCTACATGGCGACGCTCGACTTCGGGTCCTGACGGCATCGGCTGGCCAGTCCACCAGGGGTGACGTGAGGATCCACACTGGCGGCACGTGCCCGGGGCTACAGCCGCCTGGCGCGTGCCGACCGGCGGAAACCCACATAATTCGTCAAACTCCGTTAGCCGCCGGGCACGCGCCGGGAGGCGGGATCCACTGCGGGGTGTGAGTGCTGTCCCCAGCCGGGTAGACGCACC
>NZ_JADGHZ010000111.1 GCF_019683595.1 Sphaerobacter sp. | reverse complement strand
GGGGGGGGGGGGCGGGGGGGCCTCCCCCCCGCCCCCGCGCCGCGATCCGGGATCCGTCACACCACCCAGCCCCGGGGAACGTGCAAGCGGACCACTCACCCACGGTCCAACAGCCACCACGGCGATCGATCATTGTCTCTAGGGCACAAGAATGGGGCACAAAAACGCGATCCCGACGAGCCTCGTGGTTTCCGACGCCATCCTGCCGGTCTCTCCCACTCCGGGTTTCCTCATCGGATTCCCGTATGGCCCGTACCGACGACCGCATCATCGTTGCCTCTGATGCGATCAACCTCCCCGGTTTCCCGGTTTGGTCTGGAACTTCCACATCGGTTGGCCGATCTGGAAGTGCGCCGGCCCTTCGAACAACTCCTCGGGACCGCATAATCAGAGTAGCACTGCGGTGCCCGTCTGTCAACCCCCTTAGCCCATGAATTGGTGAATTCGGGTTTGGGCGGGGCGAGCTTGCCAAAATGCGCGACTGGGGCGGAAAACCCGCCCCAGTCGGATGCGTCGGATGAGCTGGGCCCGCGATGCTAGCTGATCGCCAGCAGCATCGGCTTCTCGAGGTACCGCTTGACCTCGGCCAGGAAGCGCGCCGCCTCGGCACCGTCGGTGACCCGGTGGTCCGCCGAGATGGTGATGCGCATCAGGTCGACCGGCACGAACGCGCCGTCCTGGTACACCGGCTCCTTGCGGATGCTGCCGATCGCCAGGATCGCCGCCTGCGGCGGGTTGATCACCGCGATGAAGCTCTCGACGTCGTACATGCCGAGGTTGCTGATGGTGAAGGTGCCGCCCTGGTACTCCTCGGGGCGCAGGCCACCCTCGCGGGCGCGCTGGATCAGGTCCTTGGTGATCGTCGCGATCTCGCCCAGCGACTTGCGGTCGGTGTCCGGGATGAACGGGGTGATCAGCCCGCCCTCCACCGCGACGGCGATGGCGATGTCGATCCGCTCGTAGACGCGCACCTGGTCGCCCGCGAAGCTCGCGTTGAGCATCGGGAACTTGCGCAGCGCCAGCGCCGTGGCTCGCACGATCAAGTCGTTGACCGAGACCTTCTGCTCCGCCTCGACCTGCTCGTTGATCTGCTGGCGCAGGGCCAGCGCCGCGCCCATGTCCACCGTGGTGGTGACGTAGAAGTGGGGCGCCTGGAAGCTCTCGGTCATGCGACGGGCGATGGTCTGGCGCATGCGCGAGAGGTCGCGCAGCTCGCTCGGCGGCGCGCCCGCTGGCGCGGCCACTGCTGCGGGAGCCGCGACCGGCGCGACCGGGGCAGCAGCGGGCTCGGCCGGAGCCGCCGGTTCGGGCGCAACCGCGGGAGCGGCCGGGCGGCCGATCAGCGGCATGATGTCTTCCTTGACGATCCGCCCGCCGGGGCCGGAGCCTGCGACGGTGCTCAGATCGATGCCGTGCTCAGCGGCCAGACGGCGGACCAGCGGCGAGGCGCGCACGCGCTCGCCCGGCGCGCGTTCGACCACCTGCGCCACCGGCTGGGGCTGGGGCTCCGGCTGCGGCGCCTCGCGGACACCGTCGGTGGGGCTGGGGGCGGCAGCGGCGCCGGCTTCGGGCACCGTCGCTTCGGTCCGCGCCGGGGTCTCCGGCACGTCGATCGGCTCGTCCGGGTCGCCGACAATGGCGATCGCCTCACCCACCGGGACGGTCTGGCCCTCGCTGACGAGGTGCTTGCGGACGACGCCGGACTCGAACGACTCGATCTCGAGGTTGACCTTGTCGGTCTCGATCTCGGCGATCGGCTCGCCCCGCTCGACCCGTTCGCCCTCCTGCTTCAGCCAGCGCAGGAGCGTCCCTGCATCCATGTCGTAGCCCATCTGGGGCATCACGACCGTCTTGGCCATCCGTTGCTCCTCTGCTCGATGCTGTGCTGATCCGGCGCGTCAGCGGGCTGCCGCGAGATCGCGGTACAACACCTCACGGACCGCCGCCACCACCTCGTCCTTGCCGGGAATGACCAGCCGTTCGAGGTTCTTGGCGTACGGCATCGGCACCTCGACGCTCCCGACCCGTGCGATCGGGGCGTCCAGATAGTCGAACGCCTGCTCCTGGACCGCCGCCGCGATCTCCGCGCCCATGCCCAGGGTCCGCCAGCTCTCCTCGACGATGACCAGCCGGTTGGTCTTCTGCACCGAGCGGACGACGGTGTCGGTGTCGAGCGGGCGCAGCACCCGCATGTCGATCACCTCGGCCTCGATCCCCTCGCGCGCCAGTTCCTCCGCGGCGCCCATCGCCAGGTAGTAGCCGCGCGACCAGGAGACAATGGTGACATCGGTTCCCTCGCGGCGAACCTCCGCGCCTTCCAGCGGCAGCAGGTATTCGCCCTCTGGCACCTCGCCCCGGTTACGGTAGATCAGCGAGTGCTCGATGAACATCACCGGGTCGTCGCTGCGGATGGCAGACTTCAAGAACCCCTTGGCGTCCTTCGGGGTCGCCGGCATGACCACCCGCAGCCCGGGCACGTGCGCGTACCACGCCTCAAAGGTCTGCGAGTGGGTCGCGCCCAACTGCCCCCAGCCGGAGGCGGTCCGGATCACGATCGGCACCGTGAACTGGCCGTTGAACATGTAGTGGATCTTGGCGGCGTGGTTGACGATCTGGTCCATCGCCAGCAGGCTGAAGTTGATCGTCATCAACTCGACCACCGGGCGCAGCCCGCCCATGGCTGCCCCGTTGGCGAGCCCCACGATCGCCAGCTCGGAGATCGGGGTGTCCCTCACCCGCTTCCTGCCGTACTCCTGCAGGAAGCCGCGGGTGACCACGTAGGAGCCTTCGTAGGCCCCGATGTCCTCGCCCATGAGGAAGACGCGCTCGTCGCGGTCCATCTCTTCGCGGAGGGCCTCCCGGAGCGCGTCGCGGTAAGTAATCTCTCGCGCCATGTCGCCTGTCGTCTCCCCTGCTCCGAGCGATGCGGTCGCTCTAGCGTACCGCTACCGGCTCCGTGTACACGTAATCGGTCAACGTGGACGGATCCGGCACCGGGCTCTCATCGGCGAAGCGCACCGCTTCCTCCATCTGCGCATCGACCTCGCTGTCGATGGCATTCAGCTCATCCTCGGTCGCCACCCCCTCGGCGAGGAGCTTGCCGCGGAAGCGGAGGATCGGATCCTCCCGCCGCCACTCCTCGACCTCTTCCTTGGTGCGATACGCCTCGGGGTCGGCCATCGAGTGGCCGCGGAAGCGGTAGGTCAGCGCCTCAAGGAAAAACGGGCCATTGCCCGCGCGGCAGTGGTCAAGCGCCTTCTTGACCGCCTCCCGCACTTCCAGCACGTCCTGGCCGTCGATCCGCTCCGCCGGGATGTCGTAGGCAATCGCCTTCTTCGCCATCTCCCGCACCGCGGAGGCGTACTCGACGGCGGTGCCCATGCCGTACTGGTTGTTCTCACAGATGAAGAGAACCGGTAGCTTCCAGAGGGACGCGAAGTTGAGCGACTCGTGGAAGGCACCGTTGTTCGTCGCCCCATCACCGAAGAAGCAGAGGACGACGTAGTTCTGTTCGAGGTACTGGCTGGCCAGCGCCAGGCCGGTCGCGATCGGCAGGTGACCCGCGACGATCGCGTAGCCGCCCCAGAAGTTGTGCTCGGGGTCGGCAAAGTGCATCGAGCCGCCGCGGCCACCGGCGACGCCCGTGGAGCGGCCGAAGAGCTCGGCCATCAGCCGACGCGGGTCGGTCCCCAACGCGATCGCATAGCCATGATCGCGATAGTGGGTCACGACGTGATCGCGGTCTTCCATGGCATCGATGGCGCCGACGGCGATCGCCTCTTCGCCGATATACAGATGCAGGAACCCGCCGATCTTGCCGTGCGCGTACTGCTCCGCCGCCCGCTCCTCGAATTTCCTAATCGCCACCATCTGCCGGTAGAGATGGAGCAGGTCATCCTTCCCCAGCGTCAGATCCTTGGTTCGGCTGCCGTCTGGGCTTGTCATACCTACACTGCCTCCAGACTATGACGCTGTACGTGCCCAGGGGAATGCTCCGGAGTGCTGCTGGTCGGCGGGGTCTCCTCGCCCCATCACCGTCCCGGCCCGCGGGCACGAGCCGCACACGCATTCAACTCCGGATTCTACCCCAACACGTGAGGCAGAGCCACGCAAATGCGGCCCTTTCTCATCCAAACCGTAGCAATATGGATGCTCGCCCGGCTTCTCGTTGGCCGCTTAGGCACTCCCGGGGCCCAGCTTGTAGCCGAACCGACGAAGCAGATCCTGTCGCGCCCGAACCTGCTCCGGGGTCTCCACCCCAAGCGGCTTGTACCCGTCCACCACGCCGAGCACTGCCCGGCCCTCGCCCACGTCCGCCAGGATGACTTCCGTTGGGTTGGCCGTGGCGCAGAAAATGGTGCAGACCTCCTGCACGGCGCGCACGGCGGGAAGGACGTTGATCGGGTACGCGTTGCGCAGCATGATGAGGAAGCAGTGCCCCGCGGCGATGCCCAGCACGTTCTTTTGGGCCAGCGCGATCAACTCCTCGTCCGTCCCGCTCCAGCGCACCAAGCGGTCGCCGGACGCCTCGCTGAACGCGAGGCCGAACTGGATGCCCGGCACGCTGCCGACGAGCGCCTCATGGAGATCCTCGACCGTCTTAATGAAGTGGCTCTGCCCGAAGATGATGTTGACGTCGTCCGGCTTCTCGATGCGGTAGCTGGTGAGTTCGATCGGCATACCGCCCTCCCCTCGCTGAGCCGCCGCCTCGCACCGCGGCCCGGGACACCCTCCTGCGTCATCCTATCATGGTTCTCGCGATGCGGACGCTGCCGCTCGGATTCCGTTTCGGCACGTGATCTACCCGGGGTCAGGGTCGGGCGCAAAAGACAGAGCGCCTGCCGTACGCGGCAGGCGCTCGTCCGGTGACCGCGTGGGGTGCGGGGCGGTTAGCGCCCTTCGAGAGCCAGATCCTCCTGCTCTTCGATGCCGTAGATCCGCCGGTGCCGGACCGTGACCACCGCGCTGATCACGACGACGAGCAGCGCCAAGATACGGAAGAACCACTGGACGTTGAGGGTCTCCGTGTTCAGCGTCGGCATCAGGAACTGGTCCGCCGCCACCAGCGCCACGATGGTCAGGCCGACCAGGGAGCCGAAGATGGCCGGCGAGTACCCCCGCTGGCGCGTCTCGATCCCCTCGATCGTGTTGTCCTTCGTCTCCCGCAGCAGGAGCGAGCCGACGATGAAGGTGATGGCCGCCACCGTGACCGGGTAGATCAGGCCCACGTACGGCGCGTACTGCGACAGGGAGCTGTTGTCCTGCGCGGCGACGACCAGCGCCGTGGCGATCAGCGGGAGGAAGCCACCGAAATAGCCGTTCCCGATGTGATACGGGAGCGACACCGAGGTGTAGCGGACCCGCGCCGGGAACGACTCGACGAGGAAGGCGGCGATCGGGCCGTAGACCATCGTCACGAAGAGGACCAGCACGAAGACGCAGAAGATGAGGACCACCGGGTTGTAGTCACCCCCGGCCGGCGTGTTGTGCCGCATCAGGACGAAGACCGGGATGGTGAAGATCGCGGCGAGCAGGTTCCCCGCCATCATCACCGTCTTGCGGCCGAAGCGGTCGGAGAGGGCACCGAAGACGATGAAGAACGGGGTGCCGAGTGCCAGCCCGATGGCGACGATCCAGTTCGTGTCGACGAAGGGCACGCCCGCCGTCGACTCGTTCTGCAACCAGCTCAGCGTGTAGAACTGGCCCGTGTACCAGACCACCGCCTGCCCGGCAGCCGCGCCCCAGAGGACCAGCAGGATCGTCTGCCACTTCGCCTTGCTGCCGAAGCTCTCCATGACCGGCGCCTTGGACGTCTGACCCGCGTCCTTGATCTTGGTGAAGAGCGGCGACTCCTTCAGGCGGAGCCGGATGAAGAGCGACACTGCGACCAGGAAGATCGAGAGCAGGAACGGAACGCGCCAGCCCCAACTCTCCCACGACGACTGCGACATCGACTCACGCACGGCCAGGATGACGAGCAGGGACAGGAACAGGCCGAGCGTCGCGGTCGTCTGGATGAAGCTGGTGTAGAAGCCTCGCTTGTTGTCGGGTACGTGCTCGGCGACGTAGACGGCGGCGCCACCGTACTCGCCGCCGAGGGCAAGGCCCTGGAGAACACGAATCGTGACGAGCAAGATCGGCGCGAAAATACCGATGGTGCCGTAGCCGGGCAGGAGACCGATGACGAACGTCGCCCCGCCCATGATCAAGAGCGTGACCAGGAACGCGTACTTGCGGCCGACCAGGTCGCCGATGCGGCCGAAGAAGAGCGCGCCGAAGGGACGCGCCGCGAACCCGGCCCCGAAGGTCGCCAGCGTGGCGAGCAGGGCGGCTACTTGATTACCGCTGGGATAGAAGTGCAGGGATATGACCGCAGCCAGGCTGCCGAAGATATAGAAGTCGTACCACTCGATCATCGTGCCCACGGCCGAGGCGCCGATGATCCGAAAGATGCTGGCATCCCCTCGACGATCCGCGGGTGTGGACGCTGAAAGTGCCCCGCTGGACATACGGTTCCTCCTCCTGTGTCACTGCGTGCCGGAACGCTTATCTGCAGCGAGTCACCGCGGTAGTCTCCGACAAGGCCAGGAACCCATGCCCCGCCGAGTGGCCTGCACGGCTGCAGCAGGGTGTCAGGCGAGCGAGTCCCCATACCCGGCCCGCCGGCCCGCTCACGCACGGGACATGTCCATGGGCTGCTCTCCAGGCTCTGGCGCACCTCCCATCCATGCGAACTCATGTGAACACGGTGATGGATTGTCGCGAGTAAGGCTATTCTAGCGACAATTCCCTAAGAATGCAACAACTTCACGGTTAATGAGTACGCGCCCAGTTCTCGGTGCGCGAGAACAGTGATTTTCGCTCTGTGAAGTTTTTCACCTACACGGGGCGATGGCCGACGCGCGTCGTCCCACTGTCGGCCCGATTTCCGGCCGCTCTACCGGGCACGACCAGTGCGTGGTATCGTGGATGCCGGGCCATCGAAAAGCAGGCGCAGCGCGATCCCGCCCGGCGGGTTAGTTGAGGAGTACCAGCATCGTGAACGTCCCACGCCGCGCCCGAAAGACCAAGATCGTGGCAACGATCGGCCCCGCCTCCTGGGATGCGCAGACGCTGGAGCGCATGATCCGCGCTGGCGCCGACGTGATCCGCATCAACACCGCCCACACTGCCGTCGAGGAACGCTACGCGATTGTGCGGATCATCCGCGCCGTCGCGCGCGAGACCGGCTGCCACGTCGGCATCCTGCAGGACCTGGCCGGCCCCAAACCACGCACCGGCCCGGCCGCGGACGGCGAGGCGATCATGTTGGAGCGGGGCGCGCTGGTCCGGCTGACGGCGGGCGACGATCCCCTGGAGCCCGATCGCATCTCGATCGACGATCCGGAGTTGGTCGGCGCGCTGGGCGCCGGGCAGCGGGTGCTGATGAGCGACGGCCTGATCGAACTGATCGTCACCGCGCGTCAGGGAGACAGTGTGACGGCGCGCGTGGTGCGCGGCGGGCGCCTGCGCGGCCGCCAGGGCGTCACCGTGCCGGGTGTACCGGCGCCGGCTCGCACGCTCTCAGCCACCGAGGCGACCGACATCGCCTTCGCCGCGGAGCACGACCTGGAATACCTCGGCGTGAGCTTCGTCACGGCCCCGGCGGACATCATCATGGTCCGCGACGAGCTGCGCCGGCACGGCGGCCGCGCCGCGGTGGTCGCCAAGATCGAGCGTCCCGAGGCGCTGCGCGCCATCCACGAGATTAGCCACGTGGCCGACGCGCTCATGGTCGCTCGGGGGGATCTGGGCGTGCAGCTCCAGCCGGAGGAGGTACCGATCGCCCAGACGCACATCATCGAGGTGGCGCGATCCCACGGGAAACCGGTGATCATCGCCACGCAGATGCTGGAGTCGATGACCAGTCAGCCGCTGCCGACGCGCGCCGAGACGAGCGATGTCGCCCATGCCGTGCTCGACGGAGTCGACGCGGTCATGCTCTCGGGTGAGACGGCGACCGGCAAGTACCCGGTGGAGGCCGTCGAGATGATGGACCGCATCGCCCGCACGGTGGAGACCGCCTTCCCAGTGAGCCCACGGCCGCAGAGCGACCGAGCCGACACGATCGCCTCAACTATGGCCCGCGCTGCCAGCGACCTCGCCCGCCGCTCGACGCTGGTCAACTTGATTGCCGTCATCACCCGCAGCGGCTACTCCGCCCGCGAGGTGGCCCGCGAGCGGCCGGCCGTCCCGATCGTCGCCGTGACCAACAGCGAGTTCGTCGCGAACCAGCTCGCGCTGGTGTGGGGCGTGGAGACGGTAGTGATGGAGTTCGCCAGCGACACCGAGACGCTGGTCCACGATATCGGTGAGCAACTCGTCGCCACCGGCCACGCGCACCCCGGGATGCACGCGCTCTTCGTCGGCAGCCTCACCGTCTACCACGAGCCAGGGCACGTCGACGTGCTCCATCTCCGCCGGTTGTGACGCGGGACACGTCACGCGGTGAGGAGTCGTCGCCCCCGGCGTGTTCTTTGAGTGTCACACGGGGAAATCAAGCGGTTCTCGGACACAAAAAAACGATCCCGACGAGCCTGCGTTTCGACGCTATCCCACCAGCCGATACGTTCCCGGCTTGCCGGCGAGCGCCGGCTGCCCTGGTTCGCTCGTGCCAGCGACCGCTCCCCAGCTTCCTGGTTCGCGGCCGACCGCCCCGGCTTCCCGGTTGGGTCGGGATCAGCCCCGAGGGTGGGCCCCGGTAGCTGTGCGTCGATCCATCGGTCGACTCCTCGGGATCGTGTATGTACAGTACCACACGTGTGCCGGCTTGTCAACCCTTTGGGTTCAAACGCACGCGGATGATGGCGGCTCTAACGGACCAGCCGGTACGTCGCCTGCTCGTCCGCGCCCTCCTGGACGACGCGCCCGTCCTCGATCAGTTTCTCCAGGTGCGCGTACACCGTCGCCCGGGCTGCGAACACGTTCCGTGGGGCCAGGTCGGGATAGATGCGCGCGACGAGGTCGGGGATGGTGGTGACTCCGGCGGCCAGGTGCCGGGCGATCTCCTCCTCGCGCGCCAGGCGGTGCTCGATGTAGCGCCGCAGCGTGGCCGGGCCGTCCTCAATCACCGGGCCGTGTCCCGGCAGCAGCCGGGTGACACCGCGGTCGAGCAGGCGCTGGAGCGACGCCAGGTAGGCGCGCATGCTGCCGAAAGGCGGGAAAATGCCGACCGTGCCGCGCCCGTGTACCAGATCCCCCGCGAGCGTCACACCGGTGGTGCGCTCGACGAAGACGATATGCCCCGCGGCGTGCCCCGGCGTCAGCACCGCGTCGAAGACCAACCCGGCGACCTCGACGGTCTGCCCATCGGCCAGGTAGTGGTCCACGGGAAGGGGCTCTTTCAGCCGCTCGGCGACTGGCAGGTCGTCCGGATGCAGCCAGATCGGCGCGCCCGTCGCCTCGCGCAGCGCCGCCGCCCCGGCGGCATGATCGACGTGGGCGTGGGTTAGGAGGATATCGCGCACCGGTGGGTTACCCAGCCGCGCCAGCGCGGCCAGGATCGTCTCGGTCCCCGCCGCCGACCCGGGGTCGACGACCACGGCCGGGCCTCCCTCCGCGGGGGAGTGGATGATGTAGGCGTTCGTCTCTTCTTCCATGATGCCGTCGTTGGGCACCGGCACGCTGATGATCTTGCTCGCGATGTCCACGGTCTCCACTGGCCGTTCTCCTCCGAGCCGGAGCACATCCCCACGCCGGAGCAGCACCGCTCCGCTCTCTGGTCATGCTACCAGACCCGTCCAGCGCGGCTTCGCCCGACTCGGGCTATCATTGTGCCAGTGGGCCTGGCACGCCGCGAGCGGGGCGAGCGTATCAGGCATGGAGGACGTCGATGGCCGTGACGACCGGGCTCACCAAGCAGACCACCGCCGACCTGGACGACCTGGTGCGCGGTCTCTTCAGGCCGCTGAGCCTCGATGACCTGCTCACCGCACTCCCTGGGCTGCTGAGCGCGGCACTCGGCGACGGGCTGGAGTGGCATGTGACACTCGCGGCGGACGACGGCCCCTTCGAGGCCCCGGCGCCTGCGGATGCCCCCTGGCAGGTCGCCCTGCCGCTCCGCCATGACGGGCACCTCCTCGGTGCCATCGTCGCCGGCAGCCGGAGGGGCGACCCACCCGCCTGGTGGGACGACGCCCGCGCCGGGCGTGCCGCGTCCCTGATCGCGGCCGCGATCGACCATCACCAGCGCGCGGCACGTCCCGCGGGCCGGCTGGCGAGCCAGGGCGCCCACCTGCGGTCGGATCTGGCGGCGATCCTCTCCCACGAGATGCGCACACCGCTGGCGTCGATCAAGGGCTACGCCTCGGCCTTACTCCTCGAGGACGCCTACTGGGACGAAGAGACCCGGCGCGAGTTCTTGCTGGCCATCGACGCCGAAACCGACCACCTGACGCAACTGATCGAAGACGTGCTCGACGCCTCGATCATCGAGGCCGGCGCGCTACGGATCGAGCCGGAGCCGATCCTGCTGCCGCACATGGTCCGCCGCGCCATCGACAAGCTCGCACTCCGCACCGATCGCCACCGCTTCGTCCTCTCCTTCCCGCCCGACTTCCCGGCGGTGATGGCCGACGCGCTGCGGATCGATCAGGTGCTGAGCAACCTGCTGGACAACGCCGTCAAGTACTCGCCGCAGGGCGGACTGATCGTCGTGAGCGGCCGGGTCGCGGGGGATGAGGTGGTCATCAGCGTCGCCGACCAGGGGATCGGGATCGCGCCCGAGCACCTGAACAAGCTGTTCGAGCGGTACTTCCGCGCCAGCACGAACGGCCGCCGTGTGGCCGGCACCGGTCTGGGGCTGCCGATTTCCGACGCCATCATCCGCGCGCACGGCGGCCGTATCTGGGCCGAGAGCACCGTTGGGCAGGGGACGGTCTTCTCCTTTACCCTGCCGCTGGCGCCCCGCACGACCGAGCCAGACACGGAAGGGAGCTAGCGCGTGCCGTCGTCGACACACCACGCCACGATCCTGGTCGTCGAAGACGAGCCGCGCCTGGTCCGTCTTATCGAATCGATCCTCCGCACCGCCGACTACCGGGTACTGACCGCCGGCACCGGAGCCGACGCGCTGGAGATGGTCGCGCTGGAGGCGCCCGACCTGATCCTGCTTGACCTCCTGCTGCCCGGCGATATCGACGGCTTCGACGTCTGCCGCCGCGTCCGCGAGTTCTCCGACGTACCAATCATTATGCTGACGGCCCGGACCCAGGAGACGGACAAGCTCCGGGGCTTCGAGCTCGGCGCCGACGACTACGTGACCAAGCCCTTCAGCGCCAAGGAGTTGCTGGCTCGTGTCCAGGCGGTGCTGCGCCGCAGCCGCGGCTTCACCGCCGGGCCGGCGCGCCTCACGGTCGGCGATCTGGTCATCGACCTGGCCGCCCACCGAGTGACGCGCGACGGCGAGGATATCCACCTGACGCCGACCGAGTTCCGGCTGCTCGTGGCACTGGCGCGCCGGCCGGGCCGCGTCATCCCGCACGATCAACTCCTGACCGAGGTCTGGGGTGCGGAGTACCGCGACGAGGTGGAATACCTGCGCACCTACATGCGCTACCTGCGTCAGAAGCTCGAACGCAACCCCACCCGCCCCACCCATCTCCTCCC
>NZ_JADGHZ010000110.1 GCF_019683595.1 Sphaerobacter sp. | reverse complement strand
GGTCGGGACGGGGCTGATGCTCTTCCTTCCGCCGATAACCAGCTTCTTCCCTCCGCCGATATCCACCGAACCGGGGCCATCCACGTTCGCCTGGTGCATCATCCTGGCCCTCGCCTTCTTCGTGTGGCACCTCGGTCGGGAGCGACCAGCAACTGAGTCAACGCGTGACCCAGCCCGCTACGACGGCACGGCTGCCAGCATCCCCCCGGCAACCTAGCTAGATCCAAAACAAAGCCCCCTCTCCCCTTGTGGGAGAGGGGTTGGGGGTGAGGGGTACGCTCCCCCTACGTATCAATCTGCGCTCGCTGCAGGCGGCCGCTGTAGTCGACGTAGATGCTCTGCCACTCGGTGAACACATCCAGCGCGGCCTGGCCCGCCTCGCGGTGGCCGTTGCCGGTCGCCTTGGTGCCGCCGAACGGCAGGTGGATCTCCGCGCCGATCGTCCCGGCGTTGACGTACAGGATGCCGGTGAAGATGTCCTGCATCGCCCGGAAGGCCTTGTTCACATCCCGGGTGTAGATCGCGGCCGACAGCCCGTACTTCACGCCGTTGGCAACCTCGATCGCCTCGTCCAGGCTGTCCACCGGGATGATCGCCGTCACCGGGCCGAAGATCTCCTCCTGCGCGATGCGCATGGTCGGCTTGACGTTGTTGAAGATCGTCGGCTCGTGGAAGTGGCCGCGGGCCAGCGCACCGTCGCGAGCGATCTTGCCGCCCACCACCAGCTCGGCGCCTTCGTCCTGCCCAACGGCGATATAGGAGTGGACCCGCTCCAACTGCGAGGCGCTGACCAGCGGTCCGACGTCGGTCGTCTCCTCCAGGCCGTAGCCGAGCCGCATCCCGCCGGCGCGCGCCGCCAGCTTCTCCACCAGTTCCTGCTGGATCGCGCGGTGGGCGATGACGCGGCTGGCCGCCGTGCAGCGCTGGCCGGAGGTGCCGAAGGCGCTCCAGAGGATCCCGTCTACCGCCAGGTCGATGTCGGCGTCGTCCGTGACGATGATAGCGTTCTTACCGCCCAGCTCCAGCGATACCCGCTTGCCCAGGCGCGCGCCCTCGACGGAAACGTGGGTGCCGGTGTCGGTCGAGCCGGTGAAGGAGATGAGCGCGACGTCCGGATGGCGCAGGATGGCATTCCCGACGGTTTCGCCGCTGCCCATGACCAGGTTGATCACGCCGTCGGGCAGGCCGGCCTCCTGAAAGATCTCGACCAGCCGCACGGCCATGCGCGAGGTATAGCTCGCGGGTTTGAACACCACGGTGTTCCCGGCGACGAGGGCGGGCATGATCTTCCAGGTCGGGATCGCCAGGGGGAAGTTCCACGGGGTGATCACGCCGACTACCCCCAGCGGCTTGCGCACCGACATGTTCCACTTGTTGGGCAGCTCAGACGGCGTCGTCTGACCCCACAGGCGGCGCCCTTCGCCCGCCATGTAGAAGGTCATGTCGATGCCTTCCTGCACGTCTCCGCGCGCCTCGGTGAGGACCTTCCCCATCTCCTCGGTCATCTCCCGAGCCAGTTGCTCCTTGCGCTCGATCAGGAGCTGGCCGACCCGGTAGAGGATTTCACCCCGCTTCGGCGCCGGGAAGAGCCGCCAGCGCTTGAAGGCCTCGCGCGCCGCTTCGACCGCGGCCTGGACGTCCTCCTCGGTGCTCTTGGGAAACGTGCCGATCAGCTCACCGGTGGCCGGGTTGGTGCGCTCGAATTCCTCACCAGAGCGCGAGTCCACCCACTTACCACCGATGAAGTTCTTGAACTGCGCCATCGCGTCCCTCCGTCCCTGTGACGACCAATCCCGCCCGGTCGTGCCGCCCGGTGTGCCCCGTTGGGAGCGTCCGGACTGAACGCCGACGGACCGCAGCACGGCGGCGGCCGGTTCCCAGCGTAGTATAATCGCCCGGAAACGGGATACCGGCAGGATGCACACGTCGTGGTGAGCCGGCGTGTGTCAGGCGATGCGGGGGACAATGGTCGAGCCGAGTCTGACTTCGAGGTTGCGTCAACGCTCGCGCCGGTCGGGGATGTTGATCGGTCTGAGCATGGCAATCAGCATCCTCATCATCATCGCGGGCTTCATCTGGATCTACGTCCGGCTCGGCCCCTACCTGAGCGACTTCATCCCGAGCGGCGCCGCCGATGCGACACCGGCCCCGACGGAGGTGGCCGCGGCTGCCACGCCTGAGGCGACGCCGACACCTGAACCAACCCCCGAGCCACCGACGCCCACGCCGACCTGGCAGGCGACACACCGGGTGAGCGCCAACACCGACGTGAACTTCCGCTCGGGACCGAACACGATCTCACCGCCGATCCGTACCCTCGCCCCGGGTACCCTCCTCCAGTTCCTGGGCGAGGAGCAGCAGACGGGCAACACCACCTGGATGCGCTGTCGCCTGGAAGACGGCACCGAGGGTTGGATCGCCGCCACCCTGGTAACACCCTACGAGCCGTAGCTCGGCGGGCTCGGGTGTTCACGAGACCACGGCCCGGCGCCAGAAGACTGCTCCCACTCCGATGACGTGGTTCCTGACCGGGATCCACCCGGCGGCGACCAACGTCACGCAGACAAGCAGCACGCGGCCCACGACTGGGAGTCGTTCCGCGTCGTCTTATCCACGCTGTTTGATATACTCACGTCGGGGTTTTCCCCACGACCACGCGCGGCTGTCACGCGAAGGGTGAGCAATGCAGAGGGTCTCGATCATCGGGCTCGGCCTGATCGGCGCATCCATTGGATTGGGGCTCAAGCGCTGGGCGACGGATAACGGCCGGCGTGAGCCGGTCCTTGAGATCTCCGGCTTCGACGTCAGCCTCGACGTGCAGAACTACGCCAAGAAGCTGGGCGCGGTGGACCGCACGGAGTGGAACCTCCCCAACGCGATCGAGAGCGCCGATTTCATCATCATCGCCACGCCCGTCGGGGCCGTACGTGAGGTCTTGCAGTCGATTGCCGAGCACGGCCGGGACGGCGTGGTTGTCACCGACACAGGCAGCACCAAGGCCGACGTTCTCTCCTGGGCAGCCGAGATCCTCCCGCCCACGATCCACTTCGTCGGCGGGCACCCGATGGCCGGGAAGACCCAGAGCGTGGAGGGCGCCGAGGCCGACCTGTTCAAGCAGGCAACGTGGGCGGTCTGCCCCACCGTCACCGCGAGTGAAGAGGCCGTTCAGACCGTCCTGGGCATGATCTCCGCGCTGGAGGCCGAGCCGCTCTTCGTCGACGCGCACGAGCACGATGGGTTTGTGGCCGCCATCAGCCACCTCCCGATGCTGCTCTCCGTCTCGCTCATGCGCACCGTGCGGAAGGATTCCCAGTGGCGGGACATCCGCCAGCTTTCGTCCAGCGGCTTCCGCGACGTGTCGCGCCTGGCGGCGGGCAGCCCGGAGATGTACCGGGACATCTGCGCTACCAACCGCGAGAACATCGTGCGCTGGGTCGACGCCGCCATTGCCGACCTTCAGTACCTGCGCGACCTGATCAACACCGGCAACGAGGAGACATTGGAGACACTGCGCGCGGTCTTCGAAGAGGCGCGCGATGCCCGGGCCGACTGGGTCACCACCGAGCGACGCGGCGGAGGCCTGGTGCAGGACGCCGACAAGGAACTGACGCCCTTCTCGATGGGCGAGCAGATGCAGCAGATGCTGTTCGGCAGCCTGTTCCGCCGCAAGCCGCGCGGCGGCCGGGACCCGCGCGGCGGCGACAAGCGCGGCGTGCGACCCGAGCGGGAGTAGCCGCCCGGCGCGGCTTAGGGCACGATGCGCCACTCGGCCGGGAGGCTGTAGTGGTAGAGCATCGACGTCGGCCGCCCGCCGCGGCGAACCCGACCGCGGCCGGTCCGCTCCACATCGGCGTAGCTGTTCTGCACCTGAATAATCCGGCGCTGAGATAGGTTGATAATGATGAGCCCCGTTGCGGCCGGTTCCAGGCTCGCCTTGCGGGTCGCGGCGTCGAGCACCCGGAACGGTGGCAGTTCCGACGTTGGCAGCTCGGCCATGAGCCGGTGAAACGCTTCGGGATGCTCCGGCGTATTGTGCTCGTCGAAGACGGCCAGGCCGGAGCGAACGCTATCGACGAAGTCGGCGTCGTACGGCCGGGTGTAGTGGAGCAGTTCATGCAGGTTCCGTGGCTGGCGGCTGCACGCGGCGGCGATCATCTTGATCGCGTGGCACGGGCCGACAAAGCTCACGACGCCGGAGTCATCGTTGATCGTAAAGCGGATAACATACACCGTTGGTGAACCCTTCAAGGCAGAGCGAACCCAGCCTGGGGCTGGGTACGGAGCCGCGGTGTGATACGGCACGGGGCATGCGGGAGTGGGATACTGAGCCGACGCGTGCCGCGCGACGCTGGCGCCGGGCGGCCGCCCGGAATCAGCAACGCAACCTTACCACACCCGCCCGCGTCCCTTGACCAGAACGGATGGGTCACGTGATCGAGACACGCTCCACGCCCGCACGCTACCAGCGGCAGGCGATCTTTGCGCCGATCGGACCTGAGGGCCAGCAGTGCATCCAACGGGCGCGCGTCTGCATCGTCGGCGTCGGCGCACTGGGTACCCACGTGGCCGACACCCTGGCCCGCGCCGGCGTTGGCTTCCTCCGCATCGTCGACCGCGACGTGCCGGAGCTGACCAACCTACAGCGGCAGATCCTCTTCGACGAGTCGGATCTCGACGCCGGCCTGCCCAAGGCCATCGCCGCCGCCCGCCGCTTGAGCGCGATCAACTCCGAAATCGAGATCGACGCCCGCGCCGTCGATGTCAACCAGACCAACATCGAAGGCCTAATCGGCGACGTCGACTTCGTCATCGACGGCACCGACAACTTCGAGATCCGCTACCTGCTTAACGATGCCTGCGTGAAGCAGGGTATCCCGTGGATTTACGGCGGGGTCATCGGCAGCTACGGCATGTCGATGACGATCCTGCCGGGTGAGACGCCCTGCCTGCGCTGCGTCTTCCCCGACCCGCCGCCGCCCGGCGAGGCACCGACCTGCGACACCGCGGGTGTCCTCGGCCCGGCAGTGGCCGCCGTGGCCGCGATCGAGTCCGCCGAGGCACTCAAGCTGGCCACCGGCGCGCGCGAGAACCTGAACCGGACGTTGCTGTCGCTCGACATCTGGGATCTCACCTTTGACCGCATCCCGCTTGGTGAGCCGAACACCGAGTGCCCGTGCTGCGGCCGGCGCCAGTTCGAGTTCCTCAACCGCGAAGCGCCGAGCCACACGACCCAGCTCTGCGGGCGTGACGCGGTCCAGGTGCTGGTTCATCCGCCCGCACGGATCACGCTGGCGAGCCTGGCCGAGCGGCTCAAGCCGGTGGGCGAGGTGGGGTACAATGCGTACCTGCTGCGCTTCCGGACCGACGGGTATGACCTCACCGTCTTCCCTGACGGCCGAGCGATCATCAAGGGCACCACCGACCCCGTGGAGGCGCGCTCCGTCTACGCCCGCTACATCGGTATGTGAGGCACGCGATGATCTACCTCGACAACGCTGCCACCAGTTGGCCCAAGCCGGAGCCGGTCTACGAGACGCTTGGGTCATTCCTGCGTGAGGCCGGTGCCAATCCGGGCCGTTCCGGCCACCGGATGGCGGTGCGTGCGGCGGCCGCCGTCGAAGGGACCCGTGCGGCGCTCGCGCGCCTGTTCGGAGTGGACGACCCGCGCCGGGTGATCTTCGCCTCCAATGCCACCGACGCACTGAACCTGGCGATCAAGGGCATCCTGTCGGCCGGCGACCACGTCGTGACGACGGTGATGGAGCACAACTCGGTGCGCCGACCGATCCGCGCCCTCGAGGTGATCGGTGTCTCCACCACCAAGGTTCCTGCCGATGCCGAGGGTTTCGTCACGCCCGAGGCGGTGCGGGCCGCGCTCCAGCCCAACACCCGTCTGGTGGCGATCACCCACGCCTCGAACGTCAACGGCGCCATTCAGCCGGTCGCGGAGATCGCCGAGGTGCTCGCGGATCACGGCGCATTCCTGCTCGTCGATGCCGCGCAGACGGCCGGGACACTGCCCTTCACCCTGGACGAGATCGGCGCCGACCTGCTCGCCTTCCCGGGCCACAAGGGGCTGATGGGCCCGCCCGGGACCGGCGGGCTGATCCTCGGTCCACGTGTTGAGATCGACGATCTGACCCCGGTGCGCGAGGGCGGCACCGGCGGCAATTCCGAAGAGGACTTCCAGCCGCGCACGCTCCCGGCGCGTTACGAGGCGGGGACCGTGAACACCGTCGGCATCGCCGCGCTCGGCGCCGCGCTGGACGTCATCGCGGAGACGGGCGTCGCCGCGATCGGCGCCCACGAGCGTGAGATGACTACCCGGCTGATCGAGGGGCTGCGCGCGATTCCGGGTGTCCGTGTCCTGTCGCCGAGTGACCCGGAACGGCGCGTGGCCGTCGTCTCAATCACCGTCGACGGCTGGGAGCCGGCCGATTTCGGCGCGGCCCTCGACGACGCGTTCCAGATCGCCTGCCGCACTGGGCTGCACTGCGCGCCGGAGGCGTGCCAGGCGTTGGGCGCCTTCCCGGGAGGCACGGTGCGGTTCAGCCCGGGATTCTTCACCACCGCCGAGGAGATCGACCGGACCATCGAGGCGGTGCGCGAGTTGGCCAAAGCCTCGCTCCAGATGGTGTGACGGGTCATCATGGCAAAGAAGCGCTACACCCGGGTCGAAGAAGAGATCATCCAGATCCTGGACAAGGCAGACCGTGAGCCAACCTGGCGGCGCCTGCGACCGCGGTGGGGACTCAATCGCCGGCCGCCGGGCCCGCGACGACCGCGAGTGGCAACCCCCGACTGGATCTGGATCGCCGTCGCTTTCGGCCTGGCGCTGGTCGCCATCGTCGCGCGGGATCTGTCGGCGACCCTCGCCATGGTCCTGGCCATCGCCAGCATCCTTGCCTTCTTCGCCCCGATCGTGCTGCGCTGGCGCGCTCCCGCGCCGCCGCCCATCCAGCGCTGGCGCGGGAAGGACATCGATCTGCCGCCCCGCCGGGCCGGCATCATGGGCGAGATCCGCTACCAGCTCTGGCGACTACGGAATCGCGATTAGCGACCGGCCCAGGGCGCCGTTCCCTGCTCCCAACCGTTGAGCGTGAGGCAGGCATGAGGGCCGCTCTCATGGGACGGTCGACGCTCCGTCCACGGCCCGCGCGTCTTTTCTCTCTCGAAAATTGGCGCATTGGACCGGTGGCGTCCACCTCGTTGATGTGCTATTCTGCCGGTCGATGCACCGTCATGCTGGCCGGTCGGCACGTGGGCGCCCACCGGCGCCCCGACTCGAGGAAACCTATGCCGCGGATCGTCAGCGACATCGTAGACGTCTACATCTTTCGCCGGACCAAGCATGGTGCCCAGTTCCTCGTCGTCCGCCGACGCCCCGACCTCGTGCTCGGCGACACCTGGCAGTCCGTCCACGGCAAGATCGAGCCGGGTGAGAGCGCCGTCGACGCGGCCCGCCGCGAGGTCCAGGAGCACACCGGCCTGATCCCGACCAGGCTCTACTCCGCCGACTACATCAATCAGTTCTACGACCACAAGACCGACAGCGTGGTCCTCGCGCCGGCCTTCGCCGTGCAGGTCGAGCCGACCGCACAGCCTCGGCTCTCCCAGGAGTACTGCGACTACGCCTGGTGTGACCTGGAGGAAACAGTCGCCCGATTGCCGCTCGCCAGCCAGCGTTGGGCGGCCCGCCACATCTACGACGTCATCGCCATGGGCGGCGAGGAGGCCGAATTCTACGCCCTGCCCTAACAGTTCCGTGCCGTGGTAGCATTGCCGCGGAGCCGGTTCCGGACGCACGGCACAGACCCCTCCTCGTGTTCGGGAATGGTTCCTGCGACGCGAGCGGCAGCGCCCGCATGAGCAAGCGGACCTTTCGACCCTGACGCTCTGCGGACGGGGGTGATTCCCATCGACACGGCGCTCTACCTATCCGACTATCTCCTGCGCAACGGCACCCAGCGCGTCTCGGTGGTACCCGACCCCGAGGTGGCCACGATCCTCAACGCCTGCCGGCTGCGGGGGGTGTCGACCATCATCACCCCCGACGCCACCGGTGGCGCGATGCTCGCCGCGGCGGAGAGCGCCGTCCACGGCGGAACCGGCGTGATCGTCACCGGCAGTGGCCCGAGCGCCGCCGCGGTAGCCACCGCTGCTGCCCAGGCACAGATCGAGCGGCGCTCCCTCATCGCCATCACCGTCGAGCCCGATGGCGACGAAACCCGCATCGCCGCACGGCGCACGCTCGATCTGCGGGCACTCTTCGCCAGCGTGAGCAAAGGATCCTACCGCCTGCGCGCCGACAACGCGCGAGAGCTGGTCCCCTTGGCCTGGCACCTGGCCACCACGCCGCCGCGCGGAGTCGTGCACCTGCGGGTCTACAGCGACGAGCTGACCAGACCGGCTGCACCGGTGCGCGGCCAGGCACACCCACCCGCGCCGCCTCCTAGCGAGGAGTACGAGACGCTCCGCCGCCGAGCGGCCGACATGATCACCGCCGCACAACGTATCGTCGTCCTGGTCGGGCCGGATGCGGTCGAGGAACGCGCCGAGACGGCCGCACGGCTGCTGGCCGAGCAGTGGGGCGCTGCGCTGGTCGTCACGCCGATGGCCAAAGGCGCAGTGCCGGAGACCGACCCCGCCTTCGCCGGGGTGTACGGCGCGTTGGGCGACTACCCGATCGTCGAACTGATCGAACAGAGCGACCTCGTCGTCGCGTTCGGTGCCACCAGTGCCGACTTCGTCCGCCCGTGGCGGACCTCGGTGCCGACGATCCTCCTCACCCCCAACGGCCCGGACCCCGGTCTTCCCGCCGAGGTCACCTTGGTGGGGCCGCTCAACGCGCTCGCCAACGACCTCCCGCGCCAGGCGGGCGCCTACGGGGACGGCGACCAGCGATCGAGCGCCGTGCGGCGCGGCATTCAGGACGCCCTCGGGCACCCGGCCCCCGACGCCCACCCGCTGACACCGCAGCACGTCATCGCCGAGTTGCGGCGGTTGGCCTCCGCCGACGTGCCGCTCGCGGTGGAGACCGACCTGGTCGGGCTCGTCGCCGCCCAGCTCTGGACGACCACTCAACCGCGCACATTCCTCATGAGCAACGGTCTCGGGTTGCCCGGCGCCGGGCTCGCGCTTGCCCTTGCGGCCGCGCTGCACCGGGACGGCGCACCGGTGATCTGGCTCGGAACCGACACCCCGCTGACGGTTCGCTCGGCCCTGCTGGCCCACGTCCGCAGCATGCAGGTGCCGCTTCCGCTCGTCGTCATCAACCAGGGTGTGCATCTCGACCTGCTGCGCGTGCAGGAGCGCGCCGGATACCCGGCAGTCGGCAGCGCGTACCCGCCACCGAACCTGGAGGCGCTGGCGGCCCTCCACGGGCTGGCCTACGCCCGCGTCGAGTCGCCCGATGACCTCACCGGCACCATCGCGGCCGCCTTCACGGCCGGGCGGCCCTCCCTGGTCGACGTTGTTACCGAGCGCGACTACTGGTGGCGCCGCGGCTAGGCTCCCGCGCCGCCTCCCGGTCCTCTCCCCGCCTTCGGTATACTTCGAGATGCCGTGATCGCCGGCAGTTCGACACCGGGGCGAGGAGATGTCATGCCCGAATTCCAGCTAGTCACCGATCTCCGACCGACCGGCGACCAGCCGAAAGCCATCGCCCAACTGGTCGAGGGGCTCCAGCGCGGCTACGATCAGCAGACCCTGCTCGGCGTGACCGGGTCGGGCAAGACGTTCACCATGGCCAACGTCATCCAGGCCGTGCAGCGCCCCACGCTGGTGCTTGCGCCCAACAAGACTCTGGCCGCGCAGCTCTACAGCGAGTTCAAAGAGTTCTTCCCGCACAACGCGGTTGAGTACTTCGTCAGTTATTACGACTACTACCAGCCGGAGGCCTACGTCCCGCGCACCGACACCTACATCGAGAAGGACGCGGAGATCAACGACGAGATCGACAAACTGCGGCACGCCGCGACGCGAGCGCTGCTGACCCGCCGGGACGTCATCATCGTCGCCAGCGTCTCCTGCATCTACGGCATCGGCTCCCCCGAAGAGTACGGGAAGACGATCGTCTCCCTGCGCCGGGGCGCCACCGTCCGGCGCGACAAGGTGCTGCGCCATCTGGTCGAGATCCAGTACGAGCGTAACGACCTGACCTTGATGCGCGGTACCTTCCGCGTCCGCGGCGACACGCTCGACATCTTCCCCGCCTACGAGGAGATCGCGGTCCGGATCGAGTTCTGGGGCGACGAGATCGAGCGCATCGTCGATATCGATCCGCTCACCGGGGAGGTTCTGGCCGAGCGCAACGAGATCGACATCTACCCCGCCAAGCACTTCGTCACCAGCCAGGAGAAGCTCCAGCGCGCCATCAAGAGCATCCAGGAGGAGCTGGAGGAGTGGCTGAAGCACCTGGAGGCGGAGGGGAAGATCCTGGAGGCGGCGCGCCTCAAGCAGCGCACCCTGTACGACCTGGAGATGCTGCAAGAGGCCGGATACTGCTCCGGCATCGAGAACTATTCCCGGCACCTCTCCGGGCGCAAAGAGGGTGAGCCGCCCTGGACGCTGCTCGATTACTTCCCGGACGACTACCTGATGTTCATCGACGAGTCCCACATGTCGATCCCGCAGGTCCGGGGCATGTACGGTGGCGACCGCTCGCGCAAGGACATCCTCGTCGAGTTCGGCTTCCGCCTGCCGTCCGCGCGGGACAACCGGCCGCTCACCTTCGACGAGTTCATGGACCACATCAACCAGGTAATCTACGTCTCGGCGACGCCTGGTGAGTACGAGTTGCAGCACAGCAAGCAGGTCGTCGAGCAGGTGATCCGCCCGACCGGACTGCTGGATCCGGAGATCAGCGTCCGGCCGACCAAGGGCCAGATCGACGACCTGATCGACGAGATCCACCGTCGTGTCGCCCGCGGGGAGCGGGCGCTGGTCACCACCTTGACCAAGAAGATGGCGGAGGATCTGGCCGACTACCTCAAGGAGATCGGCATCCGCACCCACTACCTGCACAGCGAAATCGACACGCTGGAGCGGATCGAGATCCTGCGCGACCTGCGGCTCGGCGTCTACGACGTGGTGGTGGGGATCAACCTGTTGCGGGAAGGGCTGGACCTGCCCGAGGTGTCGCTCGTCGCCATCCTCGATGCCGACAAGGAGGGCTACCTGCGCTCCGAGAGCGCGCTCATCCAGACGATCGGCCGGGCGGCCCGCCACGTCGAAGGGACGGTGATCATGTATGCCGACACCGTCACCCGGTCGATGGAAGCCGCGATCAACGAGACCTACCGGCGCCGTGCCATCCAGATCGCTTACAATCAGGAGCACGGCATCGAGCCGCGCGGCATCGTCAAGGAGGTCCGTGACCTGACCGACCGCGTGCGCGCGGTGGCCGAAGAGGCGAGCCCCTACCGGGCCGAGTCGAAGGCCGGGGCGATCGCCGAGTTGCCGCCCGACGAGCTGGTGCGGATGATCAAGGACCTGGAGCGGCAGATGAAGGAAGCGGCCAAGATGCTCGAGTTCGAGAAGGCCGCCCTGCTGCGGGACCAGATCATCGAGTTGCGACGCATCCAGGAAGTCGTCTGAGGCGGGCATTCACCGCACCGGGGACCGTCGCTCACCGCACCTCAGCCATCCGACCCCGGCGACAGCAGGTACAGCATCGGCAGCGGCGCCCGGCGCCGCCGCCGCCCGCGGGGGGGGGGTGGGGGGCGGGGGCCCCGGCCCGCCCCGGGGCGGGGGCCGCCGCCGCG
>NZ_JADGHZ010000109.1 GCF_019683595.1 Sphaerobacter sp. | reverse complement strand
GAGGATGCTCGCGTCGTGGCGTGTGTGTGGTGGGTGGCACGAGGATCCCCGCGCCGTGGCATGTGCCCGGGGCTCAAGCCACCGGGCTCACAACCAAAGCCGGCTGAAGCCGGCTGAGGATGCTGGGGCCGAGCGGTGGCCGAACCGGGCACGCCGGGATGTCACCGTCACAGCCCCTTCAGTGGGCTTTCCCCTATTCAGCCCGGCGGCTTGAGCCCCGAGCACGGGCCGGGGTACGGGATCCTTCCCACCACCCATCCCGTGTCCCGACGCTGGGGCAGAACCACTCCCGGCGCCCGGCTGCGGCCGCGCGATACCAAAGCGGCGGCTGAGGCCGCCGCACTCCAAAGAGCCGGCTTGAGCCGGCTTTCCTTGTCAGCCCGGGGCTTGAGCCCCGGGCACGTGCCGGGGTGCGGGAACCTTCCCACCATCCACCCCGGAACGGGATCACGACGCGCGGATCCTCACGCCGCTCGCTCCGGGTGTGGTTCAGCGGCCGGAGCGTGAGATTGGTAGCGCCGCCTCAGTCGCTCAGCCCGCCGATGATGCGGCGCTGGGCTTCCTGCTCGGCGTCGGCGATACGGAGACTGCGCACGATCTCTTTGGCGCGGGGGATGCTGGTGGCCGTCATGCTGAGTTCGCGGACGCCCAGGCCGAGCAGGAGCGGGATCGCTTCCGGGTCGCCGGCCATCTCGCCGCAGACGGCGACCGACTTCCCGATGCCGGTGGCGGCTGATGTGGCCTGGGCGATCATCCGCACGACTGAGACGTCGAGCGGGTCGTAGCGCCGGGCCAGCTCGGCGTTGGTTCGATCCACCGCCAGGGTGTACTGCACCAGGTCGTTCGTGCCGATGCTGAAGAAGTCCACCTCGCGGATGAGCACGTCGGCGGCGACCGCGGCGGCAGGCGTCTCGACCATGATGCCGATCGGCAGGTCGTCGGCGTAGGGGATGCCCGCGGCGTTCAATTCGTCCTTGACCTCCTCGACGATCTGCCGGGCGTCGAGGAGGTCCTGCACGGTGGCGACCATCGGGAACATCATGTGGACGTTCCCGTGGGCGGACGCGCGGAGGATCGCGCGGATCTGGGTGCGGAACAGGTCCGGGTAGCGCAGGGAGAGGCGCAGCCCGCGGATGCCGAGGAACGGGTTCGCCTCCGGTTCGAGGTGCACTCCGGGCACCGGCTTGTCCCCGCCGACGTCGAGCGTGCGGATGACGACCGGGCGGTACGCCATCACCTCGGCGACGTGGCGGTAGGCCTGGTACTGCTCCTCTTCGCTCGGCGGCTCGGGCCGGTCGAGGAAGAGGAACTCGGTGCGGAAGAGGCCGACCCCCTCCGCGCCGTGGGTCAGCGCGATCTCGGCCTCCCGTGGCGTGCCGATATTGGCGAGCAGCGTGATGCGGACGCCGTCGAGCGTGTCGGCCGGGAGGGCGTGCAGCGAGCGGAGCCGGGCACGCTCCTGCCGCGCGACATCGAGGCGGGACTGGTAGCCGGGGAGCGTGTCGGTGTCTGGGGAGAGGATGAGCTCGCCCCAGTCGCCGTCGACGATGGCGCCCTCGCCCTCCTGGGCCTGGGCCAGCACGCCGGCGACCCCGACGATGGCGGGCATCTCCAGCGCGCGGGCGAGGATGGCGACGTGCGCGGTGCGGCTGCCCCGCTCGGTGACGAGCGCGACGACGCGGTCGGGGTCGAAGAGCGCGGTGTCTGAGGGGAGCAACTCCTCGGCGACGATGATCGTGTTCTCCGGGAACTCCGGCGGGCGGGCCGGCTCGTCCCCGGCCAGCGCGCGGAGGAGTTGGGTGGCGATGTCCTGGATGTCTGCCGCGCGGGCGCGCAGGTACTCGTCCCCCATCTGGGCGAACTGCTCGCGCAGCGCGGCTGCCGTGTCTTCCACGGCGCGCCCGGCAGGTTGGTGCGCTTCCCGGATGCGGCGCTCGATCTCGCCGGTGAAGGCGGGGTCTTCGAGCATGAGGAGGTGCGCGTCGAAGATGGCTGCCTCTTGTGCCCCGGCAGTCGCGGCGGCCCGCGTGCGCGCCGCGTCGATGCGCTCGCGAACCCGCGTCACCGCGGCGTGCAGCCGTGCGATCTCGGCGTCGACCTCCTCCGGCTTGAGGGTGGTCGTCGTGACCGCGGCGCGGGTTGGAACGTAGCGGACGATGTGCCCCACCGCGACCCCAGGTGCCGCCGGGGTCCCGCGCAGTCTCCGTTCGGCCATGACTCCGCCTTTCGTCGTCACCGTGCCGCCACCCGCACCCGGGCTGCTCGCAGGTGGTGTTCCAGCCGGTGCCCGTACCCGCCGGGGGCTACTCGCGGAAGTTGGATTCAACCAGTTCCCGGAGCGTGGCGATGGCGGCTTCCTCGTCGGGGCCGTCGGCCCGGATCAGGATCTCATGGCCGTGCTCGACGCCGAGCGTCATCAGGCTAAGGATGCTCTTGGCGTCGGCTTCCCGCTCCGGATCGCGGGTCAGGTTGCGCACACGCACTGCCGATTGGAAGCTGGCCGCGGTACGGACGAAGAGCGCGGCCGGCCGGGCGTGCAGGCCGACCGGGTTGGCGATGGTCAAGCGTGCTTCGGTCATCGCTTCACCTTGGTCATCTGTCGGGCATCAAGCGCCGTGCGAGCGACCTCATCCAGGGAGCGCCCGATCGAGGCCTCGACGGCTGCGACCACCGCACCCTCGACCAGGGGCGCGTCGCTCAGGACGACGCGACCTTGCAACCGGTCGCCCAGCATCTCGACTGCCATCTCGGTGCTCAGGACGGCCGACCCGAGGTCCATCAGGACGAGGACACCGTCCGGGCTGTCGGCCGCCGCGATGGCCCGCGCGATGGCTTCCGCGTCGGTGCCCAGCGCGCCGCCGGCGACGCCGCCCGCCGCCTCGATGGTGACGCTGCCACCGGTCATCTGCAGCGCCACCTCGCGCACCCCTTCGGCGAGCCGCTGGCTGTGCGCGACGATGACCAGACCCACCGGCATAGATCCTCCTCACCCACGGGTACCCCGTGACCGCCGTTCCTGGCATCCACCAGGGGCGGGTTTCGAACCCGCCCCTGGCAGACATCGGGCACCCGTGCCGCTCGGGGCGGGGCCAGGCCCCGCCCCTGCTGATCACGACCGGGTGCGCGCCACGCTACTCGTGGACCTCCCAGTCGCGGGCGCGCTCGACGGCGCGCTTCCACCCCTTGTAGAGCCGCTCGCGCTCGTCCTCGCTCATCTGCGGCTCGAACCGACGATTGAGTTGCCAGTTCTGGGCGATGTCCTGCTCGTCCTTCCAGAAGCCGACGGCCAAACCGGCGAGGTACGCCGCGCCGAGCGCCGTCGTCTCCGCCACCTCGGGCCGCTCCACTGCCTTGCCGATGATGTCGGCCTGGAACTGCATCAGGAAGTCGTTGGCAACCATGCCGCCGTCCACGCGCAGTTCCTTGAACTCGATGCCGGTGTCGGTCTGCATCGCCTCCAGCACGTCACGGGTCTGGTATGCGACCGACTCCAGTGCGGCGCGAGCGATCTCCGCACGGCCCGCACCGCGGGTCAGGCCGACGATGGCGCCGCGGGCGTAGGCGTCCCAATAGGGGGCGCCGAGGCCGACGAAGGCGGGGACGAAGTAGACGCCGTTGTTCGAGTCGATCTGGGTGGCCAGCGCCTCCGACTCGGCCGCGTTGCTGATGATCTGGAGCGAGTCGCGCAGCCACTGGATGGCCGCCCCGGTGATGAAGATCGAGCCCTCCAGGGCGTAGATCACCTTGTCGCCGATACCCCAGGCGACGGTGGTGAGCAGGCCGCTCTTCGACGGCTGGGGCTTGTCGCCGATGTTCATCAGCATGAAGCTGCCGGTGCCGTAGGTCTGCTTGGCCATGCCGACCTGGTAGCAGGCCTGGCCGAAGGTGGCCGCCTGCTGGTCGCCGGCATCCCCGGCGATGGGGATGGCGCGGCCGAAGATGCTCGGATCGGTCTCGCCGTAGACGGCGCTCGACGGGCGCACCTCGGGCAGCAGCGCTCGGGGGATGCCGAACTCCTTGAGGATGTCGTCATCCCAGTCGAGCGTGTTGATGTTGAACAGCAGCGTGCGCGAGGCGTTCGAGTAGTCGGTGACGTGCACCTTCCCGCCGGTCAGCCGCCAGATCAGGTAGGTGTCCACCGTGCCGAAGGCGAGTTCCCCGCGCTCGGCGCGCGGCCGGAGGTCGTAGACGTTGTCGAGGAGCCACTTGACCTTGGTGCCGGAGAAGTACGGGTCGATGACCAGGCCGGTCTTTTCGCGGATCTGCTGCTCCCAGCCGGCTGCCTTGAGCTGGTCGCAGATGGCGGCGGTGCGCCGGTCCTGCCAGACGATGGCGTTGTGCACCGGTTTGCCGGTGTCACGCTCCCAGATCAGTGTCGTCTCGCGCTGGTTGGTGATGCCGATGGCGACCACGTCCTCGAGTGCCACACGGCCGCTCTCCAGCACGTATTTGGCGACGGCGACCTGGGAGTTCCAGATGTCCTCCGGGCTGTGCTCGACCCAACCTGGCTGAGGGTAGATCTGAGGAAACTCCTGGTTCCTCGCGAGGATCGGGCGGCCGTCATGGCCGAATAGGATGGCGCGTGAGCTGGTTGTCCCCTGGTCCAGTGCCAGTACCGCCTGTGCCACGGTCGGGCTCCTTTCGTCGTACGTCATGCGTCATGCGTCACTCGTCGTGCGTGTTGCGTGCTGCGCGTTCCGAATGCCGGTTTGCGTCTGTCTCCCCTCTGCCAACGTTGGGAGAGGGGTTGGGAGTGAGGGCCTGCACACGGAGCACGACACACGGAACACGTGTGACGTCTGCCGCATGACGTGTCACGCACTACCCGCTATTCTCGCGAACGACATCCGCGATCGCCTGCACGATCAGGTAGGACGAGGTCGCACCGGGATCCTGGTGGCCGATGCTGCGCTCGCCGAGGTAGCTGGCCCGTCCCTTGGTGGCCAGCATCGGGATGGTTGCCTCCATCCCGGTTCGGGCTGCCGCCGCGGCGTGGTCGAGTGCCGTGGACAGATCCTGGCCCTGCTCGACTGCGGCGCGCAGGGCGTCGACGGCCGGGGTGAGCGCATCGACCATGGTCTTCTCGCCAGGGCTGGCCTTGCCCCGCGCTTTGATCCCCTCCAGCGCCGCTTCGAACGCGGCCAGGACGTCGCGTTCATCGATGTCGTTCTTGCCGTCGAGCGCGGTGGCGGCGCGGAGGAAGGCGGTGCCGTAGAGGGGTCCGGCGGCGCCGCCGACGGTCGAGATGAGGGTGGTGGCGGTGGTCTTCAGCAGCGCCGAGGGGGGCTGCCCGGCCATCGCCTCCACCTTTGGCAGAACCGCGTTGAAGCCACGGGCCATATTGGTTCCGTGGTCGCCGTCGCCGATCGCCGAGTCGAGGCGGGTCAATTCCTCGGCGTTCTCCCGCATTACTTCCGTGATGCGGCGCAGGATCTCCAGCGTGATCGCGTCACTGTTCCCCACGGTGCATCCTCTGTTCGTGCTTCGTGCTCCGTGCTGCGTGTTTCGTCACGGTCACCCCGGCTCTCCCGGTGGGAGTTCCCGAGGGGAGAGGAGAGCGAGACGGACCACGAACCGCGAACCACGCAACACGCCTGTCGCCCTACACACCCCACCGCAGCGCGGGAGTGTGAACGGGCGCGTCCCACAGGTCGATGAGTTGGTCGTCCAGCCGGAGCAGGGTAATCGACACGCCTGCCATCTCGAGCGAGGTGATGTAGTCCCCCACGAGGGACCGAGCGATGGTGATGCCGCGGTCGCTCAAGATCCGGTGCAGTTGGCGGAAGACGATGTACAGTTCCATGAGCGGCGTTCCGCCCATGCCGTTGACGAAGGCCAACACCTGATCGCCCCGGCGGAACGGCAGGTCTTCCAGGATCGGCGTGACCAGCATCTCGGTGATCTCGTCGGCCGAGGCGAGGGGGAGGCGCTGCCGACCAGGCTCGCCGTGGATGCCGATGCCGATCTCCATCTCGTTCTCGCCCAGCTCGAAGGTCGGCTTTCCGGCGGTGGGCACGGTGCAGGAGGTCAGCGCCATGCCCATGCTGCGCACGTTTTCGTTCACCTTGCGGCAGACGGCTTCGACCTCGTCGAGGCTCGCCTTCCGCTCGGCGAGCGCGCCGGTGATCTTTTCGGCGAGGACGGTCCCGCCGACGCCGCGGCGCCCGGCGGTGTAGAGCGAGTCCTGTACCGCCACGTCATCGTTGATGATGACGCTGCGGACCTCGATGCCCTCGGCCTGAGCCAGTTCGGCGGCGAGCTCGAAGTTCATGACGTCGCCGGTGTAGTTCTTCACGATGTGCAGCACGCCGGCACCGCCGTTGACCGCCTTGGTGGCCTCCAGCATCTGGTCGGGCACCGGCGAGGTGAAGACGGCACCCGGGCAGGCGGCGTCGAGCATCCCCATGCCGACGAAGCCGCCGTGGAGCGGTTCATGGCCGCTGCCGCCACCGGAAATGACGCCGACCTTGCCCTCGATCGGCGCATCCTTGCGGATGATGACCTGGAGTTCCGGGTCCACCCGCAGGAGATCGGGATGGGCCGCTGCCATCCCTTCCAGTTCCTCACGGACCACATCCTCCGGGCGGTTGATGAGCTTCTTCATGCAGAACTCCTTCGTTGCGGTCGACGCCGGAGGAGCACCGGCCGGCGGCCGGTCGGTCACCGGCCGATGCAGCTCACGCGATGACGGTTAGTCGGCCGGTGCGGCGCGGCCGCGCTCTTCGGGGCGCTCTTCCTCAGGGCGCTCCTCGACGGCCCGGCCCTCGACCTCCACGTCGGGCGCCGGTTGCACGCCGCGGGCCTTGAGTACGTCGTGGATGAAGATGTCGTAGATGAAGGCGCCGATCACGCCGCCGACGATCGGCCCGACGATCGGCACCCACCAGTAGGAGTTGATCCCGGGGAACGCCCACTGGCCCCAGCCGGCCAGGTAGGCGAACAGCCGCGGCCCGAAGTCGCGGGCCGGGTTGATGGCGTACCCGGCGTTGGCGCCGTAGGACATCCCGATCGCCGCGACGATCAGGCCGACGATGAACGGCCCGAGATTCGATCGCGGTGCGAGGTTGAGCGTGTCCACCACGGCCAGGATGAGGAGCACCAGCAGCGCGGTGCCGATCACCTGGTCGATGAATGGACCGATCAGGCTGTCACCGAAGTACGGTGCCGGGAAGGTGGCGAAGATACTGAAGGTCGTGTTGCCGCCCTCGCCGTCGCGGACGATGCCGGCCGCGCCCTCAAAGGACTTGATCGCGTCGCGGTAGTTCGCGAACACGAGTGCGGCGGCGACGAAGGCACCGAGGATCTGGGCGATGATGTAGCCGGGCACTTTCGACCAGGGGAAGCCCCGCTTGACCGCGAAGGCGATCGTCACCGCCGGATTGATGTGGGCGCCGGTAATACCGCCCGCCACATACACCCCGAAGGTCACCGCCAGGGCCCATCCCCAGGTAATCAGGAGCCAGTCGCCACTGGCGAGGAAGATCGTCGTGGGTTCGGCGGCCCGTCCCGAGGAGTTCAGGGCGGACACAGCCATGGCAACGACACCGTCACCGAACATGATCAGGACGAACGTGCCGAGGAATTCCGCGAGCAACTCGCCCCAGATGGTGGCACGCCATCCGGTCTTACCCAGGGTCGTCGGACTGGCCATCGAGTGCTCCTTCCTCCACCCGCCGTGAAGCGGGTGCGATCAACCCCGGTAGAAGGACACCTAACTGCGAGATCGGAACGCATGCGTTTGTGAGGATCCACACGCAGCGCGCCGCGTGTGGACGGCCATCCCCGCCCCTCCTCTCACTAGCCAGGAAGGCATGGTTGCCTGCCGTCGAGGTGAGCGGTTCCCGGCCACTCGGCGCCAGGTACTATCAACCGATCCGGCCCGAGGCTGATGGTCTTCCCCTGGCTCCCCCTGTCCCAGGGTTCGCCGGATCAGCGCAGTGAACCGGATCGGTTGAGGGCCCGTGACGACCCGGATGTGGCCGGGACGCCAATCTGCTCGGGAATGGCACGCCATGCCCACAGCCCTATTGCCAGTAGCAGCGCTCCCGTGACCAGGAACGTCGCTCGGATACTGATTACTGCCGCAAGACTCGCACCACCGAGTGGACCGACGAAGCCGCCGAGCGAGGTTGCCGCCGCGGTGAAACCGTAGATGGCACCGCGCCGCTCCGGCGGGGTCAGGTGGGCCACGATGGCGTTGGCCGTAGGTAGGGCACCGCCGACCGCAAGCCCGAAGATGGCCTGCAGGAGGATCAACTGCCCGACCGACTGCACCCCTGCCTGCGGCAGGTAGAGCAGTCCGGACAGCACAATGCTGGCCAGCAGGATGGGCCGGGTGCCGAAGCGGTCACCCGCGCGCCCGAGCATCACCGACGCCAGGGCGCTGGTCAGGCCCATCACCCCCATCGTGATCCCGGCGAGGGAGGCGACGCCGGTCGCGCGGCTGGCCAGTTGCTCCACGTACAAGGGCATAATCGGCTGGATCGCGCTGCTGGCCGCGCGCAGGCCGAACAGCACCAGAATCATGGCGACCATGGCGGGCGTGACGAGCAAGGCCCGTACCGACGCGGCCTCGGAGCTGTCCTCGTCGCGCGGGGCGGGGCGTTCGAAGTGTTCCTGCACCAGGACGAGAACCAGGAGGCCCGAGATGAACAGGAGCGAGCCGGCCAGCACGAAGGTGGGGCGGTAGCCGATCGTGTCACCGAGGACGCCGCCCAGCAGCGGGCCGACCGACGAGCCGGAGAAGATGGCCATCTGCATCAGGCCGAGGCTGTAGCCCAGGCGCTCCTTCGGCACAGTCGTGGCCACCAGCGCGGTTGATGCGGTAACGGTGCCGGTCAACCCCCCTTCGACGAAGCGCAGCGCCAGCAGGTGCCACGGGCTGGTGGCGAGGGCCATCAGCCCGATGGTGCAGGAGCCGACGAACATGGCACGGAGTACCATCGGCTTGCGGCCGTAGCGGTCGGCCACGAACCCCCAGAACGGGGCAGTGATGGCCATGACGGCAGCCCCACCGCCGTTGATCAGGCCCGCCCAGAGGGCCTGCTGCTCCGTCGATGTGGTGCCGAGGTCGGCCAGGAAGAGCGGAAGGAAGGGCGTGCGCAGGCTGAACCCGATGATGGTCAGCGTCTGCGCCAACCACAGAGCGTAGAGTGTTCGTCTCCACGAGGTCATGCGTGTGTGTCCCCCAGCGGTCCGGCGTGCCGGATTCCAGAGTCTACGAGACCTCCCGCTTAGGGGCAATGGCTCAGGACGCCGAATTCCTGCAAGCGCGCCGCGTCCATGGTGGTCCGTCGTGGAGGGTCGCCGCGGGCGAGCCGGCACGCGATTTGGTTCTGGTGGGGGTACTGCGATAGCATTGCGGCTTTCTGGTTGGACGCGTGACGGAGGAGTACTGCGAAAGGGAACGACGCCGGGTGGAACTGACACAGCAACTCGTTATCACCGGCACGAGCATCCTGGTCGCCGCGGCGGTGGTGCAGGTGCTGGCGCTCCGCACCCCAATCCCGTCGATCTTGCTCTACCTGGGCATCGGCGTCGTGCTGGGGCCGAGCGTCCTCGGCCTGCTGGCGACCAATCACATGGGCGACACGCTGACCGCGGTCGTCCAGCTCGCGGTCGCCATCATCGTCTTCGAAGGTGCCTTCTCGCTCGAGGGCTACTACCTGCGCCAGGTCCAGGCGCCGGTCCGCAACCTGGTGACCCTGGGCGTGGTGGTCACGCTCGTCGGCGGCGCCCTGGTGGCACGCGGCGTCGCCGGGTTGAGCTGGCCGCTGGCCATCCAGTACGCCGCGCTCGTGTCGGTGACGGGGCCGACCGTGATCACGCCGTTGCTGCAGCGGGTGCGGGTGCGCGGCCGCGTGCGGGCGACGCTGGCCGGCGAGGGCGTGATCGTCGATCCGATCGGCGCGGTCATCGCCCTGGTGGTCTTCAATATTAACCGGGCGGCGGGCCTCGACCTGGGGGCCGCGGCAATCCACGCAGGGACGCGCCTGCTGATCGGCGCGGCCTGGGGTGCCGTCGGCGGCGTGCTGCTCCTGCTGGTGCTGCGGCGGCTGGGCGAGGAGCCGAGCCGGGTGGCGCGGATCATGGCCATCGCCGGGGCCGCGGCGATCTACACGATCGTCGAGTCGGTGGTGCCGGAGACGGGGCTGGCGGCCGTCGTGGTCGCCGGGCTGCTTCTCGGGAACGCCGAGTTCCCCCACCGTGAGGAAGTCCATGAGTTCAAGGGCGACATCACCATGATCGTCATCGCCACCGTGTACCTGCTGCTGGCCGCGACGCTGGATCCGTCGGATCTGGTCGAGCTCGGCTGGCGCGGCCCGGCGGCGGTGCTGCTAATGATGGTGCTGGTGCGCCCGGCAGGCGTCTTCCTCAGCACCATGCGCTCGCCGCTCTCCTGGCGCGAGCGCGTCTTCGTGGCGGCCATCGGGCCGCGGGGTGTGGTGGCGGCCTCGCTGGCTACCCTGGTGGCGTTGAACCTGGACGCGGCGGGCGTAGCGGGCGCTCCGGCGCTGCTCGGCCTCGTCTTCCTGACGATCGTCATCACCATCGCCGTGCAGGCGAGCTACGCGGGCTGGTTGGCTCAGCGATTGGGGGTCATACCGATGGACGTGCTCATCATCGGAGGCGGCAAGGTCGGGCGTATGCTGGCGAAGGAGCTCCTGGACGCCGGGGAGGACATCACGGTGATCGAGCAGGATCCCGACGTGGCCGAGCGGGCTCGCCAGCTCGGCGCCCATGTCGTGCTCGGCGACGGGACCGACGCCCAGGTGCTGCAACGCGCCGGCATCGCCCACGCCAAGGCGGTCGTGGCCACCACCGGGTCGGACAAGGACAACCTGCTCGCGTTGCAGCTCGCCCGGACGCGCTTCGGTCGGCAGAAGCTGGTCTCGCGGGTCAACGACCCGGAGGCGGTGGAGAGCTTCAAGGCGGCCGGTATCCAGGTGCTGAACCCGGCGCGGGCCACGGCGATGATCCTGGCCAACTTGGTGCGCCGCCCCACGCTCTTCCGACTCCTCAGCGAGGTCGAGGCCCATGGCGCCGACGTCGTCGAGGTGGTGGTGGGGAGCAACGGCGTCGCCGGGCGCCCGCTGCGCGAGGTGCCGCTGCCGCGTGACGTGCTCATCCTGCTCGTGCGCCGCAACGGCCGGCAGGTTATCCCGCACGGGGATACCGTATTGGAGGCCGGCGACGCGGTGACCCTGGTCGGCGGTCGCCGCTCGACGACCGAGGCGGCTCGGCTGCTCGAGGGCCAGTGACGCCGACAGATTGCAGTCCCGTAACATTTGGCCGCGCGTACAGTGTCGGGGGCACACTCCATTCGTTTAAGCGCGTGACACCGGTCGAGCCCCGGTTGCGAAGCTGGGGGTGTTCCATATGAGACGGATGCCGCCAGCACGCTGAGAACGGCCACGATCGAGCGTCGTACCGGGGGCGACATCTTCGGGGTAGACCAACCGGGCTCGCCGTTTCCTGATCAGATGAACGCGCAGGGTGGAGGGAATCAATGCGCATCGTGGTAATCGATCCGGACCTTGCGTCTGCCCGTCTCGTCGGATTCATCCTGGGTGAGGCCGGGCACACCGTAGTTCAGGCAACCACGGCAGCCGCGGGGCTCCACGCGGTGTTCGAGCGGGAGACCGATGCCGTGCTGTTGGAGGCGGAGCTGCCGGACCTGGACGGCTGGGAGCTGTGCAAGGAGCTGCGGGGGCGGCGCTACACCGGGCCGCTGATCTTCGTCAGCGAGCAGGGCAGCACCCGCG
>NZ_JADGHZ010000108.1 GCF_019683595.1 Sphaerobacter sp. | reverse complement strand
CACCCGCCCCGCCCCGGCGCGGGCAGGGGGACAGATGGTGCGAAGGATCCCGTGCCGTGGTGTGTGCTTGCCGATGGGTGGTGTGAGGATCTCCGGGTTGTGGTCGGTGCCCGGGGCTCAAGCCCCGGGCTGACAACGAAAGCCGGCTGAAGCCGGCTGGGGCGACGCAGGGCTGGCGCCTCGGCATGATGGACCCCGGCACCCGGCCGGTGCCCGGGGCTCAAGCCCTGGGCACCTACCCGGACGGTGGACACCGCATCACCAGGGCGCGAGCCCGATGTCCCCACTTGACACCGGCTGCCCTGGTGCTGGCACCGGGAGTGCGGCTGCGCTGGCGAGCCGCCGCGAGCGGAGACAATGTGACCTGTGCCGGCCCAGCAGATCGGAGCAGCTATGGAGTCGCTGGACCAGCCGATGGCGGCGGACCTCGCCGGTCCCGCGCCGCCCGGATACAACTACCCGCAGTTCACCACCGATGTCCTTCTCGACGACCTGCGTCGCACCGTCCGGGGTGGGCCGAAACCGGGGGAGCGTGCGCCGGACTTCGATCTCCCCACGACCGAGGGGCAGCGGGTGCGGCTGAGCGCGCTGCGCGGCCAGCCGGTGCTGCTCATCTTCGGCAGCGTGACCGATCCGATGGCGCGCGGTGGCCTGCCGTCGCTCAAGCAGCTCTACGCGGATGGCGGCGGAGGGATCGCCCGCTGGTTTCACGTCTACGTCCGGGAGGCGCACCCGGGGGCGAGCTTCCCGGCTCCGAAGACGGAAGCGGAGAAGATGGAGCACGCCCGTGCGTTCAAGGCGCTGGAGGAGATCCCCTGGCCGGTGCTGGTTGACGACCTGGACGGCACCGTACACCGGGCCTACGGTGGGCTGCCGAACGCCGCCTATCTGATCGACGCCGACGGCCTGATCGCCTTCAAGGACCAGTGGGCGTCGGCCGCGACGCTCAGCGTCGCGCTCGATGCGTTGCTGGAGCACGAGGGTCGCGCCGCGCCGGTCGCAGGTGGGGTGGAGCGGATGATGCATCTGCTCGGGCCGATGGCCTACGGCTGGTCGGCGATCCAGCGGGCGGGCGAACCGGCGACCCGCGATCTCTGGCGCACGGTGCCGCCGCTGGCTCTCCTGCTCTGGCTCGGCCGGTTCCTCCGCCCGGCGCTGGCGCCGCTGGTGGACCGGGGGCGCCCGCTCCCGACCGCGGCGAAGATGGCGGCCGCGCTGGCCGTGGCCGGTGGCGGCTGGCTGCTCCTGCGCGGGCGGGTCTCTTCTGAAGAAAAGAAAGAGGCGGACCAGGCGAAGGCGGCCATGCAGGAGCGACGGTCTTGAGGCCACCGGTGCCGGCGAAGTGGGCGCCTATCGCGTCGTGCGTGTTGCGTGTTGCGTGATCCGTGGGAGGGCCCTCACCCCCGACCTCTCTCCCAATTTTGGGAGAGGGGAGGAGACGGAACACGCAACACGCAACACGTCCCCCTCACCGGCGTGAGACGAGCTGGGTCATCCAGGCGCGCTCGGCGCCGATGGTGGTCTCCTGGCCGTGGCCGGGGTAGACGGTGACGTTGTCCGGCAACTGGAGCAGGCGCTGCAAGGTAGCTACCGTCTGCTGGACGCTGGAGCCCGGAAGATCGACGCGGCCGAACCCGCCGCTGAAGAGGGTGTCGCCACCGAAGAGGACGGCCGCGTCGGGCTCGTAGAGTGAGATCTGCCCTGGCGCGTGGCCCGGCGTGTGGAGCACCCGGAAGGTGTAGCGCCCCACCGGCACGGTGTCGCCGTCGCGGAGGAGTCGGTCCGGCGTGATCGCCGGCACCTGGACCGGGATCGGCATGGCCGGAGGGGTGGGTTTCTCCAGCAAGGGGACCGACTCCGGGTGTGCGGCGAGCGGCGCGCCGATGGCGGCCTTCAACTCCAGGGCGTCGAGCACGTGGTCCCAGTGGTGGTGGGTGAGCACGATCAGGCCGATCGTCAGCCCGGCGGCGCGGGCCGCGTCGACCAGATCGGCTGTCACGTCACCGGGTGCGTCAATGGCGATGGCCTGCCCGGACTCCTCGTCCCCCACCAGGAAGGCGTTCGTCTCGATCGGCCCGGCCGGGAATGCCTTGATGAACATCGGGGTCAGCCTCCGTTGAGAGTCACGCGTCGCTGGTACTGCGCATTGCGTGTTCCATGTTCCGTGCTCCGTGATGCGTGGGTGTGAGCGTTGGGGAGGAGTATAGCGCGGTTGCGGGCGGCGGCCCTCACCCCCCTGCCCCCTCTCCCAACTCTGGGAGAGGGGAGGATAACGGGCTAGCTATCAGGTGATACGGAACCGGCACACGCAGGATGCTCCAAGTTCCCCCCTCTCCCAAAGTTGGGAGAGGGGCCGGGGGTGAGGGCCGTCCCATCGCGCCTCACAAGTCTCGCCGCCGGAACACGAGCATGGCGCCGAGGAGGAGGATGAGGCAGTAGGCGATGGCGTACTGCACCGCGGTGGCGCTGGGAGGCACGGTCGTGCCGAGCGGGTTGGGCCCGGTGAAGCTGATCGCGATCTGCGGCTGGACGACGTAGCTGGCGAGCCGCCACATGCTGTCGCTCGGGAGCAGGATGCTGGTGGCGATGCCGATGTTGATCATCGTCTGGTTGCTGAGTACCGTGCCGATCTGCTCGACCAGCCCGCCGGTCATCGCCATGCCGTAGAGCATGAAGACGATGACGCCGTTGGCGATGGTTGAGAAGATGGTGCTGCCGAGCATGGTCAGCGAGAGCAGGATCATCGCCACAAGGACGATGAGGAGCATCCCCTGGATGATGTTCGGCGGGGTATAGCTGCCGATCAGGCGGGCGGTCAGCATGACCGAGCCGACCATGATGGCGATGTAGACCACCAGCATGCCGGCATAGCCGAGGTACTTGCCCAACACCAGTTCCCAGCGGGCGAGCGGCTTGGGGATGATCGCGTGCAGCGTGCCGCTGTCGATCTCGCTGGCGATGGCGCCCACCGCGGCGAAGATGGTCATGATGCCGGCGAGGAAGTTGACGGTGTAGAGGCCGAGCATCACCATCGAGCTGGCGAAGATCTCGTAGGTCAGGATCGAGCCGCCGCCATCAGCGGGGCGGCGCGCCTGCATCTCGTTCCACTCGCGCACCAGCAGGTGGAAGCCGAAGGCGTAGAGGGCAACGAAGACCAGACTGAGCGCCAGCACGCCCCAGATCAGCTTCCGCTGGAGCGCCTCGCGGAAGGTGAGGCGGGCGATGACGAGCGCCTTCACTCCGCCTTGCCTCCCTCCTTCTCGACCACGTCGAGGAAGACCTGCTCTAGCGTGCGCCGCTCGGGCATGACGCCGTAGACCCGCACCCCGCGCGCGACCAGGAGGTCCACCGCGCGGGCGATCGTCTCCTCGTCCGGCACGCGAGCGACGACGGTGGGCCGCTCATGCCCGTCGACGTGCTCGATGTGCACCAGCCGGCCGAGGTCGTCGAGCAGCTCCGGGTCGACCGCGCTGAGGCGCAGCTCGACCGTCAGATCGCGGCGCAGCAAGTCGGCCATCGGACCGATCGCGGCGACGCGGCCGTGGTTGATGATCGCCACACGGTCGGACACCGACTCGACCTCGCTCAGCAGGTGGGAGTTGAGGAAGACGGTCATCCCGGCCGCGCGCAGACGGAGGATAATGTCGCGCACGTCGCGGCGGCCGATGGGGTCGAGGGCCGAGGTCGGCTCGTCCAGGAAGACCAGGCGCGGCTCGTTGAGCAGTGCCTGGGCCAGTCCGATCCGCTGCTGCATGCCCTTGGAGTAGGTGCGGACCCGCTGCCGCCCGGCGTGGCTCAGGCCGACCAGTTCCAGCACCTCGGGGATGCGCCGCTGACGGTGCGCGCGCGACATCCCGTAGAGCTGGCCGTGGATATCCAGCAGTTCCTCGCCGGTCAGCCAGTCGTGGAAGCGGAACATCTCGGGGAGGAAGCCGATCTTGGCGCGGGCCGCGCGGTCGCCCAGCGGGCGGCCGAGCAGGCGGGCGGTTCCCGACGTCGGGCGAACCAAACCCATCAACATCTTGACCGAGGTAGTCTTGCCGGCGCCGTTGGGGCCGAGGAAGCCGAAGACCTCACCCTCTTCGACGCGGAGGGTCAGATCCTCGACCGCGACCCGATCCCCGTAGACCTTGCGCAGCCCGAAGGTCTCTACGGCAGGGGCCGTACCGGCCGGAGGCTCGGTTTCGGTGCGAACAGCAGTCTCTGTCATGGGCGTGAGTATGCCATACGGGGGATGGCCAATCGGGCCAAACACTTCGTCTCACGTTGAGCGTAGGCCAGCCTCAGGAGCGCGGCCCTCACCCCCGACTCTGCACCCAACCTTGGAGCGAGGAGGAACTCGGGTGGGATGGGCGAGTCTCATTGCGCCTGCTGTCTTAACGAAGCCGGGGCGGCGTCTATCACGCCGCCCCGGTGGGGTGGTTGCTGTGGGGAGGTGGTTAGGAATCCATCGATCCGGCGACGCGCATCACGTCGCTGCCGCTGAGCCCCTGGCCGGCCACGGCGTAGAGGATGCCGCCCTTCTGCCACAGGACCGCCGAGCCCTCCTTGGCCTCGATCAGCAGGGCCGGTGCGCCGTCGACCTTCTCCTGGCTGGTCTTGGCCCCGGCCGGGACCGGGATGATCAGCGTGTGCTGCCAATCCTGGACGGCGCGGATCTGCGCCACCAGCTCCGGCGGCAGGCCCGGGATGCTCAGCACCGCCTCGCGCAGCGCCTCGACGTCGACCGTGGACGGGATGTTCAGCACCGGGCTGGCCGTCTGGCCGACGATCAGGTGCTGGCCGTTGGCCTCGTAGGCGAGGACCGCCGACGGGTTGAGCTCGAGCGAGATCGTTACCTCCGGGGTCTGCGCCGGATCGGGCAGGCCGCCGGGCTTCAGGCTGATCGTGTTCAGGATCCGCTGTGCTGTGGCCACGTCGAGCGTGTACTCAGCGTGCCCGGCGTCGCCGATGTAGATCTGCGGCTGGCTACCCGCGAACGCCTGCGGCAGTTCGCTCGGCACGAGCATCGTGCCGCCAAGGTGCGCGCGAGCCTCGTCGATCGAGCCGGCGGGGCGCACGCTGTCGGCGTTCAGCGTGGTGCTGAAGCTGTCCATGCCCTTCAGGCCGGACATGATCTGCTGCTTTTCCTCCGGCGTCAGTTGCTTCGCCTGCTGTTCCATCTCGGGGGCGACCTGCTGCATCAGGTCCATCGGGATGGTGATCGCGGCGAACTGCCGGACCCGGAAGCTGTTCAAAATATCCTGCGCCAGGGTGCCGACCGGCGCGATGGCGATCACCGCCACCATCAGGGCGACGATGGCCACACTCGCCAGGGCGGCACGTCGTGGCGCGCCGAAGAGTCGTTGCATGAAGGAGACTCCTTCCATCGAAGCACGCGGTCGACGGTCACGCGCGACCGCCAGCCGCTGGTAGGCGAGAGCTGGGTCCGGGATGGGCTCGACCGGACCGAGCCGGGCGAGCAGCGATTCGGCAGCCTCGGCGTCGGCCTGGAGCCGTGCCAGGCGCTCCCGGCAGGCCGGGCAACTCGCCAGGTGGGATGCATGGACGCCCGCGTGGCGCTCCACCTCCGGCGCGTCGAGGAGCGCGCGCAGTTCGCCGTCGCTGAGGCATTGATCTCTCGTGTTCACCGACCTACTCCTCACCGGCGCCCGGGTTTCGTGCCAGATAGCGTGCGCGCAGGGCGCGCTCGGCACGCGCCAGCACGGTGCCGACCGAACTGGTGCGGATGCCCACCGCCGCCGCGATCTCGGCGTACGACACCCCCGAGTGGCGGAGGATGAGCACGGTGCGGTCGCGCTCCGGCAGGTCCGCAAGCGCCTGCCGCACCCGGGCCGCCGCGTCGCTCCGCTCGGCCTCCGCCGCCGGGTTGGGCGCCCCCGTCACCAGTGGCCGCTCCAGCCGCGCCCAGCGGAGCACCCGGTCCCGCAGCCGCCGTCGTGAGCGCACCGCGTTGAAGCCGAGGTTGCTGGCCACGCGGTAGAGCCACCCAGCCAGGTTGACGTCGGTCCCGAGCGGCACCGGCCGCTGGTAGAGCCGGAGGAAGACCTCCTGCGTCAGGTCCTCGGCCTCGTCGGGCGCGCCGGTGATCCGCAGCAGCACGCCGTACACGGTCGGATAGTAGCGACGGAAGACCTCGGCGAAGGCCTCCTCGTCGCCCGCGTGCAGTGCCTGAACCAGCGTCCCGTCCGAAGCCGCTGTGGCGTGCGATACGGTCACGTCTACGTTCCTCACGGCGCCGGGGCCGCGCTACCCGGGCGGCGCGTCCCCGCTCTACCCAACTAAACACCACCGCGGTCGGATTTGTGACAACTATGAGCAAGACCCTGGCCCGGCCACCGTGCGCGACGGGGCCAGCCGAGGTCCGGGGCCGAAGCTGGCTTCGCCGTGTCAGCCCGGCGGCTTGAGTCCCGGGCAGGGGCTGACCGCGTACGCCCGCATCATTCGTGAGACGAAAGAAAAGCCCCCTCTCCCCTGGTGGGAGAGGGGGTTGGGTGTGAGGGGATCACTTCCGATCCGCCTGGCTGCCGAGGGTCACCTCGACGTCGCGGCTCTGGCTGGACCCGCGGCTGCTCTGGACGGTGAGGGTGACCTTGTCTCCCGGCTTGTGGGCGTAGAGGACGTTGAGGAAGGGGTGCTCATCATCGAGGGTGGTGCCGTTGATCGCGGTGATCACGTCACCGGGCCGCAGGCCGGCCTTATCCGCCGGGCTGCCGGATGCGACCTCCATCACGAGCACGGGCTGCTCCGAATCCCGACTCGAGTTCCCGACGCGGGTGACCGGGCGGAAGCTGATCCCGAGGTACGGCCGCTCGACCCGACCCTCGGCAATGATCTGCTCGGCGAAGCGCTTGACGGTGTTGCTCTCGATGGCGAAGCCCAGTCCCTCGGCGCCGGGCTGGCCGAAGCCGCCGCGCACGATCGCGGTGTTCATGCCGATCACTTCGCCCGACATGTTGATCAGCGGGCCGCCGGAGTTGCCGGGGTTGATCGGCGCATCGTGCTGGATCAGGTGCTCGAGGCGGTAGCCCTGGCCGGTGTCGAGGCTGCGGCCGGTGGCGCTGACGATGCCGTCGGTCACCGTGTTGCGGAATTCGCCGAGGGCGCTGCCGATGGCGATGACCGAGTCGCCAGGCTTCACCTTGTCGGAGTCGCCGAAGGTGATCGTCGCCGGGACCTTCGCATCGACCTTGATGACCGCGACATCCTGATAGGGGTCGCTCCCGACGAGCGTTGCGGACACCCGCTCGCCGTCGCTAAAGATCACCTCCAGCGAATCGGCGCCGTCCACCACGTGGTTGTTTGTCACGATGTGGCCCTCTGTGTCGATGATCATCCCGGTTCCGGTCCCGGTGGCCTGTGTCGGGCCGAAGTCGCTGCGTTGTTCGCTGACGATCGTGACCACCGCCGGGTTCACGGCGGCGACGATCTCGCCGGTGGACTGGGTCGACGTGTTCGACGACGTGGAGCCGGAGTTGGTGTCGCTGGTGTCGGTGCTGCTTGTGGGGCTGCTCACGGCGGCATTGGCAACCGTGGCCTCGCTGTTGGACTGCGAGGCGTAGTGGTAGCCGGCGAGTCCACCGAGCAGGCCGCCGCCGATCAAGCCGATCAGCAAGGCGATGGCCATTAGGGCCACCGCTGGGAGGATGGATATCTGGCGTCGCATGGTGCTCGTACCTCCATCAGGACCTGGTGCATGCCGGTGGCCACGTGGGTCGGCAGGATGGCCACCTATCGGAAGGATGGCGTGGCTGGCTGAGCGATATCTGAAGCGATCCTGAATCGTAGCTGAAGCTGTGGCACGGTGCTGGCAAGGTGGTTCCGCAGCGAGTTGGTATGCTTGAGTTAGCTACTCGTCGATCCCCTCAGCCGGGGCGGAGGGCAACCATGGATCGTCCCTACGCGCATCACGACGCGCATCACGCCGAACCTCCCGAGCGTGACGGGCAGCAGCGGGTTACCGGCGATGACGTGCTGCACCCGTCGACGGAGGCAGAGCCGCGTCGACGCCAGGGCCGGAGCCTCGGCTTTCTTGTGCTGGCGGTCGTGGCCCTGTTCGCCGTCTTCACGACCGGCGTCGGTACCGGGCTCGTCCTCAACCGGACGCTGGCGACCCCGCCGGCTGCCACTGAGACGAACGGGGCACCCCGCGTGCTCGACGAGGTGTGGGCGCTGGTCCACGACCACTATGTGGAGCCGAGTAAGATCGACGATCGCCAGATGACGAACGGCGCGATCGACGGGATGCTCCAGACGCTCGGCGACGAGGGCCACACGCGCTACCTGCCCCCGGACCAGGTCGGGGCACACGATGAGACGCTCTCCGGGAGCTACGTCGGGGTTGGGATCCAGATCGAACTGCGCGACAACCGGGTTGTGGTGGTCGCGCCGCTGGACGGCTCGCCGGCTCAGGAGGCCGGGGTGCAGGCGGGCGACGTGCTGGTGCGGGTCAACGGGGAGAGCATCGCCGGCCTGTCGCTCGAGGAGGTGGTGGCGCGGGTGCGCGGCGAAGAGGGGACGACGGTCGATCTGGCCTTCGAGCGCCCCGGGCAGCAGGCGCTGGTGGAGGTCCGGCTGCGCCGGACCAAGCTGGAGCTGAAGGCGGTCGACTGGGTGATCCTGCCGAACGGCGTGGCCGACATCCGGATCAGCCAGTTCGTCCGTGGGACCAGCGACCAGCTCACGCAGGCGATCGATGCCGCCGAGGCGGCCGGGGCGACCAGCATCGTGCTCGACCTGCGCAACAACCCCGGTGGGCTGGTCGACGAGGCCATCCGCGTCGCCTCGGCCTTCTTGCCGCCCGAGACCACGGTCTTCAAGAGCCGGGTGCGCGACGGTACGGAGACGGTTCATATGACGGTGGCGACGGTGCCGCGGACCGACCTGCCGTTGGTGGTCCTGGTGAATGACGGCACGGCGTCAGCCGCCGAGATCGTCTCCGGTGCGTTGCAGCAGAACCACCGCGCCCAGGTGGTGGGCACATCGACCTTCGGCACCGGCACCGTGCTGAACCAGTACAGCCTGAGCGACGGCTCCGCGCTCCTGCTCGGCACCGAACTGTGGCTGACCCCCAATGGCGACCAGATCCGCGACGTTGGGATCAAGCCGGACTATCCGGTGGATCAGCCGGAAGACGCGCCCATCTTCATGCCGATCACCGGTGCACCGGTCAGCGACACGTTCGAGCAAGACGAGCAGCTCACCGCTGGATTAGCGGTGCTCCGCGGCGAGCTGCCACCTAGCGCCTCCATCCAGAGCGGCACCTGCCTGCACTGCGACTGAGGGCGAGGGGCGGCGCGCCCCCGCTTTCTCGACAACATCGAGCGCCGGCATCGTGCCCGCTTCCGCGCGTGGTTCCTCGTTATCACGAGCCTGCCCTGCGCGACCGCGACCGGTTGGGAGCGGCGTCCACGCACCCATACCAAGCCCGGCGGCCCGTTGACCATGAGCCGAGGATGCCGCGATTCTCCCGTGAGAAGTGAGCGGCGGCGAGTCCTTCAACGGGATGCAGGCGACAACATGTGTGCCGTGAATGTTACTCATCTCCTCGCACCCCTCTTCTCATTGCCACTGACTTGATGTACACTTGCGCCGACACCCTGTGGAAGTGGACTGGTGTGTGCGCGTCATTTTTGTTGCAGGGGCGATTGCGCGACCAGCACTAACATCGTTGTTGGAATGCGGAGGTGCGAGCGGAGGAGGTTGCGCCCCGCTGAGGCGATGATGATCGGAGGGGAGGTTGTTTGGCGAGTCCGGAGCGTCGTATCAGGTGAACCTGGCGTTCCGAGACTGGATGAGACTGTGATGGCCACAGTTGCCGAGGCCCTTCGATATCCCGGCACTGCGGGATTGCATCGGACACGAGGAGGAGGTCTTGGATGAGCAGCGACAGCCAGTTCGCTGATCTTCTCAAAGAAGCCACTGAGGGACGTATCAGTCGTCGAGACGTACTCAAGCGTGCGGCGGCCCTGGGGCTGACCGCGCCGGCGATCGCTGCGCTGCTGGCCGCCTGCGGCGGGAGCAGCGAGTCCGAGGAGACCCCGGCCGGCGGTGGCCAGTCGACCCAGCCTGCTGGTGGCGCCGCGAGCCCAACGGCCGGTAGCGGCGAGGGTACCGCGACCGAGGAGGCCGGCGGCGAGGCTGGCGGTCATGGCGAGCTGCGGCTCCTCTGGTGGCAGGCGCCGACGATTCTCAACGCCCACCTCTCCCAGGGTACCAAGGACTTCGACGCCTCGCGCGTCCACCTCGAGCCCCTCGCCGACTTCGACTCCGATTCCAACCTGGTTCCGGTGCTCGCGGCCGAGATCCCCGAGCTGGGCAACGGTGTGGCCGAGGACGGCATGAGCGTTACCTGGAAGCTCCGGCAGGGTGTGAAGTGGCACGACGGTGAGCCCTTCACCGCCGAGGACGTCAAGTTCACCTTTGAGTACCTCACCGACCCCAACACCAACGCCACAACCTACGGGAAATACACCAACGTCGAGTCCGTCGAGGTGATCGACGACTACACCGTCAAGGTGAACTTCAAGACCCCCGACCCGGCGTGGTTCAACCCGTTCGTCGGCCCGGAGGGGATGATCCTCCCCGAGCACATCCTGCGCGACTTCGTCGGCGAGAAGGCGCGCGATGCCGAGTTCAACCTGATGCCGATCGGCACCGGGCCGTTCAAGGTGGTCGAGTTCCGGCCGGGCGATGTGGTCGTCTACGAGCGCAACCCGGACTACTGGGATCCGGGTAAGCCGTACTTCGACAGAATCACGTTGAAGGGCGGCGGCGACGCGACGAGCGCGGCGCGGGCTGTGCTGCAGACGGGCGAGGCCGATTACGCCTGGAACATCCAGGTCGCGCCCAACGTGCTCCAGCCGATGGAGGCGGCCGGCATCGGCGAGATCGTGACCTGGCCTGGTGGCGGGACCGAGAAGCTGCTGATCAACCACTCGGACCCGAACACCGAGGTCAACGGCGAGCGCTCCTACTACAAGAACCCGCATCCGCACTTCCAGGATCTGCGGGTGCGGCAGGCGCTGGCGCTGGCCATCCAGCGTGACGTCATCGCCGACACCCTGTACGGCCCGGGCGGTTCGGCCACGGCGCTGACCATGAACGAGGTGCCGCCGCTCATGCCGGATGACGTCACCTGGGAGTACAACCTGGAGAAGGCGAACCAGCTCCTCGACGAGGCCGGCGCCGAGCGGGGCCCGGACGGCATCCGGGTGCTCAACGGTGTGCCGATGCGCTGGGTCTACCAGACGTCGGTCAACCCGGTGCGCCAGCAGACACAGGAGATCGTCAAGCAGTCGTGCGCGGAGCTGGGGATCGACATCCAGCTCAAGTCGATCAGCGCCGACGTCTACTTCTCCGGCGATCCGGGCAACCCGGACACGACCGGCCACTTCTACGCCGACCTGGAGATGTACACCAACAACGCCGAGTCCCCGTTCCCGGTGCTGTGGTACCGGCGCTACTACTCGCGGAACCCGGACACCGACATCTGCCAGAAGTCGAACCAGTGGGCCGCTGACAACGACATGCGCTACCAGAATCCCGAGTTCAACGATCTCTGGGATCAGGTGAAGCAGGAGATGGATCCGGAGAAGTCCACCGAGCTCTTCCTGCAGATGCAGCGGCTGGTCGCCACCGACGTGGCCGAGATCGGTGTCGTGGCCCGCAACAACGTCGCGGTCCGCAGCAAGGAGATCACCGGCCAGAACCCGACCCAGTGGGCGTCCGACCTCTGGGACGTCAAGAACTGGAAGCGGGCGTCGTCCTAGGCGGCAACGTCGGCTCTTTGCCCGCCGGGGTGGGGGTTATCCCCACCCCGGCTTTTCTTGTGTGCCGGCCCCCCGGGACCTGCCCGCCCCGCGGGTAGAATGGGCGGCGAGGAGGTGTACCGTGGGCGACTCGCGAC
>NZ_JADGHZ010000107.1 GCF_019683595.1 Sphaerobacter sp. | reverse complement strand
CACCGCACTCCCCGGTGCCCCCAAAGCACGACGGGGCGGCTGGCCACCCTCCCGCCGCTTCGTGCCGGATGTGAGCGATGTCGCGCGTTACTCGTAGCGCAGCGCTTCGGCGATCGGCACGCTGGCCGCCTTACGGGCCGGGATGTAGGCCATCACGAGCCCGGCCACCAGCGCGATACCGACGAAGAGCGCGATCGTTCCCCAGGGGACGAGGAAGCTCGCCGCGGACCCGCTGGAGCCGGTGAACTCATCGCTCGTCATCAGGTTCCGGGAGAGGATCAGCCCCAGGATGGTCCCCGAGCCGACGCCCAGGATGGTAATCATCGTCGACTCGATCAGGAAGCTCGCGCCCACCATGGCGCGGCTGTAGCCGATCGCGCGGAGCATACCGATCTGCTGGCGTCGCTCAACGACCGAGCGGAAGGCGATCACGCCGAGGGCCGCGATGCCGACGACGAGGCCGAGCGCCATGAAGCCCTCGACGAGCATCAGGAAGCCGCGCGACACGGCCGTTCCCTGCTCGATCAGCTTCTCAAGCGACTCCGCCTGAACACCGTAGGCGATCAACTTCGCCTTGATCTCCTTGGCGAAGGCGACGTTGTCCGTGCCGGACTGCGTCTGAACGTAGTACATGGTCTGGGTCGGCTGCGCGAACACCTGGTCGAACGCCTCGTCGTTCATGTAGAGCCCATAGAGCATCGACACCTTCGGGTCGATCACGCCGATGATCGTCACCGTACGCGTCCGACCGCTCACGGAATCACCGATCTCGATCTGGATCGGCTCCATGGTCGTGTCGCCCGCCTGGACGCCCTCGAGGAAGAAGTTCGCGGCTGAGCCGACCTGCACGGTGGGCCCCGGGAGCGCAACGCTGTCGATCACGGCGAGGTCGGGATTCTGGCGCAGCGCCTCCCAGACGGCGGCGTCGCTGTCGTACCCGGTGGCGCGGATCGAGAGCGGCGCGTGGCTGTGCTCGATGAAAGAGGCATCGGCGCCGTTGATGGTATATCGCTTCCACTCCTCGGTGCCGGCGAGGCGAATCTGGGAGTCGTACGACGCCACCTGGCGCACGCGGCCGGTCGCGGTAACCCGGCTCGTGTCCACTCCGCTCTCGGCCAGCGCCTGGTCGAAGGGCGGCATCGGGTCGTTCATGACCCGTGCTGCAGCGATGTCCCAGCCGGCCGCGGCCTCCTCACCGGAGAAGAGCCTGGTGAAGTTGTGATCGATGGTGGCCATCATGACCAGCGAGAAGACGATGAGGCTGAACATGGCGATGGTCATGCCGGTGCGGCCTTTGCTCGCCAGCGGGTACGCCACAGCGGTCTTGACCGCGGGCAGCCAGCGGCTGAAGGTCCGCCCAAAGAGGCGGACCAGGGTCGTGGCGATCTCCGCGTTCCAGACGATCGCCATGGTGGCGGCGGCGACAATCATGATGCCGGAGACGAAGAACATCTCCATCCCGCCGCTGAGGTCCGGGAAGATCTTCTTGTAGATCGAATCGGGCAGCAGCCAGAAGGCCAGAACGACGAGCGATGCGACGGTGTACAGCAGGCGCGCAGGCAGCCCGAAGCGGCGCAGCGCCGCCGCCAGGCTGAGCGGCAAGACGGAGATACCGATGGAGTAGGGGAAGAGCTTGTCGCTGTCGGCACCGACCCACATGAGCAGCGCGCCGAGCACCACGCCCAGGATGCCGAAGATGAGCCAGCGGTTGCCGGCCCGCTGGCGCTGCGGCTCCGGAATGTCGCGGATGGCGCGCACGATGTTGAGCCGGCTGACGCGCCAGGAAGAGATGGCGATGGTGACGAAGGTGACGACGACGCCGAGGCTGTAGGCGACGACCAAGCTGCGCCAGTGCGCGGTGGGGACGATGGTGAAGAAATCGCCGACGAGCCGCCCCATGACGCCCGCGATGACGAAGGCCACGCCGACGCCCAGAGCCGAGCCGATCAGAGCTGAGACGAGGTCGTAGGCGATGCCCTCGGCAAGGAACATCTCGGTCAACTGGCGTCGCTTCATGCCGACGGCGCGGGCCATACCCATCTCGGGCTTCCGCTCCGCGGCCAGCAGGACGAAGATCAGGAAGATCAGCAGGATGCCCGCCGCGATCGAGAAGAGCCCGAGCACGAGGAAGATGCTGGTGAAGACGCTTGCGCCTTCCTCGGCCGTATTCAGCGCGCGCTGCTTGACCCGTACCGCCCCGTACGGAGCATCGCCGAGGGCCGCGTCGATCGCCGAGACCGCCTCGTCGGTCGCCTCGACGCCGTCGTCGACGCCACCGGTGTTCGACACCGCGATGAAGCTGATCTGACCCGGCAGCTCGAGGAGCTCCTGGGCGCGGTCGAGGGTCATCACGAAGCCGCCGGCCTGCCCCAGGTCATGCATGCCAGTCAGGATCGAGTCGGGGGCGATGGCAGCCACGGTGATGTCGCGGGGCTGGTTCTTGATGTAGACCGTCAGCGTGTCGCCGACCACCGCGTCGATACGCTCGGCGGCCGTCTTCCCAAGGACGACCGCGCCTTCGGGGAGGGCGGTCAGATCGATGTCGTTCCCATCGAGGTCACGCAGCCCGCCGAAGGGCTCGAGCGCCGCGGGATCGATCCCCACCGCGGTCACTATTGGCTCACTGAGCTGGGTCTGGGGGTTGAGGATCGGGACGGGCTGCGCCAGGACGGGCATGAGCCCGTCGATCACCGGGTCGTCGGCCAGCGCGTTCTGCAGGTCCGCGGCGACCTGCTGCGGGAAGGTGACGCCCTGCTGGGCGTCGGGCTCCGCATCGTCCCCGTTCACGGGGACGACCAGTTCGTCGGTGTGCTGGAGAACGTCCAGGACGGTGGACTTGATGCTGTAGTTGAGCGTGTCGCCGGTCGTCAGCGCGGCCGCGATGATGAGCGTGCTCAACATCAGGCCGATGACGATCAGGGACGTCTGGGCCGGTCGGCGCCGGGCGTTCCGGATGCCCATGCGGAAGATGATGCGCTGGCGAAGGTAGATCCAGCCGCCGACGCCGAGGCACAGCCCAAACGCGATGAGCAGTGCCAGCATGATCGACTGCATGGGGATGCCGAAGATGTTATCCATCGACAGGTCTTCCCTTTCGGATCGGCAGCACTACTCGACGAGGCCGTCGCTGACGATTCGGCCGTCCTGCATCCGGATGATCCGGTCGCACATGGCACCGATGCGCGGGTCATGGGTGACGACGACGAAGGTCTGCCGGTTTGTCTGATTCAGGTGGCGCATCAGGCCCATGACCTCGTCTGCGGTCTGGCTGTCCAGGTCGCCGGTCGGCTCGTCGGCCCAGACGATCGCCGGCTGGTTCGCCAGGGCGCGTGCGATCGTCACGCGCTGCCGCTGGCCGCCGGATAGCTCGGCCGGTCGGTGGTTGGCCCACTGAGCCAGTCCCACTTGCTCCAGCACCTCAAGGGCGCGTGCGCGCGCGTCCTTCGGGCGCACGCCGCTGACGAGCAAAGGCAGCTCGACGTTCTCCACGGCGCTGAGCACAGGCAGGAGGTTGTAGAACTGGAAAACGAAACCCATCTGGCGAGCCCGGAACTCAGTGCGCGCGTTGTCGGACAGCTTGGAGAGGTCCGTGCCCGCGATCAGAATCGTGCCGCTGTCGATGGTATCGAGTCCCGACAGGCAGTTGAGGAGCGTGGTCTTGCCGCATCCCGACGGCCCCATGATGGCCACCATCTCACCACGGCGTACGGTGAGATCGACGCCGCGCAGCGCCGGAACTCGGAGCTTGCCGGTGTCGTAGGTCTTCTCGACGCCTGTGGCGGTGATGATCAGATCGGTGTCCCGCTCCGCGGTGACAGCTAAGCGATCTTCCTGGATAGACGAAACCATGCGTTGACGCTCCTCACTCCCTCAGTCCTCATGTCGATGGATCGCCTGAGCACCGGGCGCTTGGATGGGCTTGTACGTGCCCGGCCTATTCGCTCATGGTGGATCATAGCTGGGGACGACCCGCTGTTTCTTCCACCGTCGGGTCGGGCTGGCAGCGCCGAAACGGGCAGCACCTGCCTGTCCCGACGGACAGGTGCTCCACCCCGCCACGCTGCCTGGCCCTCGGTCACGGCGACGTGACCACAATATCGGAGTCTACATAAATTATTGTGGTGAAGACAACGTGCATATTGCAGAAGGGGATGGCGAGCGAGGCGCATCGCGAGCGGGGCACGTCATCGTGTATGCTCGCCATGAGCGCGCGTTTTTCGACCCGTCTCGTGAGAATAGGCTGTGCACGGACCCCACTGGGTAGACGCCGGGGAACGGTGGATCGGTGATCGACTCAGGCCTGCTGGTGAACCTGGTTCTGGCCCTGGCGGTGGCCACCGTCGGCGGGGCGCTGGCTGCCCGCCTCGGTCAGTCTGTCATCCTCGGCTACATCATATCCGGCCTAATCCTCTCGCCGACCACCCCTGGCCCGTCGGGGGAAGTGGCACCGGTCGAGGCGCTTGCGGACATCGGCGTCATCCTGCTGATGTTCACCGTGGGTATGCGCATTTCCTTCCGCGAACTACAGGGAGTGGGGCCGGTTGCGATCTTCGGCGGGAGCGCGCAGATCCTGATCTTGATCGGCCTGGGATACCTGATCGCGCGCGGCACCGGTCTGGGTTGGCAGGAGGCGCTCTTCTTCGGGGCGGTCGTCTCAAACTCCTCCGTTATCGTCCTGAGCAAGGTGCTGGAAGAGCGCGGGCAGACCGGTGCGCTCCAGAGCCGCATCGCCCTGGGCTGGTCGACGGTCCAGGACTTCAGCACGGTGGGGCTGGTCGTGATCCTGCCCGCCGTCGTGACTGGCGGCTCGGGGATTACCCTGGCGGAGACGCTCAGCCTGGCGGCAGTCAAGGCCGGGCTCTTCCTCTTTCTCCTCGTCGTCGTCGGCAGCCGGGTGCTGCCGTATCTGTTCGAGCGCATCGCCGCCCTGCGCAACCGGGAGATCTTCGTGATGGCGGTGGCAGCCTTCGCGCTCGGAGCAGCCTATGTCTCGCTCTTTTTCGGTGTGTCCGTGGCGCTGGGCGCCTTCGTGGCCGGCGTGGTCGTGAGCGAGTCGGACCTGTCGCACGAAATCCTCGGTTCGGTCCAGCCGCTGCGCGACGTCTTCGTCGGCCTCTTCTTCGTTTCGGTCGGCATGCTTGTCGACGTCGGGTTCCTTGCGCGGAACTGGCCCTATACGCTCCTCGTGGTGGCGGTGATGGTGCTTCTCAAGGGCGCCGTCACGACCGGGATCATCCGGCTGTTCGGATACACCACTGCGACGGCCCTCCTGACCGGCGTCGCCCTGGCACAGTCGGGGGAGTTCTCCTTCATCTTGGCGCGCGCAGGCGTGGAGGCCGGCGCGGTCACGCCGACCGTCTTCAGTTACCTCCTGGGTGGGGCGGCGATCAGCATCACACTCTCACCCTGGCTGAACGCGCTGGCTGATCCCCTCGCGCGGGCCTACGAGCGCCGCCAGGCCGGGCGCCTGACCGCCGAAGCAGTTCCGGAAGGCAAGAAAGCCCCCTTCCAGGGCCATGCGGTGATCTGCGGCTACGGGCGCGTCGGCCGCCTCATCGGCGCAGCGCTGCGGCGGCGCGATTTCAGTTTCATCGTCATCGAGCAGGATCGCGACATCGTGTACGCCCTGCGGGACCAGGGTGTCTACGCCCTGCTCGGCAGCGCCGACAACCCGGTGCTGCTGGAGCAGGCGCACCTCGATACGGCACGCATCCTGGTGGTGGCGATCCCCGACGCGCTCGCGGCGCGCCTGGTGGTGGAATACGCCCGGCGGGTCAACCCGAATCTGGATATCGTCGTGCGGGTGCACTCCGAGGAAGAGCGCCGCTTCATGCTCTCGCGCGGCGTCTCGCTGGCGGTCCTGCCGCTCCACGAGGCGGCGTTCGAGATGACTCGCCACACGCTGCGGCGCTTCGGCCTGAGCGCCATCGAGACACTCGCCATCGTGCAGCGTATGCGCGGCGACCCGGCCGCCTACGAGGCAACCGGCCCCGACGTGATGCCGCACTGAGCCGGCTCGTCAGAGCTGCCCGTAGACCGGAATCACCGCGCCGTTGATCGCGGCCGCCGCGTCGGAACACAGGTAGAGCATCAGTGCCGCGACCTGCTCCGGCCGGACCCAGCGGGACGGATCCCCCTTCATCGACTGGCGGTTCTCCTCCGTGTCGAGCGTGCTGGGGACGACGCAGTTGACGGTCACGCCGGTGGTGCGGACCTCCCGCGCGATCGCCTGCGTCATGGCGACCACCGTCGCCTTGGCCGCGGCGTACGCGGTGCTCCCGCTCGCCGGCTCGAGGGCCGTGCGCGCACCCACGGTGATGACCCGCCCACTTCCCTGGGCCACGAGGTGCGGCAGGACCGTACGGGTGCAGACGAGCGTCGGGCGGACGTTCAACTGGAACAGACGATCCCACTGGTCGAGGTCCGACTCCAGGAACTTGCCGCCCTCATACCCGCCCACGAGGTTGAGCAAGTAGTCGATCCGCTTGTGCTCCGCCAGGACCGCATCGACGAACCGCGCCACGGCGGCCTCGTCGGTCACGTCCACCTGCTGGCCGTGTAGGCGTCCGCCGTCGTCGCCCACCCGCGCGCGGAGCGTCGCGAAGGACGCTTCGCTACGGTACGGCACGACGACCGTTGCCCCGGCGTCGAGAAACGCCGACACCACGGCCTGCCCCAGATTCCCCGTCCCGCCGGTGATAACCGCAACCTTGTTGCTCAGCGACATGGGCTGCCTCCGTGTCCTTGGCGCGCTGCGGTGCGAATCCCGCTGTTTCGTTCATCGCTACTGTACCCCGCGGCCGGGCGCTGGTATAGTGAACGATCCCGGGCAGGAGCTGCCCGGTGCGGCGTCCTGGCTGGGACGGGTGGTGGTGAGACAGGTAACCCGCGGGCGTGCGCTCGGGCCGGGGCCGACGCACACCGTCTTCGATCCCTTCAGCGTCAATCCAATCCGTCGGTCGCTCGGGGCGATCGCGGTCAGTGCTGCCATGCTCGTCGCGCCGATGCGCTGGCTCGGCGCGGAGGTTGGGGGCCTCGTCCTGGTCGGCGTCGGCTGGCTGGCGGCGGCGGTGCTGATGATGTCGGTGCCGGTGCTGATCATCGCGACGGTGGAGGAGCTCTGGCGACAGGTGCGGCGCCGCGTGCATCCACCGATCGAGGAGTTGGATCTCAGCCCTCGGGTGCTGCGCCTCCTGCATCGCTACGGGTTGGACACGATTGCCGCCGTCGAGCAGGTCGACGAGGCGACGTTGATGCTCCTGCCCAACTTCGATGCGCGGGCCCGCCGTGAGGTGATGCGGGCAATCAGCCTCCGTCAATACGCCGCTCAGCAGCGCGCCTGGGAGGAAGAGCGGGAGCGGGACGCCCGGCGGCGGCGCGCGGAGTGGAAGACCGCGCGGCTCCCGGTGCGATTGCCGCGGCGCTTCTCCGATTGGACCGGCCGGCGGTAGCGTTCCCCTTACTCGTCCGGATACCCCTGTGGGTGCGCCTGCATCCACGCCCAGGCGTCGGCGATGATCGTCTCCAGGTCGGGCTTGCGCGGCTGCCAGCCCAATTCTTCGCGGATCCGCTCGCTCGACGCGACGAGGACCGGCGGATCCCCCGCGCGGCGGGGCGCCTCGACCGTCGGGATCGGGTGCCCGGTGACGCGGCGCGCGGTCTCGATCACTTCACGTACCGAGAACCCGGCGCCGTTGCCGAGGTTGTAGATGCGGTGTGTCCCGGAGTCGGCAGCCGCCAGCGCGAGCTGGTGGGCCACACCCAGATCTTCCACATGCAGATAGTCGCGGATGCAGGTGCCGTCCGGTGTGGGGTAATCGTTGCCGAAGACGGCGAGGTGCGGCCGCCGGCCGAGTGCCACCTGGAGCGCGAGCGGGATGAGGTGCGTCTCGGGCCGGTGGTCCTCGCCGAAGCGGTCCCAGGCGCCGGCCACGTTGAAGTAGCGCAGGCTGACCGCGCCCAGGCCGTAGGCTTCGGCGGCGAAACCGAGGAAGGTGTCGACCGCGAGCTTACTGGCGCCGTAGGGGCTGATCGGGCGGAGCGGGGCGGTCTCCGGGATCGGCACGCAGTCGGGAATGCCGTACACGGCGGCGGTTGAGGAGAAGACCAGGCGGTTGACGCCGGTGGCGCGCATGGCCTCGACGACGTTCACCGTGCCCCCGATGTTGGTGCGGAAATAGCGCCCGGGCTCGGCGACCGATTCCCCGACGAGGGACAGCGCGGCGAAGTGGAAGACGCCGTCGAAGCCGCGGCTAAGCGTGCGGGTCAGCGTGTCGAGGTCCAGCACGTCGCCGTGGACGAAGTCGGCGCCGTCGGGGATCGCCGCGCGGTGGCCGTTGACAAGATTGTCGTAGACCGTCACTCGATGGCCTGCGGCGAGCAGTTGACCCGCGACCACGCTGCCAATGAAGCCCGCCCCACCGATGACGAGAAGATCCATCGCTCGCCTTTCTCACGCGCCGGAACAGTCGCCCCGGCATGCGCCGGGGGCGAGAGGATGATCGCCCGCCGCGGCGGTGCGGTCAACGGGAACTTAGTCCCCTCCATGGATGGTCGTGCTGGACACGTCTGCGGTGCTCGGCTCGGCTCGCATCCGGGCGGATCGCGCGACGAGTGCCAAGGCAACACGGCGAGCCAGGGGGCGCGGGGCCCAGCGCCGGACGCCGACGGGCTGCGGGCGCGGCATGTCGATCGGCCCGACGAGGAGGTACGGGTAGCGGGCCAGTAGGACGAGCAGTCCGAGGAAGGTGCGGAAGAGCACGCCCACGGAGCGGTAGGCGAGGGCGATGAACGTCGCGCGCGCCAGCCCGATACCGATGTAGTTGAGCATCCCGGCCAGACTCGCGTCGCCAACACCGTAGCCCCCCGGCACCGGGACCACCAGCCGTGTCGCGACGCTCACGGTATGGGCGTAGATCGCCTCGCCGCCGGTCATCCCGCGGTCGGTCAACGCGGCGGTGATGACCAGCAGGATGAGAGCCGAGAGGATGGTGGAGGCGACGCTGAAGAGTGCGCCGATGGCGAGCGTCCGCGAGCGCATCAACGTGGCGGCGTGCGTGAGGAAGTCCTCCTCCATGGAGAGGAAGCGCCGCGTCACCCGCCAGCGGCTGAAGAACTCGATGCCCGCGCGGCGCAGCCGCGGGCTGCGGAGGCCGGTGAAGACCGCCAGCGAGAGCAGAACGCCGACGCCGGGTACAAGCAGTTGTGCCGGGCGCTGCTCCGTCAGGAAGATTGCTCCGGCCGCCAGCAGGGAGATACCCCAGACATCGGCCAGCGCCTGGCCGACCAGTCCCGATGCCGCTTGGTGCATCCGCACCTGGCCGTGCTCCTGCGCCAGGCGAGCGCCCAGCATCGAGCCGCCCGGGATGGCCGTCGCCGCCTGCGCGGCGAGATAGCTGCTCAGGCCGTCGACCATGCGGATGTCGAGACGCGCGGCCCGGAGGAAGAAGGCCCAGCGCAGGCCCTTGACCAGCTCGTTCGCGATCAGGAGGGCGACCAGCGCGAGGAACATCTCACCCGGCATGCTGAGGATGGCGCTGCTCATCGACTCCAGGTCGGTGATGACGAACAACGCCACAATCGCGGCGGCTATGAGAATGAGGATGACCGCGCGCTTCATGACGACTAACCGCTCCAACGGTGAGGGCCTCGCCTGCCCGCCCCCGAGGGTTCGCGTCGCACGCCCTGTGCGACCGTGTGATATGGCGGCTATGTCCCCGGCTTGCTGGTGGCCCACCGATGCCGCACGATCGGGAAATCCCCCGAGCCCGACCGCCGGCGACCGTTTCTTGGCACTGTCCCCGACCGCCCCGACGGCCGAGACCGGCCCGCAGATCCGCACCGCGTGCGACGCCGGTGTTTCAGAATGAGGAATGGTCGTGGTCAGCGCGGAATCGAGCGATGTTCCATTCCCCAGCCTGTGGAGCTAACTGTACCCGGTTTTCACGCTGCGCGCCAGTCCCGAAGGGGGAACTGACCGCAGTTGGCGTAGCGACTGCGTGAGATGGTGAACGAAGTGACAGCTAGCCCGCTCATTCATTGCGTACGTACGCGTTCTGGAGCGATGCAGCCGACTCGTGATGTCCGTGAATCCCCGTCTTGATCCGGAGGCGTATCATAGGTGGGCACGCAGCACGCGCGCGCCGGCGAAAGGAGCCAGGAGGCGCACATATGCCACTGCCGATCGAGGTCCACGGGCTCACCCGCTACTATGGCAAGTATCGGGGGATTGTTGACGTTACTTTCACCGTCAACGAAGGGGAGGTGTTCGGCTTCCTCGGCCCCAATGGCGCGGGCAAGACGACCACGATCCGCCAGTTGATGGGGCTGATCAAGCCGACGAGCGGGACCGCCCGCATCTTCGGCCTCGACTGCTGGGCCGACGCTGCCGCGGTGAAGGCCCGCGTCGGCTATCTCCCGGGCGAGATCCACCTGTACGAGAAGATGACCGGGGCTGAGTTCCTCGACTTCATGGGCGCGTTCCGGGGCGGGAAGTCCCGGCGCCGCCGCGACGAGCTGGCCGAGCGCCTCGACATCGACCTGAGCCGGACGATCCGCCACCTGTCGAAGGGGAACCGGCAGAAGCTCGCGATCATCCAGGCGCTGATGCACGAAGCGCCGCTCTTGATCCTAGACGAGCCGACCAGCGGGCTCGATCCGCTCAAGCAGATCGACTTCCTCGACCTGATCCGGGAAGAGCGCGCCCGGGGCGTCACCGTGTTTCTCTCGTCGCATCTCCTCGATGAGGTCGATCGCATCGCCGACCGGGTTGGGATCATCCGCGAGGGGCGACTGGTGGCGATCGAAGACATGGAGCAGTTGAAGCGGAAGTGGGAGCGGCACCTGTCGCTCATCCTCCGCGAGCCGGTCGCGCCCGAGCGATTCACGGCGCTCGACGGCGTAGTGGTGGAGTCCGTCGCTGATGAAGGGCGCCATCTGGAGCTGGGGGTGCGCGGGCCGGTGCAGCCGCTGCTGCGGCTGTTGGCCGAGCTGCCGGTGGAGGACTTCACCTTCGCGCCGGCGGATCTCGAGCGTGTGTTCCTGCGCTTCTACAGCGCCGAAACGACCGAGACGGCAATGGAGCCGGTGGGAGTCGAGCGATGAGCGTGGTGATGCTGCGACGGGCGACGCGCGACCTGCGCCCCACGGTGTTGTGGTACGGGCTGGGCCTGTTCCTCTACGCCGTGTCCATCATCCTCCTGTTCCCCGCGATCCGTGAGGACACGGAGATGATCAATCAGTATCTCGAGTCCTTCCCCGCTGCGGTGCGGGCGGCCTTCGGGATCAGCGACATGGGCACGCTCGCCGGCTTCGTCGGGGCTGAGTACCTCAACGTGGTGTGGCCGCTCATCGTGGGGGTCTTCGTCATCATGACCGGCGCTGGCCTGATCGCGATGGAGATCGATCGCGGCACGGTCGAGTTCTGGCTGTCGGTCCCGGAGACGCGCACGCGACTGCTGCTGGGCAAGTTGGGCGCGTTCTTGGCCGGGATTGTGGCGCTGGTCGCCATCACGCTGCTGGGACTCGTGATCGGCGGGGCGCTGGTCGGTGAGACGATCGGCCCGGCGCCGCTGCTGGCGACCGGGGTGGTCTTGCTCAGCTTCCCCGTGGCCGTCGGCGGCTACTCCGTGCTGCTCTCGTCCCTCTCGGCCGACCGCGGCCGTCCGGCCGGGCTGGCGGCCGGGATCACGCTGCTGTGCTACATCTTGTGGGTCGTGAGCAGTTTGAGCGCACGGTGGGATTGGCTGCGCTACCTGTCGATCTTCACGCCGTTCAAGCCGCAAGACGCGCTCGCGAGCGGCACGATCCCGGTCGGCGTGCTGGTCCTCTTCGCGATCGGGGTTGTCTCCGCGCTGGGGGCGCTGGTCATCTTCCAGCGTCGCGACGTGATCGCCTAGGGGGGCCCCTGCACGGCCGGCCCCCCCGCCCCCCCCGGCCGCGGGGCCCGCCGGGGGGGGGGGGTGGTGTTTTTTA
>NZ_JADGHZ010000106.1 GCF_019683595.1 Sphaerobacter sp. | reverse complement strand
CTGACAAGACAAAGCCCACTGAAGGGGCTGAGGCCGGGTGCCCGGCAGGAAGCCGGATCGGAACCGCTTGTCGGTAGCCATCACAGCCCCTTTAGTGGGCTTACCCATGTTCAGCCCGGCGGCTTTAGCCCCGGGCACAGACCACGGTGTGGGATCCTTCCCGCCACCCACCCCCAGGTACGGGCCGAGCGCGTACATCTATGTCATTCGTCAAACTCCATCACCCCCAGGCACACACCACGCGCGACCACCTTTGCACCACTCACCCGGCGCCCAGACTACGGCACCAAGCGCTTCCCACCACCCCGCCCGCGGCATGCGCTACTACGGAATACCCATAGCACCCGCCAGGCTCCCTCGCCCCGCGGCTCGCGCCTGCGCAGGATACCAATGGCAGCGGTGCGTTACGTTCATCCCGCGTCACGCTCGTGGAGTCATGGTTATAGATGTAGATAGGAATCCGGAGCCACCGCAGCGCGGCGGGAGATCTGCTACCTTGCGGTGGGAGTGACCGTGGGGCGCTCCGGCATGGGTGCGACGGGGAGGCTGCGCGATGGAGCAGGAGATGACGGTCGTGGATCTGGCGGCGCTGGCGGCCGCCGGCGGGTCGGGCGCGATCTTCGCGCGGGAGACCGCGGATCTGGACCTGAACCTGGTGCGCTTTGCGCCGGGGTCGGGCGTGGGAGAGCATGTCAACCGCGAGGTGGATGTGGCGGTGATCGTGCTCGACGGCGAGGGGGTGCTCACGGTCGACGGAGAGGAGCACCCGCTGCGGGCCGGGCGGGCGACGATCATCCCGAAGGGGGTGCGGCGGGCGATCCAGGCGACGGGCGACGTGCACCTGGTCTACGTCACCGTCCATCGCCGTCGGCGGCGACTCTGGCCGAGCACGCCCGACCGTCAGGCCTGAGCGATCCCCGAGGTCTGGCCGAGCGCGGCGAGCAGCGCGTCCGGTCGCCCGGCGAAGGCCCGCCGCCGCTCGGGGTTCCGTGCAACCTCCTCCAGCAGCGCCGTCAGGGCGGCATTCACCGGGGTCGGAACGCCGAGGCGAGCGCCCAGGTCGGCGACGGCGCCGTTGAGCCAGCGTACTTCAGTCGTGCCCATGCCGCGGTCGACGTCGAGCCACAGGGAGGGCCGCTTCTCGCCGCGGCCGCGCGCGGCGCGGGCGGCGATCAGGCGGCGCGCCAGTGGGGCGGGCAGGCGCATCGCGTGGGCGAGGAGCGGCACGTTGAAACCCGGCAGCGGGATCGGGCGGATGCCGGCGCCGAGCATCACCGCGAATGCCTCGATGAAGGCGGCGCGCTCGACCGCGAAGAGGCGCGGGTCGGCGTAGATAGCTGCGGGCGGGAGCGCCAGAAGGGCTGCGGTGGCGTTCGCCATGATGTTGAGGAGGAGCTTCGACCACTTCAGGTCCTGGTAGCGCGGTACGACGCCGGCGGGGAGTCCCGCGGCGGTGAGCGCCGCGGCGAACTGGTCGAGCGGCACGTCGCCCCGCACCGGGGCCAGCGTGACCCCGCCGGCCGTCTCCTGCCGCACCGTCGCCGGGCTGTCCCACACGACCGAGGCGGTGAGGGTGCCTGACGCGAGGCGGGGCATGTCCGGTTCCGCGAGCAGCGTCTCTTCGGTGCCGACCCCGTTCTGGAGCGCCACGATCGCGGCGCCGGCGGCCGCGAGGCGACGCAAGTCCGGCAGCGCGGCTGCGACGGCGTAGGCCTTCACGGTGAGGAGGACGAGCGAGGGCCGAGCCGGGAGCGCGTCGATGCTCGTCACGACCGGGAGGTGGATGCGGCGTGTGCCCGACGACTGGACGACGGTGAGACCCTGGCAGGCGACGGCCTCGGCCACCGCGGGGCGGCCGAGCAGGGTGACGAGAGCGCCGCCCGCGGCCAGCACGCCGCCGAGGAGGCAGCCGACGGCGCCCGCGCCGTAGATCAGGGTTGGGGGAAGCGACGCGACCGGCTCAGTCGGCATGCCCGCCAAGGGAGGTGGAGATCTTCAACTCCGTGCCGCCGAGGAGGCGCACGATGTTGGCCCGGTGGCGGTAGATCGCCAGCGCCAGCACGGCCAGGGCAAAGATCCAGTAGGCATCCGCGTAGCCCATCAGTGCCAGCACCGGCGGGAGGGACGCGATCATCAGCAAGGAGGCGAGCGAGGCGTAGCGGCTGGCGACGATCGCCACGGCCCAGACGCCGATCGCGATCAGCGCCGGGATCGGAGCCAGCCCGAGCACGACGCCGATCGAGGTGGCGACGCCTTTGCCGCCGCGACCGCGCAGGAAGATCGACCAGTTGTGCCCGGCGATCGCGGCAAGGCCAACCATGAACAGTGCGATCAACGGCAGGTCGAGCGCGCTGCCCGCGAGTACCGGCAGCAGGCCCTTCAGCGCGTCGGCCAGGAGGGTGAGCGCGGCAGGGCCGCGGCCGGCGGCGCGGAAGACGTTGGCGGTGCCGATGTTGCCGCTGCCGTGCAGCCGCACATCGACGCCGCGCGCCAGTCGGGTGATCAGCAGCCCGAACGGGATCGAGCCGGCAAGGTAGGCGCCTCCGATGAGCAGCAGCGCCACTGACCAGGATTCCATCGCCTGCGTCGGCATCCTCTCGCTATCAAACGGATCGAACTCGGCCGTTGCGTCCCGCCGGGTGCCGGCGGAAGCGATGGAAGCGTGGCGACCGGCGATCACAGAAGGGCACGCTTGGACGGGGACACAGGCCCGACCAAGAGAATAACACCACCAGGGTTTACGATACGAGGTCGGCAAACACCTCACGAAGCCACGGCGGGCTCGCGGGGTCGGAAGCGCTCCGTGTACGCCCGGTAGTCCGCGACCTCGCGCTGCACGCGCGCCTTGTCCCAGCCCAGGTAATCACGCGCGATTTCCCCGGCGGCCTCGATCTCGTCGCGCCCGACATCGGGGTCCCACCCTACCATCGCGCGGCGCATGAACACATCGGTGAGCGTCTGCGCCAGCTCCCACCGGACGGCGTAAGGGATCTCGGCGCCGATGGCGAGGGAGCTGGGGCCGAGCGGGCCAAGCAGCCGAGGGTCATCGCCGGCGAGCCGCCGCACCGTCGGCGCGAAGGTGCCGTAGATGTGGAGCAGGCGCCTGGCGACCGGTTCGTCCAGCCCGGCGGTGGCGATGAAGTTGGCGGCGAAGGCGTCCCAGTCGCGCGTGTTGCCGCCCGGCAGCGGGATGCGCCCGGTGCGGCAGGGCGGAACGGGCCGGTTGAGCTTCTGGAACACGAGATCGACCGTTTCCTCGGCGAGGCTGCGGTAGGTCGTAATCTTCCCACCGATGATCGAGATCAGGCCGCCGAGCTCCGGCGCGTGCCGGGCGTGGTCGTAGATAATGTGGCTGCGGGTGATGCTACCCGGCGACGCTTCTTCTTTATAGGGAAGGGGACGGACACCGGCGTAGGCGTAGAGGACGTCGTCGCGCGTCAGCCCAGCGCTCGGCAGCACCCGGTTCGTCTCGCTGATGAGGTAGTCGATCTCCTGCTCGGTCGGGAAGACCCGGTCCAGGTCGTCGTCGTAGCGGATGTCGGTCGTGCCGATGAGGTAGCGGCCGTTCCAGGGAACGATGAAGTAGGGCCGCCCGTCGGCGCGGGCCTCGACGTACAGGGCCTCTGTCGGCGCACCGGGGAAGGGGTCGACCACGATATGGGTCCCCTTGGTGCCGCCGATCATGCGCGGGGCTCCGATCCCCTGGAGCACCTCGTCGACCCAGGGACCGGCGGCGTTGACGACCAGGCGGCCGCGCGCCTCGTGCTCACCGCCGTTGAGCACGTCGGTGAAGTGCACGCCCACGACCTGATCGTTCTCGATCAGGAGCCGGTCCACCTTGGCGTAGGTCAGGACGACCGCGCCGTGGTCGCGTGCGGAGAGCGCGTTCTCCAGGGTCAGCCGCTCCGGGTAGGGCACCTGCGCATCGTAATAGAAGGCTGCGCCGACCAGGCCGTCCGGGTCGAGGCCCGGCTCCCGGCGCAGCGTGGCCTCGCGGTCGAGCATCTGGTGCCGCGGGAGGCTCTTGTCGTAGGAGAGCACGTCGTAGGCGATCATCCCGAGGCGGATCAGGCCGGGCCCGCGCTTCATGTCGCTGTAGATCGGGATGAGGAACCCGAGCGGCCGGACCAGGTGCGGGGCGATGCGCAGCAGGATCTCCCGCTCGCGCAGGGACTCACGCACCAGTGCGAACTCGTAGTACTCCAGGTAGCGCAACCCGCCGTGGATCAGGCGGGTGGAGGAGTCGGTGGTGCCGCTGCCGATATCGTCCTTCTCGATCAGGAGGACGGAGAGGCCACGCATCGCTGCGTCGCGCGCAATCCCGGCGCCGTTCACCCCTGCCCCGATCACGATCACATCGAAGGTGCGCCTGCTGACCTCCTCGGGGATGCTCCTGGGGGTCTCTGCTCCAGCCATGACCGCCCTCCTGCCTCGCTGCGGCATCGCGTTGCTGTTCGTTATGTTCATTATAAGCCCGGCCGCCGCGCAGCGCACGTCGCGCCCGCGGCTGCCCGCTTGCACTGGAAGCCGCCGATCCTATCGGCAAGTCGAATGCCAGCGCGCGGCATCAACGTTGACCAATGCGCCCGGTACACCCGCCAGCCGTCCGCGGCTTCCCGCGTGTCATTCTGAGCGGAGCGAAGGATGACAGCGACCAAGCGAAGGCGTCGGCTCCGGTGGATCAATGTCATTCGTCGAACTCCCTCAGGCACGCGCCACACCAGCGTGTGCCCGCCGGTTGGCAGCGTCGAAACATCCGAATGTCATGTCTATTCCCGGGGCAGCACAGGAGTTGTCCTGACAACGTTGACACGCCTTCCGGTCCGGCGTAGCATCATGCGTCGTGGTGGAACCGGCTCCGACCCGCTCGCTGGGGATGGTCGGGGCGCTTCGTCTCCATGGCGAGGGCAGATGGCAGCAGCAGTGAGCACGACGGTACGAACCCCGCAGGGCGCGCACGCAGCGGTCCTGCACCGCCGCGACGTGCGCACCGCCTGGTCCTTCGTGTACGGCTTCTTCTCCAACGGCACCCCATTCGACGCCCCGAATCGCAGCGAACCCTGTTGTCTCTCATCCAAGAGCTGATCGTGCGCTCGTCGTAGCAGCAGGCTAGGACGAGGTTCGTGCCCTCCGCGCCGGTGAGCGGCACGCACCAGCGCATTCTCCGGCGCACGGCGAGCGCAGTCGTGTGAGCGTGCGCGCGGGACGGTCGACCGTCTCGCGGATCGGTCTTTCCCGTCGGGATTGGTCAGGAGGAGAGAGCGATGAGTCGTCGTCCGTTGCGATGGGTATCGGCGCTGGTGGTGATCGCGCTCCTCGTGGCGGGCTGCGGCTCGCCGGGGAACGCGGCCGACAGCGACGAGATCAAGATCGCCGTGGTCGGGCCGATGACTGGGGACGCGGCGCAGTACGGTGAGGACTTCACCCGCGGCGCACAGTTGGCCGCGGAGCAGATCAACGCCGCCGACGGCGTGGATGGCAAGAAGATTACGATCGTCACCTTCGACGACCGGAACGACACCACCGAGGCGGCCAGCGTGGCCCAGAAGATCGCGACCGATTCGAGCATCGTCGCGAGCATGGGCCACTTCACCAGCAGCACCGTCTACGCGGCCATGCCGATCTACAAGTCGAACCAGTTGCCGCTGGTGGTGATCTCCGCATCCGACCCCGGGATCACGGAGCAGGGCAACGAATGGGTCTTCCGGGTCAGCCCGACCAACAACCTCGGGGCGGAAGCGATGGCCGATCTCATCGTGTCCAAGCTCGGGCTGAAGAAGATCGCGATCTTCTACCTCAACACCGACTTCGGGAAGACCGAGCGCGGGTTCTTCACCGCGCGCGTGCAGGCCAACGGCGGCGAGATCGTGCTGGATGAGCCCTACCAGCCGGACACCAAGGACTTCAGCAGCAGCATCATCAAGCTGAAGAATGCCGGGGCCGACGCGGTCTACCTGAGCAGCTACTACAACGATGCGGTGCTCCTGATCCGGCAGGCGAAGGATGCCGGGGTGCAAACCCGTTGGTTCACCTCGGCCGCGGTCCTCTCGCCCCAGTTCACCGAGATCGGCGGTGAGGCAGTCGAAGGGGTCATCACCAACCGGATCAGCCAGGGCGATAGCTGGGATGCGGTCGCCGAGGCGTACCGGGCCAAGTACAACGACGAGCCGTCGCCCTTCGTGATCTACGCCTATAGCGCGGTGCAGGCCGTTGCCGAGGCCGCGAAGAACGAGGGGACGAGCCGGCAGGCGATCCGCGACGGGCTGGCGAAGATCCAGGGCCTGGAGACCGCGCTCGGGCCGCTCACCTTCGATGAGAACCGCCAGGCGGTGTACGAGTCGTTCGACTACCTCGAAGTGCGGGACGGGCAGTTCCAGCTATGGCAGCCGTGACGCTCCCGGTCCTGATCGATCAACTGGTCAGCGGGCTGGCGATCGGCGGCGTGTACGCGCTCGTGGCGCTCGGCTTCGCCCTCATCTTCGGCGTGCTGCGCGCCGCCCAGTTCGCCCACGGCGAGGTCTACATGGTGGTGGCCTTCCTGGTCCTGGCTGTGCTTCCGTGGTTCCCCGCGCTCGGCCCGCTGCAGTTCCTGCTGGTGATCGTGACGGCGGCGATCTTCGGTGCGATCGCCGGCATGCTCATCGAGCGCGGCGTGTTCCGCCCGCTGGCCGACGCGCCGCACATTGCGCCGATCATCAGCACGATCGGCCTGATGATCCTGCTGCAGAACCTGGTGGCGTACCTCAAAGGGTCGGAGCTGCACCGCTTCGCGCTGGCCTGGCCGCAGGGCAACGTGTCAGTCGGCCCGGCCAGCGTCCCGGTGCTGAAGCTCGTCATCTTCGGCACGGCGCTCGTCATCCCGGCGCTGCTTCAGGTGGCGTTGACCCGCACCCAGCTCGGCCGCGCGATCCGTGCGACCGCGATTGACGCCGAAACCGCGCGCCTGATGGGGGTGAACACCGCGCGGACGAGCCTGGTGGCGTTCGCCATCGGGTCGGCCCTGGCCGGCATCGCGGGCGTGTTGGTGGGGGCGCTCTACGGGGTGGTGTACTCGACCATGGGCGTAACCGCGCTGGTGAAGGGCTACGCGGCCACCATCATCGGCGGCGTGGGCAACCTGGTCGGGGCGGTGGCGGGCGGCCTCTTGCTCGGCCTCTTCGAGGTCTTCGTGGCCAGCTACGTCTCGCCGCGCTGGACCGACGCCATCGTCTACACCCTCCTCATCGTCCTGCTCGCGCTGCGCCCGCAGGGGCTCGTCGGCCGCGCCATCCCGGAGAAGCTGTAGCATGCGGAGTGGGATCTTCCGGACCCAACACGCGCTAACCGCCGCTGTGATCGCCGCCGCGGTCATCGCCCCGCTGGTGATCGCAGACGCGTATATCCACCGGCTGATGGCGACGGTCGTGCTCGCGGCGGTGCTGGCCGTGAGCATGAACCTCGTCCTCGGCTACGGCGGGCTCCTCGCGCTGGGCCACGCGGGCTTCTACGGGATCGGTGCCTACACCGCGGCGCTCGTGAGCCTGCACCTGGGGGCGCCGTTCCCGGTCACGGCGCTGGCCGGGGCCGCCACCGCGGCGCTCGTCGCCTGGCTGGTCGCCCGGCCGATCCTGCACTTGCGGGGGCACTACTTCGCGATGGCCATGCTAGCCATCGGGGAGATCGTGGTCCAGGTGGCCTACAACTGGGACAGCGTTACCCGCGGCGCGAGTGGCCTGCCCGGGATCTCGCAGCCCGACCTCATCGTCTGGACGGCCGTCACCCACCGCGACAACTACTACCTCGCCCTGGTCCTCCTGCTGCTCGCCATGCTGGCGGTGCGGCGCTTCGTCGCCTCGCCGCTCGGCCTGGGGCTGATCGCGGCGCGGGACGACGATCAGGGCGCCGCGAGCGTCGGGATCGGCGTCGCGCAGACGCGAACGCTGGCGCTCGCCCTGGCGGCGGGGATCGCCGGGGTGGCCGGGGCGCTCTATGCCCACTACATCACCTTCGTCAGCGTGGAGCCGTTCCAGCTCGAGCAGACCATCGCCCTGCTGGCGATGGTCGCGGTCGGCGGCATGGGGACGACCTGGGGGCCCGTCGTCGGGGCGGCGCTGCTGACGCTGCTGCCGGAGGTGCTGCGCGACTTCGCCGAGCTGCGCATGGTCATCTACGGGGCGCTGCTCATGCTCGTCGTCTGGCTGCGGCCGCAGGGGCTGTTGGGCCGTGGCCCGTCCCGCTGGGGGCTGAAGCTGCCCGGGCGAACCCGGCCGGATCCGTCCGCAGCCTCCGGCGCACCGGCGCTGGCGAGCGTCGTCGCCGCGCCCGCGAGCGGACCGGTGCTGGACGGCGTGGCAGTGGAGTTCAGGACCGCCACTGGCGCCGCACCCGCCCGCACCGCACCCACGGTGCTCACCGCGCCGGAGCCGGCCCCGACCGGGGAGCCGCTGCTGCGGGTCGAGCACCTGTCCAAGGACTTCGCCGGGCTGCGCGCCGTCTCCGATGTCTCGCTGGAGGTAGCGCCGGGCGAGATCGTGGGCCTGATCGGCCCCAATGGGGCGGGCAAGAGCACGATCATCAACCTCATCTCGGGCGCTCACCGGCCGACCAGCGGGCGCATCTGGTTCAACGGCCAGGACATCACCCACAGCGAGACGAGCCGGGTGGCCCGCGCCGGGCTGGTGCGGACCTTCCAGCACATCCGCCTCTTCCGCAGCCTCACCGTCCGCCAGAACGTGGAGGCGGCGTATCAGGTGCGCCTCTGGTTGTCGCTCCTCTCGGTGATGACGCGCTCGCGCCGCTACCGCGAGGCGATGGACGAGATGCGGGTGGCCGTCGATGAGGCCCTGGCGCTCTTCGGTCTGGAGGGCGTGCAGCACCAGTTGGCGGGGACGCTCTCGTACGGCGACCAGCGGCGCGTCGAGATCGTGCGCGCGCTGGTGACGCAGCCGCGCCTGCTCCTGCTCGACGAGCCGGCCGCCGGGATGAACGAGGCTGAATCGGCCGAGCTGGCGCGGTTCCTCCAGGAGATCCGGCAACGCCATGGCCTGTCGATCATCCTGGTCGAGCATCACCTGGACGTCGTCATGGAGGTCTGTGATCGGCTCATCGTGCTCGATCACGGCACCGTCATTGCATCGGGGCGCCCCGACGAGGTCGTGCGCCACCCGGAGGTGCTCCGTGCCTACCTGGGAGGGAGCGCATGAGCCAGTCCGCACCACTGCTGGCCGTGAACGACCTGACCGTGACCTACGGCGGCATCCGGGCGGTCGACCGCATCTCCTTCTCGCTCAACGAGGGAGAGCTGGTGGCCCTGATCGGCGCGAACGGTGCCGGGAAGAGCAGCACGCTGCGCGCGATCGCCGGCATCGTCCCCATCGCTGAGGGTGACGTCCGCCTGGCCGGGGAGTCGCTGCGCACCGTGCCGGCACACGAGATCCCCCGGCGCGGGCTGGTGCTCGTTCCCGAAGGTCGCCGCGTCTTCGGCGAGCTCACCGTGCTCGACAACCTCTACCTGGGCGGCTACACCCGTTCCCCCGAAGAGCGCGCGGCGGGGCTGGAGCGGGTCTTCGCCCTCTTCCCGCGCCTCAAAGAGCGGGCGAGCCAGGCGGCGGGGACCCTCTCCGGCGGCGAGCAACAGATGCTGGCGATCGGGCGGGCGCTCATGGCCAACCCGCGGGTCTTGTTGCTCGACGAGCCGAGCCTCGGCCTGGCGCCGGTAGTCGTCGAGCAGGTTTTCGATCTCCTGCGGCGGCTGCACGCCGAGGGGGTGAGCATGCTGCTCGTGGAGCAGAACGCCCGGATGGCGCTGGCGGTGGCGGACCGCGCCTACGTGCTCCAGACCGGCCGGATCGTGATGTCCGGCGCGGCCGCGGAACTGGCGGCGAGCGACGAGGTGCGCGCCCGATACCTGGGCGCGGGGCGGCTCTCGACCGTGCCGCTGGACGCCCCGGCGCCGGAGCCGGAGGAAGCACGCTGAAGCGCCGCGGTGCGGCGAGTCCCGGCATGGTGCCGGGGTCGGTCGATGGAAGGAGTCAGTTGTGGTTCGTTTTGGTCTCACGTTGCCGAATCGCGGTGTGATCACCGGTGTGACGACGGTCGATGAGATGGTGCGCCTGGCCCAGAAGGCTGACGCCGCGCCGGTGTGGGACTCGGTCTGGGTCGGGGACTCGATCCTCGCCAAGCCCCGGCTCGACGCCATCGTGCTCCTGGGGGCGCTGGCGGCCAAGACGGAGCGGGTCAAGCTGGGGCCGGCCTGCATGGCGAGCATGCCGCTGCGCCACCCGCTGCTGATGGCCTACCAGTGGGCCAGCCTCGACTACCTGTCCGGCGGGCGCACGATCATGGTGGCCTGCCAGGGGCAGGCCGGCCCGGCCGGGGGGAACTTCTATGAAGAGTTCGCCGCCTTCGACGTCGCGCCGGAGACGCGGATGCGGCGCATGGAAGAGGCGATCGAGATCCTGCGGCTGACGAGCAGCCAGGAGAACGTCACCTACGAGGGCGAGTACTTCCGGTTCGAAAACGTCACGATCCTCCCCCGCCCGGTGCAGCAGCCGATCCCGATCTGGGTCACGGCCAACCCGCCCATGGACAAGCCGAAGATGCGCGAGCGTGCGCTGCGGCGCGTCGCGCGGCTGGGTGACGGCTGGATGACGACCTTGAACACGCCGGAGACCTTCGGCGCGAACCTGGAGACGATCCGCGCCTACGCCCGCGAGGAGGGGCGCGAGCTCGGCCCCAACTTTGAGGCCTGCCTCTACTACAACATCAACGTCAACGAAGACCGCGAAGCCGCGCTCGCCGACAGCAAGCGCTTCCTCGACGCCTACTACACGACCGACTACGATCGCGCGACCCTTGAGCAGTGGGTCGCCCACGGCTCGCCGGAAGAGTGCATCGAGCAGCTCCGCCGCTTCATCGACAAGGGCGCCACGACGATCACGCTGCGGCTCACCGGGGCCGATCAGGAGCGGCAGTTCCAGCGCGTCACCGAGGAGGTGCTGCCGGCGCTCGTCTAGCCGGCGCGGTCCGGCACGGCGGGACGCCGCGCCGGTGGGGAAGGAGACAGCGGCGATGATCTCTCGCTTCGACCATGTGGTCATCGGGGTGCGCGACCTGGAGGCGGCCAGCGCGCGCTACCGCGCCCTCGGCTTCGAGGTCAACCCCGGTGGACGCCACACCGGCCTCGGCACGGCCAACGCCATCATCCGCTTCGGCGTCGACTACATCGAGTTGTTGACCGTCGCCGATCCGGAGGAGGCCGAGCGCGCCGGTGGCAGCAGCAAGGTGCTGCTCGACCTGCTGCAGGATCGGCCCGGTGCCCTGGCCGGCTATGCGCTGGCGACCGCGAACATCGAGGAGGATGCCGAGCGGCTGAAGCAGGGCGGGCTGGCGGCCGTCGGCCCCTTCGCGATGGAGCGGCTGCGGCCCGACGGGCGGCTCCTCTCGTGGCGCCTACTTGTGCCGGAGGGGGTGAGCTGGCGCCGGCCGTGGCCCTTCCTCATCCAGTGGGACCAGTCGGATGAGCAGCGGCTCTCCTGGGAGCAGCCCGGTTCCCACCCGAACGGCGCGACGACCGTGCTCGGCGTCTCGGTCGCGGTCGCCAACCTGGATGATGCCGTCGCGCTGTACCGCGACAAGCTGGGCCTGGAGCCGAGGGTGGAGGGCGATCGCGCCACGATCCCCGTCGGCCGCTTCCAGATCACGCTGATTCCCGCGTCGGCGAACGACGCCGCGGCGCGGACCCTGGCCGAGATCGGCGAGGGACCGGTCGAGGCGGTCATCGGCGTGCGGGACCTGGCGCGGACCGAGTCCGTGCTGACCGAGGCCGGTGTGGCCTGGCAGCGCGAGGAGGACGGAGGGATCCGGGTCGACCCAGACCAGGCAGTCGGAGCCCGGCTCGTGTTCCGGGAGGCCACATCCTCCTGAGGCAGAAACGTTGCGGGAGACCAGGAGCGGCGGGGCGCCCGCCCGCGCGGCGTTGGGTGCCCCCCCCCCAAGCGGGGCCCGGGGGCCGTGGGGGT
>NZ_JADGHZ010000105.1 GCF_019683595.1 Sphaerobacter sp. | reverse complement strand
AGCTCGTCGGCGGTCACGGCGATGCCCTGCTGCGTCGCCAGCTCAGCGAGCCACTCCCACGGGTGGGGCTCCCTGCGCGCTTCCTCGTCGTCGTCCGGAAGCACGACGTTCAGCACGTCCTGTCGGATCTTTTCGGCTGTCAAGCCCGTGCGGGCGGGGGCCACATTCTCGAGAACGACTCGCTGCCCGTCCTCCAGCTCCACGAGCGCGAGCACCGAGCTCATGGTCCATCCGAGCTCACGCAGGACGACATGCCGCCCATCCTCCAGCTCCACGAACTCCCAGACCGTGAAGCTCTGCGACGGTCCCGTCTCAGGAGCACCGGTCGCGAAGTCACAGATCGCGCCGAGGCGAACCACCCGACCCTGGTGAGCCGGGTTTCCGGCATCGGGGTCGCGGCTCGGGTCATAGGGAAACCAACCGGATCGATCGCTCATGACATGCCCTCTCCTCCTCGGTGACAGACGGGCAAACCTGTGTCACGTTGGGTTTGTCAGAAGCGTTCATGATGGCAGAGTGGGCGGCGCTCCGGGTGGGTCGGATGATACCAGATGCGGGGTTTGCCTCGTTTCACTGAAGAGCGCTGCCGCCAGCCGCCTGGCGGCGGGTCGGAGGAGTCCCACCTGGGGCGGCCTGGACGGGGCGGGTACAATCGAGAGCCACGACGCGGCGGCCTGCGCCATGCGTCAGCGGGCCGGGGACCGCGATGCAGCCGGGAGGGATTGTTCATCATGTATTGTCCCCGCTGTGGGGCGGACCAACCGCTAGGCACCCACCGGTGCGCACGCTGCGGCCAGCCGTTTACGCGCCGCGCGTATGCCAGGAGCCAGCGGGCGCGGCCGGTGGCGACCGTGCAGGCGCGGACCCAGTACCGCGAATGGGAGCGCGGCCCGGGCGTCGGCCGGCGCGTTCTCGGTTGCCTGGCTGTCATGGTTCTGACCGTGGTCCTCGTCCTGGCCGGGTTCGCGACCTTCTCCGGCGTGGTTCGCCCCTATGTTGCCCGCACGATCACGGAACGGCTGAGCCCGGCGGCATCGCAGTCGTCCGAGGAGCCCGCGGCGCCCGCTGTGGTAGCCGTCCCTACCCCGTCTCCAGGAACGCGCCAGGTGACCGTCACCCAGGAGGACTTGAACCAGCGGATCGAGGCTAACCGGGATCGGATCCGGCCGCTGGAAAGCGTTCAGGTGCAGATCACGCCCGAGGCGTTCGCCATCGACCTGCGCGCCTTCGGGTTGAGTGGGCGCTACGAGGGCCAGGTGGTGGTGGCCGACGGTGAGGTGCAGCTCACCAATGGGCGGATCACCGGACCACTGGGGTGGATCATCCCCGTCGCCCCGCTGGAGTCGGCGTTGAACGACCAGCTCCGCAACGGGCTGGATCGGTCCGGCGTGGCGGTCGAGTCCGTGACGTTGCAAGAGGGGCAGATGACGATCACGCTGGCCCCGGCCGCGAGCTGACGTCGACCGGCTCGTTCCCCAGAGCGGGCCAGCCGCGGTACGGTTTCTCGGGCCATCCCGCGGCTCGCGCTTCCGCCAGATCGTCCGGCCAGTCTTTCCGGCGGTGCTGATACGTGCTGTACCACGCCGCGTAGGCGTCCACCAGCCGCTGCCACTTGTCGCGCTGGGTCGCGCGGAACGCCAGGGCGAAGTGCCAGGCCTGGACCTCGCGCGGGTCGTCCTTGCCCAGGCGCAGCGCCCGGCGCCGATCCCCTTCGTGCCGGTGCGCGGCATGCCCCAGCTCGTGCAGGAACCAGAGGGTCACCGCCTCAACATAGGTCGCGGCACCGTACGTCAGTGCCGTCTGGTACCAGGACGTGCCGCGCGTGTTGACGTAGATGGCGCGCGACGCGGGGTGGTGGTAGCTGGAGCGGACCTGCCAGTCGTCCACCAGCCAGACGACCCGCACGCCGTGCGTGGCGGCGGCCACCTGCCACGCGAGCGGCGCGGGGAACTTACGGACCAGATCGAAGCTCACGATGTGGAGCGCAGGGTCTGGTACCCGGTGACGGAAGACCACGGCGATCCTACATTCCTCCACGCGCACGGAGCCGGGCGACGCCCGCGGCCAACGCCTCGGCCGCGCGGTCGACCTCGTCCTCGGTCGTCAGCCGTCCGAGGCTGAGGCGCACCGCTCCGACGGCCTCTTCCGGTGGGATCCCCATCGCCAGCAAGACGGCCGACGGCTCGGTCTCTCCGGCGTGGCAGGCGGAACCGGTCGAGGCCGCGACCTCGGGCACGGCGGCCAGGAGCGCGTTCCCGTCGATCCCGGCGAAGCGGACGTTGAGCGTGTTCGGGAGCCGGGCGGTCGGGTGGCCGTTGAGCGTCACGCCGCCGGCCTTCTCCTCCAGGAGGCGGTGCAACCGGTCGCGCAGCGCCCGCTGGCGCGCTGCCTCGCCCTCGAGCGTCGCGCCTGCCAGCGCCGCGGCGGCACCCAGCGCAACCATCCACGGCACGTTCTCGGTGCCGGCGCGGCGGCCCCCCTCGTGCCCCGCGCCGTGGATGAGCGGCTCCAGTGCCGTGCCGCGCCGGACGTAGAGGGCACCAATCCCCTTGGGCGCGTACAGCTTGTGCCCGGCGATCGTCAGCATGTCCACACCCAGGTCGTCGACCCGGGTCGCAACCTTCCCCACGCTCTGAGCCGCGTCGGTGTGCAGCGGCACTCCGGCCTCCCGGCAGATGGCCGCGATCTCGCCGATGGGCTGGAGGGTGCCCACCTCGTTGTTAGCGTGCATGACGGAGACGACGACCGTCTCCGGCCGGAGCGCCCGGCGCACGTCGTCCGGGTCCACCTGCCCGGTCCCATCCACCGGCAGGTAGGTGACGGCCACCCCGCGACGCTCCAGGAAGCGACAGGTATTCAGCACGGCCGGGTGCTCCACGATGGTGGTGACGACATGCGCCCGGTCGCTCCCGGTTGCCCAGACCCGGCCGATGAGGGCCCAGTTGTCGGACTCGCTCCCGCCGCTGGTGAAGACGACCTCGTCGGCCGCGCAGCCGAGAAGGTCAGCCACCTGCTGGCGGGCACGCTGGACCCCCTTTGCCGCTGCCCGGCCGTACGGGTGATCGCTCGACGGGTTGCCGAAGTGCGTGTCGAGGAACGGAAGCAGGGCATCGCGCACCTGCGGCAGTACCGGCGTGGTGGCGTTGTAGTCGAGATAGATTGGCGTCTCGCGGGGATCGGTGCCCATACGCGCTCCACTCCCTCGCCCAAGCGGATCAATCCAGCCCGATCGTACCATGCGCCTAGAGCCGAACACAGGCCGGATTGTGGATGCCGTGCGTGGTACCATCCCCCCGGGTTTGGGTAGTGGTTTAGCCGGGAGGCGAGGGAGGTCCCAGCGGGATGGACGAACGCGCCACGTCGCCGGTCGACGTCGTGCGGGCGTCGATCGCGGCGCTCAACCGGGGTGATATCGACGAGGCGCTTGAATACTGTGCGGACGACATCGTCGTCTGGGCACCGGGGCGCGAGCTCGACGGTCAGGAGGTGCGTGGGAAGGAGCAGCTCCGGCTGGTGCTCGAATACAGCGAGGCACGCTGGCCCGACATGTGGACCGCCGTCCGCTCGATCATTGCCGACGGCGAGCGGGTCGCCGTCGAGATGACCACGGTTGCGACCGAGCAGGGCCGCCGCATCGCCCAACCGATGGCCGCCTTCTACCTCGTGCGCGACGGCCTGATCGTCGAGCAGTCCAGCTACTACGACCTCGGCGCCCTCACCCGCGCGCTGGGCGAGGAGTGGTGAGGGATGCGTCATACGTCATACGTCATACGTCCCCCTCACCCTCGACCCCTCTCCCCTGGTGGGAGAGGGGAGAGGACGGAATACGCAGTACGCACGACGGGTGACGCATGACGTATGACGTATGACGTATGACGTATGACGCCCTACCCCGCCTCGCTGAGGAGCACCTGCGCTGCGCGCTCCACGAAGGCGCGGCGAACGGCGTCGTCGCTGGCGCCGGCGATGTGCGGGGTGAGCACGACGTTGTCGAGGGCCAGGAGCGGGCTGTCCGGAGCGATCGGCTCGTAGGCGAAGACATCCAGTCCAGCCCCGGCGATGTCTCTCTGGCGCAGCGCGCGGATCAGGGCGCCTTCGTCGACCAGCCCGCCGTGCGCAGTGTTGATGAGGTAGGCATTCGGGCGCATCAGCGCCAGCTCAGGCGCGTCGAGCAGGCGGGTCGTCTCGGGCGTAAGGGGCAGGTGTAGGCTGACGATGTCGGATTCGCGGAGGAGCTGGTCGAAGCGCCGGTACTGCACGCCCCAGCGCCGCTCGGCGGCCGGCTTCCGCTCCCGGTCATAGTAGATTACGCGCATGCCGAACGCCTTGGCCCGCGCCGCGACCGCTTCTCCGACACGCCCGAGCCCCACGATGCCCAGCGTCTTCCCGGCAATCGGCTCCGGCCACTCCATGCCGACCCAGTTCCGCGTACCCTGTCCCCGGTCGGACCGGTGGAGGTTGGGTCGCCGCTCTCCAGATACCAGGTCGGAGTAGGCGTGGAACAGGCGGCGGCTGAGCGCAAGGATGAGAAGCATGGTGTGCTCGGCCGCTGTCAGGGTCGCGAGCGAAGGAATGACCTCCAGCCGCGTGCCGTTCCGGCCCGCGAGCCGGTGCACCGCGCGTAGCCGTTCCCCTTCGTCCGGGTCGAGGAGCACGACGACGCGCGCCTCCGCCAACGCCTCGTCGGCCACCGCGCCCAGCGCACCCCGTGCGGCCACGATGACCGGCGTATCCGTCGCCTCAGCCCGGTCCTCGACAACCTCCCCGCCCGGCAGGCGCGCGGCGAGCATCGCGGGGAGCCAGTCGTCCCCGGCGACCAAGGCCGCCCCGGGTGGTAGGTTCCAGGTGATCAACGTCGGCATCCATCCCCCTCACCCCCGGCCCCTCTCCCACCAGGGGAGAGGGGAGAGATACGCAGTACGCGCTACGCAATACACGTTACGGGTGACGCATGACGTATGACGCACCACACATCACCCCTCAAGTCTCGGAAAGATCGGGTGCGGCTCGCTGACCTGGGTTCCGGGTGGAAGCTGGCCCCAGGTGAGCGCCGCGGGCCAAGAGCGTGCGTCCAGCGCGACGCCGATTTGTTCGGCGATGCGCTCTGCGGTGTCGGGCAGGAACGGCCGGAGCGCCTGGGCGATGATCCGCAGGGCCTCAGCCAGGTGGTACAGCGCGGTGTCGAGCCGCGTCGTGGCGATCGCGTCGCCGCCCCGCTCGGCCCTGGCGAGGCTCCACGGGGAGGTCTCCTCCACGTACCGGTTGGCGCGGACGACCAAATCCCAGATGGCTGCGAGTGCCGCCTGTGGGTCGAAATCCCGGCCCATCGTCTGCTCGATCGTGCCGGAGAGTCCCGCGGCGACCGCTTCCAGGTCCTCATCGGTGGCGACCGGCTCAGCGGGTGTGGGTACGACGCCCGACCGGTAGCGCTGGATCATGCTGACGGTGCGGTTGAGCAGGTTGCCCAGGTCGTTGGCGAGGTCGGCGTTGTAGCGTCGCTCGAGCTTCTCGTCGGTGTAGTCGGCGTCCTCGGTGGGCGGCACCTCGCGCAGCATCCAGTAGCGCACCGCGTCGGCGCCGTAGCGTGCCGTCAGCTCGGCCGGGTCGACCACGTTGCCGAGCGACTTGCTCATCTTTTCGCCGCCGATGGTGAGGTAGCCGTGGACGACGATGGTCGTCGGCAACGGTTCCCCGGCGGACATCAGCATGGCCGGCCAGTAGACGGCGTGGAAGCGGAGGATGCCCTTGCCGATGACGTGGACCCGGTCGGGGTTCTCCACCCAGTAGCGCCGGTAGAGCTCGGCGTCGTGTGCGTAGCCGAGCGCCGTGATGTAGTTCGCCAGCGCATCGAACCAGACGTACATCACCTGGTTGGGATCGCCCGGCACGGGGATGCCCCAGCCGCGGGCCCGTGCGCGCGTGCGGGAGATGCTGAAGTCCTCCAGGCCGCGCGCGATGAATGCGCGGACCTCGTTCCGGCGTGTCTCGGGGATGATGCGCAGCCCGCCGGAGTCGATGGCGCGCGCCAAGGCGTCCTGGTACCGGGAGAGGCGGAAGAAGTAATTCTCCTCCTCGACCAGCTCCAACGGGATGTGGTGCTCGGGACAGAGGCCGTCCGGGGCCTCTTCCTCGGTATAGAACTGCTCGCCGAGGACGCAGTAGAGCCCGGCGTAGTAGCGCTTGTCGATGTCTCCCGCCCGGTCGCACGCCGCCCAGAGCTTCTGCGCGCCCTCGATGTGACGCGGCTCGGCGGCGGTGCGGATGAAGTCGTCGTTGGAGATGTGCAGGTACTCGGTGAGGCGGTGGAACGCCTGGGCATTGCGGTCGACGAGCTCCGCGACCGGGATCCCCTCCCGCTCGGCGGCCAGGACGTTCGTCAGGCTGTTCTCGTCGGTTCCGGTCAGGAAGCGGGTGTCGTCGCCGATGAGCCGGTGGTAGCGGGCGAAGGCGTCGGTCTGGATGTACTCCAGTGCGTGGCCGAGGTGTGGCGCGGCGTTGACGTAGGGGATCGAGGTGGTGATGTAGAAGCGGTGCCGGCCGTCGGTGTCCATGTCGCCACCTCCTCGGGAAAGCCGTGTGCCCCCGCGTCCGCCGAGGATCTGGGACGCGGGGGTGGTGCGCCCGCTGATCTGACGGTCTGGACCAGCCGGACCGGCACTCGCTCCGGAGGCTACTCCTTCGCCGCTGTGGTCGTGCCGCTCGCGTGCTCCAGGCGGGCGCGCTCCTCCTCGATGACGCTTTCGTCCAGCTTCTGGAACAGCACACGCGGACGCGCCAGGGGCTGGCCGGGCGAGAGCGTGCTCGGCACCCAGCGGTCGACGTTCCCCTCGGAGGCGAGGGGCTGGTAGACCAGTGCCTCGTGGGACCGTTCGCGCTCATCGAAGCGCTCGATCTGAAGATCGCCGAAGAGCGGATCCTCCTGGCCAAGGAAGCGCTTCGCCTCGGCGCTGGTGAAGGGCAGCACCGGGGCGAAGAGCGTGGCCAACGAGTCGATCGCGCGCAGGGCGACGAAGATCGTGGTTCCGGCCGCCTCGCGGTCCTCCTTGATCTGGAACCAGGGCGCCTTATCGTCGAGGTAGCGGTTGACCTCGCGTGCGAGGGACATCGTCTCGCGCAGCGCGGCGCGGAATTCGGCACGCCCGTAGAGTGACCCGACCGTGTCGAACCCGGCCGCGATCCGGTCGAGCAGTTCGGTGTCACGTGAGTCGAGTTGGCCCGGCTCCGGCACGCGGCCGTCCCAGTGGCGCACGGCGAAGCTGATCACGCGGTTGACCAAGTTGCCCCAGGCGGCGACCAGCTCGTTGTTGTTGCGCTCGACGTACCCGCGCCAGGTGAACTCGCTGTCGCCGGTCTCCGGCGCGATCGCGGTTAGGTAGTAGCGGAGCGGGTCCGGGGCGTACCGCTCCAGGTAGTCGGGGAGCCAGACCGCCCAGTTGCGGCTGGTGCTGAACTGCTGCCCCTCCAGGTTCAAGAACTCGCTGGCCGGGATGTCGAACGGTAGGTTCAGCCGCTCATCGTAGCCCATCAGCTCGGCCGGCCAGATGATGGCGTGGAATGGGATGTTGTCCTTGCCGATGAAGTAGTAGCCGCGGGCGGCGGGGTCGGTCCACCAGGCCTCCCAGGCGTGCTCATCGCCCCGGTTCTTAGTCGCCTCGATGCTGGCCGACAGGTAGCCGATCACCGCTTCGAACCAGACGTACATCACCTTGTGCTCGTAGCCGGGGATCGGCACCGGGATGCCCCACTCGATGTCGCGCGTGACCGGGCGAGCCTTCAACCCGCCGCGCAGATAGTTCTCCACGAAGCGCTGGACGTTGGGGCGCCAGTGCTCCTGACGGCCGATGTACTCGAGCAGGCGCGATTCGAAGGCCGGCAGGTCGAAGAAGAAATGCTCCGTCTCGCGGACGACCGGCCGGCTGCCGCAGAGCTTGCAGCGCGGGTCGATCAACTCCGTGGCGTCGAGGGTGCGCCCGCAATTGTCGCACTGGTCGCCCCGTGCGTTCGGGTAGCCGCAGTGGGGGCAGGTGCCCTCGACGTAGCGGTCGGGCAGGAAGCGCTGGTCGGTCTCGCAGTAGAGCTGGGCCATCGCCTCGGTGTGGATGAACCCCCGCTCGTAGAGCACGCGGAAGATGTCCTGGGATACCGCGGCGTGGTTCTCGGTGTCGGTATGGGTGAAGAGGTCGAAGCTGATGCCCAGCCCGATGAAACTCTCCAGGAAGCGGCGGTGGTAGCGCTCGAAGAACTCGCGCGCGGACACCCCGGCCCGCTCGGCGGAGACGGTGATCGGCGTGCCGTGTGCGTCGCTGCCGCTCACCATGAGCACCCGGTTGCCCCGCAGGCGGTGATACCGGGCGAAGATGTCTGCCGGCAGGTAGACCCCCGCCACGTGCCCAAGGTGGAGGTCGCCATTGGCGTAGGGCCAGGCGACGAAGACGCCGATCCGCTCGTTCACACTGCGCTCCCATCCGAGCAGGTTGACGGGCCGTGCCCGCTGCTGCCATCGACCAAGCGCGGCGCTCTGGAATCCACGGCGCGCGTTAGAACTCCTTCAGCCGCGACTCCATCTTATCCCAGCGGTCAATCCGGGGGTTGAGCACCCGGGGGCCGTCGGCCTCGATGACCACGGTTCGAGCATTCCGGGCACCGATGCGTCCGGGGATGTAGACGCCAGGGCGGTCTACCAGCACCATACCAGGAACCAACGCCGTCGTCTGGGAACGGGTGAGATATGGTGCCTCGATCGGGCTGAGGCCGATCCCGTGACCGGTCCGGTGCCGGATGTTCGTGCCGAGCCCCAGTCGCTCCAGCGCCCGGCGAGCGGCCAGATCGACCGACTCCGCCGTCGCCCCCACCGTCATCGCTTCGAGCGCGGCGTTCTGGGCGATGATCGAGCTCTCCACCCAGCGGACCACATCGCGCAGCGGGTCGCCGACGAAGAAGGTGCAGCCCGCCTGCGCGTGGTAGCCGGCGACATTCGCGGTGAACTCCACGACGACGCAGTCGCCGCGAGTCAGCGCGCGGTTGCTCGTCGGTGCGTTCGGCATGGTCGTGCGGGTGCCGCTCAGGAGCGACCCGGTGATGCCCGGTCCGGGGAGGTCGTAGTCGTCGCCGAGATCCTGGCGCATGATGCCGTCGACGACGGAGATGATCTCAGCCAGCACGTCCTGCTCGGTGCTACCCGTCGTCAGGCGCGCGAAGGCCCGCTCCAGCGCCATGTCGGCGTAGCCCGCCGCGCGCTCGATGAGGGCGATCTCAGCCGGGGACTTCACCACCCGCTGCTCCGCGACCGGGTCGAGCAGTTCGACCTCTTCGACCTCCTCCGCGATCGCCCTCCAGTCCCGCGCGCTCACGGCGGTATCGACGACGAGCGGCCCGCCCGCCTCACGGGCCATCCAGCGGACCGGTGGCTCCTCTGCCGGGTACTCGGCGTACCAGCGGACGTCGGTCACCCATCCGCTCGACAGATGTTCGGCTTCCATCTGCGGCACGAAGAGGGCCGCGCTGCCGTCAGCCCAGACGCAGGCCGCGAGCGGCCGATCGGTCGGAAGGAAGCGGAGGCCGGTCACGTATCGAATGTTGGCTGGATCGAAGAGCAGGGCAGCGTGCTTCTCGAGCGTGGTGAGCCGCTCGCTCAGCAGCTTGGCCGCCCGCCGGTGAAACGCTTCTCCGAGCACCATGCCGCTCTCCCCTCACCCTTTCGTGCCTGTCCACCGCGATGGCCGGATCCACGCCGCAGGAAGCTCCGCAACGTCGCCCATAATGATCGCCGCTCGCAGCGGATCGTGCCAGTACGTTCAACGGCCCATCGGGACTCTGACAATTCTCCCATACTCTGGTCTGGACAAATCGCCTTGTTAGGGTCAGAATAGGGGTACCCGGAGGTGTGGGATCCCAGCCGGGTCAACACTCCGGGGTCCAACTCAGCACACCAGACTCATCTCCTCCTCACGTGCGAGGCAGCCGTCCACCAGCGGCTGCCTCGTGCGGTTTGGCATATGACAGGGGGGCACCGCCGCAGCCCCGCGACGACACAAAAAGTTCCAAACCGGTAGAATAAGTACATTGGATGGCACCGAGGGTGCGATGCCCACAGGCAAACGTGTATTGGGCATCGACCGCTTGCGGGGTCCGTCGTGATCAGACCAACCTGGTCCAACGCATCGAGGAAGGCATTCCAGTAGCATGAGAGAGCCCACCAACCGCCCGGGGCCGCCGGGCCCCGGCGAACCCCGCCCGCCTGCCCAGGGCCGGCCGAGGTTTCCCACCTGGATTCTCTGGGTGGCGTTAATCGCGCTGGCGCTGTGGAACGTCTACACCTTTTTCTGGCCGTCGGGTGGCGCACGGCTGAACGTCCCGTACTCAGCGTTCATCCAGCAGGTCGAGGTCGACAACGTCTCCAGCGTCACGATCCGAGGCCAGCAGGTGACCGGCACCTTCGCGGAGCAGGTGCGCCTCGCGGGCGATCAAGTGCTCGGGCCCGGCGAGTCTCCGCCACCCGGTACCAGCCCGAGTGAGATCCGAACGGGCACGCAATTCCAGACGACCATCCCGGAGAACAGCCAGGCCGATCTGGTGCCCCTGTTGCAGAGTCACGGGGTCACCGTGAAGATCGACCAGTCGGGTGGCTCCGTCTGGCCCAGCCTGCTCGCCACCATCGTGCCGCTCTTTCTCTTCATCGGGTTGATGGTCTACCTCGGCCGCAGCATGTCGCGCGGGCAGCAGAACGTCTTCAGCTTCGGCCGCTCCAAGGCGCGTGTCTACGACGCGGAGCGCCCGCGCGTGACCTTCGCCGACGTGGCGGGGGAGGAGGAGGCGAAGGCCGAGCTATCGGAGGTCGTCGACTTCCTGCGCAACCCGATGAAGTACCACGCCATCGGCGCGCGGCTGCCGCGGGGTATCCTGCTGGTCGGCCCGCCCGGGACGGGGAAGACGCTGCTGGCACGCGCGGTGGCCGGGGAGGCCGGCGTGCCCTTCTTCAGTGTCAGCGCGTCCGAGTTCGTCGAGATGTTCGTCGGCGTCGGTGCCAGCCGGGTCCGTGACCTGTTCGAGCGGGCCAAGGCATCTGCCCCGTCGATCATGTTCGTCGATGAGCTGGACGCCGTGGGCCGGCAGCGCTTCGCCGGGCTCGGAGGCGGGAACGACGAGCGCGAGCAGACGCTGAACCAGTTGCTCGTGGAGATGGACGGCTTCGAGGCACACCAGGACGTGATCGTGATCGCGGCCACCAACCGGCCGGACGTGCTCGACCCGGCGCTGCTGCGACCCGGCCGCTTCGACCGGCAGGTGACGGTCGGGCTCCCCGACCGCCGCGGGCGCGAGGCGATCCTTCGCATCCACACGCGGGGCATCCCGGTGGCGGACGACCTGGATCTCGAGGGGATCGCCGCGGCGACGCCGGGCTTCTCCGGGGCGGACCTGGCCAACCTGGTCAACGAGGCGGCGCTGATGGCGGCGCGGAAGAACAAGAAAATCGTCGAGCGCATCGACTTCGACGAGGCGCTCGACAAGATCGTGCTCGGCACCGAGCGGGCCATGATCATGAGCGAGCATGAGAAGCGGGTCGTGGCCTACCACGAGGCCGGCCACGCGGTCGCTGCCCACTTCTCCCCCGGGACCGACCCCCTGCGCAAGGTGAGCATCGTGCCGCGCGGGCAGTCCCTCGGGGTGACGATCCAGGCGCCGGACGAGGACCGCTTCAACTACAGCCGTGCCTATCTCCTCGCCCGCCTGACCGTCATGATGGGCGGGCGCGCAGCGGAGCAGCTCGTATTCAACGAGATGACGACTGGTGCCCAGAATGACCTCAAGGAGGCCACGCTGCTCGCGCGGCGCATGGTCGGTCTCTGGGGCATGAGCGATGAGGTTGGCCCGGTCTACCTGGGGATGGGCGAGCAGCACGTCTTCCTCGGGCGAGAGATCATGCAGGAGCGCGACGTCGCCGAGGCCACGCTGGAGCGGGCCGACGAGGCGGTCCAGCGACTCCTCCGCGAGGCGATGGAGCGTGCCGAGGAGTTGCTGCGCAAGCACCGCGACAAGCTGGACGCGCTGGCCGAGGCACTGATCGCCGAGGAGACGATCGGCCAGGAGAAGATCACCGAGATCCTGGGCGCGCCCCCGGTGCCGTCGGCCGCCCCGGCCGCGGCGGCAGACAGCGTGTAGCGGCGGAATCGCCCGGTTTCTCGGCGTCCGGCGGCCGCCCCGCGCGGGGC
>NZ_JADGHZ010000014.1 GCF_019683595.1 Sphaerobacter sp. | reverse complement strand
GGAGAGGGGGTCAGGGGGTGAGGGGTGGTCACCCCGCCCGCCGCTCGGCCCGCAGCCGGTTGGTCGCTTCCCAGTCGACCTCGAGGTCGGGTGTGAGGACGACGCCGTAGTCGTCGCGGGCGCGTTCGGGGGAGACGAGCTCGTCGAGCACGTCGTCGCGGACGGCCTGCGGGTCGCGGTCCAGTGGGTCGCCGTAGCCCCCGCCGCCGGGCAGGCCCATGATGATGTCGGTGTCGGGATCGACCCAGATCGTCGCCTTGGGGTTTGGCCGCCGACCGTCGCTCAGTTCGTAGACGCCGGGTGCGCCGTTCTTGCCGCCCTGGTATCCGCTTGCCGGGTTGGTGGTCCGGTCGAAGAAGGGTGAGAAGCGGTAGGGCTTGCCCGCATTGACGCCCCGGATCACCATCCAGTGACCCAGCCCGCCGCGGTAGGTGCCGGGGCCGCCGGAGTCGGTGCGGAACTCGCGGCGGACCATCATCAGGGGCGAGCGTGCCTCGACGATTTCGGCCGGTGTGCCCATTACCCCGGAGGGGAAGGCGGTGCTGGAGAGCCCGTCCTTGTTGGGCCGGGCGCCCATGCCGCCTGAGTTGAAGAAGAGCATGGTGAAGGGGCGGTCGTCGCGGTCGACGCCGGTGAACTGGGTGCTCCACAGGTTGAGCGACCCTTCGGCGAGCACGCGGTCGGGCATGGCCTGGGCCAGTGCGCCGTGCACGACGCCGGGGAGCCATTGCCCGATGATGTGGCGCCCCGCCACCGGCGCGGGCGGCCGGCAGTTCAGGATGCTTCCCTCCGGCGCGGTGATGTGGACCGGGCGGAAGCTGCCCTCGTTGTTCGGCACGTCCGGCACCAGGGCGCACTTGATGCCGAAGGTGGTGTAGGCCTCTGTGTAGTTCATCACCACGTTGATGCCGTAGTCGCTCTCGGGCGAGGTGCCGGTGTAGTCGATGAACATGTCGCTCCCGCGCACCGTGATCGCGACCGCCAGCGTGACCGGCTGGTCGTAGCCGTCCATGGTGACCTGGTGGCGGTAGACCCCGTCCGGGATGCGCGCGATAGCCTCGCGCATGGCGCGCTCCGATCGGTTGATGACCTCGTCGGCCAGCGGCTCGATGCGCTCCATGCCGAACTCGTCCATGAACTCCAGCAGGCGCTCGCCGCCGACATCGTTGGCGGCGGTCATGGCGTAGAGGTCGCCGACGACCGCCTCCGGCTCGCGGACGTTGGCGCGGATGATCTTGAGCAGTTCCTCGTTGGGCTTGCCGGCCATGAAGAGCTTCGTCATCGGGATGAACAGCCCCTCCTCGAAGAGCTCCCGCGCGTCGGCCGAGAAGGGACGCCCGCCGATGTCGGCCAGGTGGCAGATGTTGCCGAAGAAGGCAACGACCTCGCCGTTGCGGAAGATCGGCGTGACGATGGTGACGTCGTGCAGGTGGCCCGAGGTCTTCCAGGGGTCGTTGGTGATCAGGACGTCACCCGGCTCCAGCGTCTCCAGCGGGTAGGCGTCGAGGAAGTGCTGGATGCAGCGGGCCATCGAGTTGATGTGGCCGGGCGTCCCGGTCACCGCCTGGGCAATCATGTAGCCGCGGCTGTCGAAGGCGCAGGCGGAGATATCCCCGGCCTCGGCGACCGAGGGGCTGAAGGCGCTCCAGATCAGCGAGGTCGCCTGCTCGTTGACCACGGCGATCAGCCGGCTCCAGAAGACTTCGAGCGTCAGCGGGTCGATCGATGCGTGCGCCATGGGCTCCTCATTCGTTATCTGCCCTCACCCCCGGCCCCTCTCCCAACTCTGGGAGAGGGGAGTGTCTCGTCGTCTCCGTCCCCCTCTCCCAACTTTGGGAGAGGGGTCAGGGGGTGAGGGCCGCTCACCCCAACCGGATCACCAGATTCAAGTGCTCGTCGACCGTGGCGTGGCCGCGGGGGCCGACGACGACGGTTGACTCGCGCTCCTCGACGACGGCCGGGCCGTCGACGCAGTCGCCGGGACGAAGTTGATAGCGGTCGTAGATCGGCGTCGGGTGGAAGCCGCCCAGCTCGGGGAAATAGACCGGCCGCTCGCCCTTCTGGCGTGGGCCGCCCAGTTGCTCCTGCTGCCGCAGGCGTAGCTCCGGCTCAGGTCCGGACACCAGCACCCGCCAGCTCATGATCTCGATCGGCACGCCAGGCCGCGCCCGCTTGTAGAGGTCGCGGTAGACCTCCTCGAAGGCACGCAGCACCTCCTCCTCCCGCTCGGGGCCGAGCACCCCGAGGGGGATCGGCACGCTAATCTCGTGCGCCTGGCCGAGCAGGCGCATGTCGGCCGTGCGGGTCACGGTCACCTGATCCGCCGGGACGCCCGACGCGGCGAGCAGCGCGCGGCCCTCCTCCTCCATCTCGGCGTACAGCGTGTTGATCGTGTCCCAGTCGACCTGGTCGAGCCGGGCGTAGGCGCTGCGTACGAAGTCGAAGGCCAGCGGCGCCGCCAGGAAGCCGATCGTCGAGCCGACGCCCGCGGCGAAGGGGCAGATGATCTGCCGCACACCCAGGATCTCGGCCACCCGGTAGGCGTGCACCGGCCCGGCGCCGCCGGAGGCGAACAGCGGGTAGGCGCGCACGTCCTTGCCGTGCTCGACCGCGTGGATGCGGGCCGCGCTCGCCATGTTCTCGTTCACCAGTTGGTGGATCGACCAGGCCGCCTCCACGACCGACATCCCGAGCGGCCGGGCGATCTCGCGCTCGATCGCCTCCTCGGCCGCCTCGCGGCTGATGCGCATCTCGCCGCCGAGGAAGAAGTCCGGGTCGAGGTAGCCGAGCACCAGGTCGGCGTCGGTGACGGTCGGACGGGTGCCGCCCAGGCCGTAACAGGCGGGGCCGGGCTGCGAGCCGGCGCTGTCCGGCCCGATCTTGATGAGGCCGAACTGGTCGATGTGGGCGATCGAGCCGCCGCCCGCGCCGATCTCGATCATCTCGATCGACGAGGCTTTGATCGGCAGGCCGCTCCCCTTCTTGAAGCGGTAGACGCGATCGACCTCGAATTCGGTCGTAATCATCGGGCGGCCGTTGTCGATCAGGCAGACCTTGGCGGTCGTGCCGCCCATGTCGAAGGCCAGCAGGTTCGGCGTGCCCACGAGCCGCCCGGTGTAAGCCGCCGCGAGCGCCCCCGCCGCCGGGCCCGACTCGATTAGCCGTACCGGGAAGCGGCGGGCCGTCTCGACCGTGCAAATGCCACCCGACGAGAGCATGATCAGCAGCCGTGCCTGTGATCCGAGTTCTGTCAAGGTGCGCTGAAGGCGGTCCAGGTAGCCCTCGACGATGCGTTGCACGTAGACGTTGGCCAGCGTGGTCGAGGTGCGCTCGTACTCCCGGATCTCGCCCACCACCTCCGAGGAGAGGGAGAGGCGGACGCCGGGCAGGCGCTCGGCCAGGATGGCGGCGACCTGCCGCTCGTGCTCGGGGTTGCGGTAGCTGTGCAGGAAGCAGATCGCGACCGCCTCGACCCCTTCGCGCTTCAGCCGCTCGGCCAGCGCCTCGACCTCGGCGGGGTCGACCGGGCGGTAGACGGTGCCGTCGGCCAGCAGCCGCTCGTCGATCTCGAAGCGCAGGCGCCGGGGCGCGATCGGCTTCGGCCGCTCGATGAAGATGTCGTACATGTCGAAGCGGTGCTCGCGGGCGATCTCGATGGCGTCGCGGAAACCCTTGGTGGTCACCAGCGCCGTCTTGTCCCCCTTGCGCTCGATGATCGCGTTGGTGACCAGCGTCGTGCCGTGGATGACGGCCTGGATCTGCTCGGCCGGCGCCCCGGCGAGTTCCAGCCCCTGGATCAGGGCGCGGCGCACGCCGACCGCCGGGTCGTCGGGGGTGGTCAGGGTCTTGGCGACCCAGAAGGTGCCGGTTTGGTCATCGACCACGATCAGGTCGGTGAAGGTCCCCCCGATATCGATACCGACGCGCAGTCTCCGGTCCATTCCCTACTCCTCGCGTGCTCCCGCGACCGTTGTGCGGCCCGCCTGCGGCGCCATCCCTGGCCGTCGAGGGAGCAGGCCGCGGTGGTGATGACGCATGACGCCTGCGAGCGCATAGAGATCCGCTCCCGGGCGGCGTGACTTGCCGGCTCTCGCTTGCATCCGGGACTCCCGGCGGGATCGGAAGGCGGCTAGAGGCCGAGGTAGGCCCGGCGCACCATCTCGGATTCGAGTAACTCGGCCCCGGTTCCCTCCGCGACGGTCGTCCCGGTCTGGAGGACGTAGGCACGGTCCGAGAGCTCCAGCGACTCGCGCACGTTCTGCTCGACGAGCAGGATCGTCATGCCCTCCCGGGCGATCTGGCGGATCGTGTTGAAGATCTCATCCACCAGCATCGGCGCCAGTCCCAGCGACGGCTCGTCCAGCATCAAGATCACCGGCTGCAGCATCAGGCCCCGCCCGATGGCGAGCATCTGCTGTTCCCCGCCGGAGAGGGTACCCGCCCGCTGATTCGCCCGCTCTTTGAGCCGGGGGAACAGCGTGAAGACCCGCTCCAGCATCGCGTCCTCTTCGGCGCGGGCGCGGCGGGTGAATGAGCCGACCAGGAGATTCTGCAGCACGGTCAGCCGGTTGAACAGCCGTCGTCCCTCCGGCACGTGGGCGATGCCCATTTCGGCGATCCGGTGGGCGGGGAGCCCGTCGATCCGGGTGCCGCGGAACAGGATCTCGCCCCGGTCGGGCCGAAGCTGGCCGGAGATGGTGCGGATGGTCGTCGTCTTGCCCGCGCCGTTCGATCCGATGATCGTCACGACCTCGCCCTCGTCCACGGTGAAGCTGACGTCGTGGAGCGCGGGCACGCCGTCGTACGACGCGGCGATATGGCGCACCTCGAGGAGCATTAGCCCTCCCCTGTCTCCTCCCGGCGCGGCCGGTACTTCTCGCCGAGGTAGGCCGCGATCACTTCCGGGTTCTCGACAATCGCCTGTGGTGGTCCTTCGGCGATCTTCCTGCCCGAGTCAAGCACGATCACCCGGTCGGAGATCGGCATGACGACCTCCATCACGTGCTCGACCAGCAGCACCGTGATGCCGCGCGCCCGAATGGCGCGGATCAACTCGACCGCCTGCACGCGCTCGGCGGGCGTCAGCCCGGCCATCACCTCGTCGAGCATGAGGAGCTGCGGGCCGGTCGCCAGCGCGCGGGCCAGCTCCACCCGCTTCTTCTGGGCGATGGGGAGGTTCGCCCCCAGGACGTCCGCCCGCGGCGCCAGCCCGGTGAACTCCAGCATCTCGTCGGCGATCTTCCGGGCGGTGGATGCACTGTTGGTCCGCGCAAACGCGCCGATCATGACGTTCTCGCGGACGGTCAGGTCCGGGAAGGTGCGTACGACCTGGAAGGTCCGCACCATCCCCTGGTGCACCAGGCGCTCGGCGGGCCAACCGGTCACGTCCGTTCCGTCGAAGCGCACGGTCCCGCTCGTCGGCGGGAAGAAGCCGGAAATGCAGTTGAAGAGGGTGGTCTTCCCGGCGCCGTTGGGGCCGATCAGCCCGACGATCTCGCCGCGATCGACCTGGAAGGTCACCTCGTGGTTCGCGACCAGGCCGCCGAACCGCTTGGTAATGGCGTCGAGTTCCAGCAGCGCCATCAGCCTCGCTCCTCCTCGTAGCCGCCGAGCATCGGTGCTTCCTCTCGCGCGGTCGCCTGCTGCTCGGTGGGGGTCGCGGTCGGGCGCGGGCCACCGCGGTGGCGCAGCCGCTGCACCAGGCCCATGAGGCCGTTGGGCTGGAAGATGGAGATCAGGACGATCAGGGCGCCGTACAGGATGAGGTCGATGGCGTTGCCGCTGCCGCCGAGTTGCTGCCGGGTCAACTCGGCGGCGGGAATGAGCACCGCCGCGCCCACGAGCGGCCCGGCCACCGTGCCGACCCCACCCAGGATGGCCACCAGCGCGATGAGCACCGACAGCTCCAGGCGCATCGTCGTCTCCGGGTCGATGTAGAGGAGGTACTGCGCGTAGAAGGTGCCGATCACGGCGCTGAACGCGGCCGAGATAGCGATGGCGATGAGCTTGTAGCGCAGGACGTGGACACCAAGCGCCCGCGCCGCGTCCTGATCGTTCTTGATCGCCCGCAAGTAGTACCCGAGTTTGGAGCGGTCGACGATGACCGTGACGACCGTCACCAGGACGACGAGGGCCAGGGCGATGTAGAAGTAGGGCGCCTTCCCCAGGTTGAACTGAAGGTAGTAGAGCGAGTTGGTGGGGCGCCCGGTCTCGATGTCCCGCGCGAAGGGGATGAGCATCCCGGTGGCACCGCCGACCCACTCCCAGTCGTTGAAGATGGTATAGACGATCTCTGCCAGGGCGATGGTGGCGATGGCGAAGTAGTGGCCGCCCAGGCGGAACACCGGGTAGCCGATGATGACGGCGAAGATGGCCGCCACGAGCGCGCCGGCCAGCATACCCAACCAGGGCGTGACCTCCCAGCGTGACAGCAGCACCGTCGAGGTGTAGGCGCCGATCCCGAAGAAGGCCGCATTGCCGAGGGAGATCTGCCCGGCGAATCCCCCCAGGATGTTCCACGCCTGCGCCAGGGCCGCGTAGACCAGGACCAGGATCGCGATGTTCAGACGCGAGTCGCTGCGCAGCACCAGCGGGAGTGCCAGCAACGCGAGCGCAAGCACGCCGAGCGCGATCCAGGAGCGCGGGATGGCCCTGATGGGGCGGGCCGTCGCGGTGGTCATGAATGCCTGCATCCTCCCCGTGACTCAGAAGCGGCCGAACAGGCCCTGCGGCCGGATCAGGACGACGACCAGGTAGAGCGCGAAGACGACCGCGTACTTGTAGGTCGTCGGGACGCCGAAGAGGATCGGGCTCGCCTCCTGCACCAGGCCGACCAGGAGCCCGGCTACCAGCGCTCCGGGCACACTGCCGAAGCCGCCGAGCGCCACCACGATGTACGCGATGAGCGCGAAGAGGATGCCGACCGTCGGGGTAATCGGGTAGAAGCTGGCCAGCACCGCGCCGGCCACCCCGACGCAGGCTCCGCCCAGCACCCAGCCGAGGGCGAACATCCGGTGGCTGTCAATCCCCATCAGCTCCGCGGTCGATTTGTCCTCCGCCACCGCCTGGAGCGCGAGGCCGATGCGTGTCCGGCTGATGAACAGGTAGAGCGCGGCGAAGGCCACGCCGGCCAGGATCGCCGCGGCGATCTGCGGCACGCCGAGGAAGACGCCGCCGAGGTTGACCGTGCCGCCCGAGATCTGGCCGAGCCAGGGACGCTCGATGGTGCGGAAGTTGGGCGACCAGAGGTACTGCGCCAGACCGCGCAGGAAGAGGCCCAGGCCGAAGGTGGCGAAGATCTGCGCCAGCATCGGGGCGTTCAGGATCTGGGCGATGATGCCCCGGTAGGTCACGAGCCCGAGCAAGGCCAGCCCGCCGACCGTCAGCGGGAGCGAGACCATCGGGTCGAGGTTGAGGAGCACGCTGGCCCAGAATGCCGCGTACATGGCCAGCATCAGGAACTCGCCGTGGGCGAAGTTCACGATCTCCATCAGCCCGAAGATCAGCGTCAGGCCGACCGAGATGAGCGCGTAGACCATCCCGATCAGCAGGCCGTTGGTGAGCGCTTGCAGGAGGAGCGTCGTATCCACTCGAGTCCTTCCGCCGCTGGGAACCGTTGGATCGGCCGGGGCGGGGTGTCCCGCCCCAGCATGTCTCTAAGCTGCTACGCGCCGCGCTGATCCCACGGCTGCAGGGGGTAGCTCGGTTCCACCGTGGCGACCTCGAAGGGATACACGGTGCGGTACTCGCCGTTCTGGATCTGCACGATGATGCCGCCCCCCAGGATGTTCTGGTGCTTCTCGTCGAAGCGGACCCCCTGCCAGGGCATGATCGTGTCGTCCGCCCCCAGGTCGGTCGCCTCCAGCGCTTCGCGGATCGCGTCCGGCTCGGTCGATCCGGCCCGGTTGATGGCGTCGAGCAGCACGATCATGGCGGTGAAGCAGCGTGCCGGCCCGTCGTACATGTCCTTTCCCGCCATCTCCCGGTACATCTCGTTGACCTTGGCCGCGGCCGGCTTGATCTCGGTGATGTCGATCGAGAAGGCCGAGCGGCTGGCGATGCCTTCGGCGAAGGCGGCGCCGACTCCCTCGATGAAGGCCGGGTCGGTGTAGCCGGCGTCCTGGGCCACGATCATCTTCGGGAGGTACCCCTGCTGCCGGGCCGTCTCAATGGTGAGGATCGCATCGTTGGTGTAGGAGGCCGGGCACAGCACGTCGGCGCCCTGCGAGCGCAGGGCCTGCACCTCGCTGGTCAGCGCGGTGGTGTTGGCCTTGTACTTCACCTCACCGACGATCTGGAGGCCGTGCGCCTCGGCCTCATCGGTGAGGGCCTTGGCGCTGTTCACGCCGAAGTCGGTGTCCTCGTACAGCAGCGACACGGTGCTGACGTCCGCACCCTTCTCATCGGCCATGGCCCGGATGAACGCCATAATGGCTTTGGAGAAGTCGCCGTCGTGGGGCGAGGTGCGGAAGAACCACTGGTAGCCGCTCTCGGTCAGTGCCGGGGACGACGAATCACCGTTCATGAAGGGGATGCCGGCCCGCTCGGCGACGGCGCTGGCCGTCTTGGTCACGGCACTCTGGTAGCAGCCGAAGAGGGCGATGACGTTCTCCTGGTTGATCAGCCGCTCGGCCTCCGACTGGCCGACCTCTGCCTTGCCCTGGCTGTCGGCGAAGACCAGTTCGACCGTGGCCCCGCCCAGGTTGGGCAGCCCCGCCGTGGCTGCCAGCGGCAGGGCCAGGTCGGGCGTCTCCTCGTTGACGATCTTCACGGCGAGTTCCACCGCGACCTTCTCATCGGCTCCGACGCTGGCGGCCACGCCGCTGAGCGGGAGGATCACCCCGATGCGCACCGGCCCCGACGGGGAGGTACCACCCTGGCTGGTGGGCGACGCGGCCGGACTGCCGCCCGAGGACGCGCCGGAGCCGGCCGTGGTCGCCGTCGGAGCCGCCTGACCACCGCTGCTGCCGCCGCTCTCTCCGACCGAGGCCTCACCGCAGGCCGCCAGCAGGCTCATGGCCGGCACCGCTGCTCCGGCCGCGAACAGGCGCAGCAGCCGGCGCCGCGAAAGCCGCCCGTCGAGCGCCTTGTCTCCGATCCCCTGGGTCGCACGCTCGTGGTCCATCGTCCCTCCTCGCTCTAGGTCGTCTGCCGGACCAATCGAACCGCTCGGGATCTTCTGTACTCCTGAAGTGCCGGCCTCAGAACACCGCGAGTGACGTGACGGGAACGTCGGTGATGAACATGTGCCCGGGCGCGTGGGTGATCATCAGTTCCGGCCTGGCGTTCATCGCCACCGCCTGCGGGGTGACCCCACACGCCCAGAAGACCGGGACGTCCCCCGGCTCGATGACCGGCGGGTCTCCCCAATCCGGGTGTGCCAGATCGGTGATGCCGAGCACTGCCGGGTCGCCGATGTGCACCGGCGCGCCGTGCACCGACGGGAAGCGTGAGGTCACCTGCACCGCCCGCACGAGGTGCTCCGGCGGGATCGGCCGCATCGAGACGACCAGCGGCCCGGCGAAGCGCCCCGCCGGGACGCACTCCTGATTCGTCCGGTACATCGGCACGTTGCTGCCGCAGCCCAGGTGTCGCACCGGTACCCCGGCCTCGACCAGCAGGGCGTCGAAGGTGAAGGAGCACCCCAGCAGGAAGGCCACCAGATCGTCGCGCCAGAGGTCGAGCAGGTCGTCTCGTTCCTCGACCAGCTCCCCGTGCCGGTAGACCCGGTAGCGCGGCAGGTCGGTTCGCAGGTCGGCCCCGGGGGCGACGCGAGCCGGCTCGGGGGAGCCGGGGTCGGTCACGTCGAGCAGCGGGCACGGTTTGGGGTTGCGATGGCAGAAGACGAGGAAGTCGTAGGCGAGGTCGCGTGGCAGGACGACGAGGTTTGCCTGCGCGTAGCCTGGCGCGGCCGCGGCCGTATGGCCGCGCATCTGACCGGAGCGGATCGCCTGGCGGGCCTCGCTGGGTGTCGCGAGCGGCTGCGTCGATGATGCCACGCTTGGAGCTCCTCTACCTGATCCACCCGCGCGCCCGGTCACGCCGGAAACGGTCGGATGGGGCTCGGAAGCCCTCTACACGGCGCGGCAGCGTGGACCGCAAGGCTTGGATGGGTAACGGAAACGGTAGGACGTGCCGAACGCGCAGGAATCACTCGATTGTTAGGCCTGTCCCAGAATAGCACCGCGTCGCGAAAGCCGTCAAGACGCGAACAACGCGGTGCTGCGACGGCCCGGCAGTGCTTCCCCGCCTCACCGGACCGTCGCCAGGACCTTCAGGCTATGCCTTCCTAGGTAATTTGGGTTAGGCAAGTAGCCAGGATCTTGTACGATATCCCGTCAATCCCTATGCTGTCTTCACACGCTTCCAACTCATGCCCTCTGAGGCCAGCAGGGTCTGATCGGCGTGTCGTCTCACAGCAACCATTGCGAAAGGAGGGACGGACTCCCCTACGGGCACGGCGTAGCCGTCGTCCCCGATCGACCGTGGTTTCAACGATGAGGGAAGGGGAGATCGATGGCGCATTCCCGATTCCGCGCGACGGTGTGGACTATCCTCCTTGTCATGAGTCTGGTACTCTCCCTCGCGGCGACTGCGGTCGCTGCCCCTTCGGGGCCGGTAGCAGCCCAGTGTTTCGACGAGAGCTTGCCCGTGACGGTTGAAGAGACGCGCCTGGAGGCGATTCCGGAGGGCGGGACGGAGCCCGCCTCGCAGCAGATCCTTGCCCGCAGTGGGTTCGATCGCTTCGTGGACCAGTTCATCACCAGCCTCTGCCGGGCGCCGAACCTGCAGCAGGCCGAGAACATGGTCCGCACGCAGGGCACGGCGCTGTGGCGGGCGGCGGTCGACCGCGCTCAGGGGCGCGGCCCCGCCCACGGCGCCCTCGACCGCTACGACGACCGGCCGCTCTACTGGGCGCGCCTGAGCATGACCCGGGCACTGCGGCAGTGGGCGCCGGCCTTTCCACTCAGCGACGAGGCGCGTGCTGAGTTGATCAAGTTGCTCGAGTACACCTCGCGGGGCATCACCTCGGTCGACTTCCCGGCCGGCGCGGGGGTCAAGCGCGTACTTGTCAGCGGCTTCGATCCCTACACCCTGAACCAGGAGCCGCGCCGCTCCAACCCCTCCGGCGCCAGCGCGCTGCAGCTCGACGGCCTGCTCATCAAGACCGACAGCGGCCCGGCCTTCGTCCAGGCGGTGATCTTCCCGGTGCTCTGGGGTGCCTTCGAGGAGGGCATCGTCGAGGACGCCTTCGGCCCTCACCTCATGGAGGGGCCGCGGCAGGTCGATCTGATGATGACGATCAGCCAGGGCGGGGCGCGCCAGATGGCCATCGAGCAGTGGGCCGGCAACTGGCGCGGCGGCAGCCTGGACAACAACGACGTCAGCAGCCAGGGCATGATCCCGCTGGCCGCGAACTGGCCGCAGACCCCGGAGCCGACCTGGTTCATCGAGACAACGCTGCCCTACCAGGCCATGATCGACGCCGGCACCGGTCCCTGGCCCGTCTTCCTGAACACGCGCGTGCGCGTCTGGCCCGACCCGAGCAACCCCGGTGTCGGCTCCTGCATCACCCGCGAGGACGGCCCGCATCCGGGCGACGCCGCCTGCGCCGGCGGTGGCGGCAACTACCTCTCCAACGAGAGCATGTACCGCTCCAACCGCCTGCGGCTGGCGCTCGGCCGGCATGACCTCCCCGGCGGGCACCTGCATATCGCATCGCTGGTCTACCCGGAGGACCGGGCCGCGATCACCGACCCGGTGTTCGAGGAGTACCGCAAGGCGATCGTCGACCAGACCGTCGCCCTGGTCGCCGCCGCGGCGCGCGCCGTCCGCTGACCGTTCATCAACATCCGGCCATCACCGCGCCGGCCTCATCGCAACGGTGAGACCGGCGCCGCATACTGCCACCTGCACTTCTCCACGAGCCGACCAGGGCGCACCCGCCCACGGCCAGCCCGGTGATCGCGGGCGACATTCAGACGGGGTGAGTAGCGGCGCGGGCCGATGTAGGCGGAGAGGAAGGGCCACGGGGCCACCCCGATCGCCGTCGCGGCCGAGCGGGTCTGGCCTAACGAGCGCGTTGCAGCCGCAGCCGGCGGCGCTGTTCCTGGAAGATGAAGCGAAAGATCTCATCGCTCACCCGTGGATCGAGGTCCACGAATCGGCAGCCGAGATGGAAGAAGGGCTGAGACTTGTAGGTGCGCTCTTGGCAGCGGATCACCTCGGCGACGGTGTCGAAGAGCGTGGGCATCGTGGGAAGCGAGAAGACCAGGTGCAGGCGCTCTCCCGGGTCGAGGCGCGTCGTCGCTTCGAGCCGCACGCCCGTCGCGCTGAGGTCGACGATCAGCGCCTCGATGGGCTCCTCGCCGTCCGGCGTGATGCGAGCGATGGACTTGGGGCGGATCTCGATGTCAAGGCGCACGGCCTCGCGCCGCTGCCGAGGTCGCCAGGGGGTGATTCGCCGGAGTACGACACGCGCGGGCGTGCCGGGTAGCGTCCGGTCGACCACGGCGGTGGCAACCAGTGGTACCGCCAGCGTGCGGGAGATGACGACGGTCACCTTGGTGCCGGTGATGCGGCCCAGTTCGACCGCACCCTTGCCGGGTACGACGACGATCTTGTCCCGATCGGTAAGCCGCTGGTCGACCTCGACAGGAAGGCTGATGGTGTTGCCCGTCGTCGGCACTTCAACGGTCACGTTGCCGACGAAGAGTAAGAACGGTAGCTCGTCCTGATCCATCGGCCTGGTACGTTCAGAGGCGGCACTCATGCGATCCACTCGCCCACGCGGTCTCACGCACGCTGGCGGAACCCTAACACGGCACACGCCCACACGGAAAGGGCGCAGCCCAGGACTTTGGTTCGAGTTCGAAGAATGACGCGTGGCCGGCTGGAGGGACCCCGGGGTCGCCTCTCGGCGACCCCGGGTCGCGGGATGGTCCGAACGGGCCTAGAGCGGAGGGCGTCGATCGGCCCATGGTTGGAGGGCTTCGAAGGCTGCAGAGGCCCGCAGGCAGAGTGCGTCCTGATGCCACGGGGCAATGATCTGCAGTCCGACCGGTAGTCCCTCGGAAGTCATGCCGCACGGGACCGATGCAGCCGGGAATCCGGTCACGTTCCAGGGGAACATCAGCGCCCAGCGGCCGCCTGGGGTCTCCTGGATGCGCGATCCGTCGACCTCGCCCGGCTGCCCGTCATACGGCCAGGCAACACAGGGCATCGCAGGTGTCAGGAGCAGGTCGAACTGGTCCATGAACTCCCGCGCCTGATCGTAGAATCGGGCCCGGGCCGTCAGGGCGTGCAGCAGTTCCTCCGTGCTGATGCGCTTCCCCAGCTCGATGAGGATGGCGAGACTCGGGTCTACCCAGTCCGGGCGTGACTCCACCTGAGGCCCATACTTGGCGGCGATTCCCGCCCGGTAGAGGATCGCGTGCCACTCAGCCGGGTTGTCCCACTGTGGATTGGCTTCGACGACCACGCACCCGAGTTCCTCGAACCGGCGGGCAGCCGCCTCGGTGAGGGCGCGCACCTCTGGATCGACTGGGGCATACCCGAAATCGGCGCTCCAGGCAACCCGCAATCCCCGGAGATCGCCGTCGCAGGCGGCGAGGTAGTCATCCGGTTGCTCGTCGATGGAGATCGGGTCGCGCCGATCCGGTCCTGCCATGACGGACAGGAGCAGCGCTGCGTCGCGCACGGTGCGCGTCATCGGGCCGATGTGCGACCGGGTCGTCCAGTAGTCCTGGCTGGGCCAGAACGGGACGCGCCCGAGCGACGGCTTCAGCCCATAGATACCGCACAGCGCTGAGGGGATCCGGATCGACCCCGCGCCGTCCGAACCCAGCGCGAGCGGCCCCTCCCCGGCAGCGACCGCGGCGCCCGCGCCGCCGCTGGAGGCACCAGATGTCCGGTCGGGATTCCAGGGATTCCGGGTGGCCGGCATGATCAGGTTGTCGCACATGTCCTTGTGGCCGAATGCTGGTGTGTTGGTCTTGCCGAAGATGATCCCGCCCGCCCGACGGATTCGCTCGACCGCGACCGCGTCGTAGTCGGGGACGAAGTCCTCAAAGAACTTGGAGCCGTAGGTGGTGCGCATCCCGGCTGTGGCGAACAGGTCCTTGATCGAGACGGGGATGCCGTGCAACGGCCCGAGCTCGTCACCGCGCATGACGGCCTCCTCCGCGGCGCGAGCCGCGGCACGAGCGCCCTCGGCGTCGATGGTGACAAAGGCGTGGATGGTCGGCTCGACCTCCTCGCAGCGGGCGAGCACGGCGTCCAGCAGCTCGACCGGGGAGAGCTGTCGAGCCCGGATCAGCTCGCGGAGTTCGGTGGCTGGGGTAAAGCACAGGTCGCTCGCCATCGGTGATCCTCTCCCTTCTCGCGGTCTAACGGCGTAGCATCCCGCCCTGGAAGCCACGCACGGCCACCTTGGCCGTCCATCTCAGCCGGTGATCGTTTCCCACCACTGGCGGATCTCGTGTGCGATGCCCGGGCCGTCGAGGTGATAGTGGGCGTAGAGCGCGGCCGGCGGGCCGATCAGTGCGAACTCGTCGCGGATACCGTGTCGGTGGAAGGGGATCGCGATCGCTTCCTCAGCGAGGACTTCGGCGACGGCGCTGCCCAGGCCACCGGTGATGTTGTGCTCCTCAACGACGAAGATACCGCCCGTCTCGCGCGCGGCGGCGATGATCGCCTCACGGTCGAGCGGCTTGATGGTGTGCATGTCGATCAGGCGACAGTCCAGTCCCTCCCGCGCGAGCGCCTCCACGGCGTCGACCGCGGCCCGCATCGTGAGGCCGTGCGTGATGACGGTCAGATCACGGCCGTCGCGGAAGACGATGGCTTTGCCGAACTGGAAATCGGGGAGTCCGTTTTCGTAGACCACCCGCTCCCGGCCGCGTCCGAGGCGGAAGTAGATGGGGCCCGGCCAGGTCAACGAGGCCTCGATGCCGGCCCGGATGCTCGGCGCATCGGCGGGGCAGAAGACGGTCAGGTTCGCCATGGTGCGCGTGATCGACAGATCCTCGAGCGCGTGGTGATTGGTGCCGTAGTAGCCCATCGTGATGCCGGCGTGGTGCGCCAGCACGCGCACCGGCAGGTTGTTGTAGGCCAGGTCGGTGCGGATGTGCTCCGCGCACAGCAGGCCCACGAAGGCGGCGAAGGTGCCGATGAAGGGAATCTTGCCGCATGCGGCAAGTCCGGCGGCGACGGAAACCATGTTCTGCTCGGCAATACCGAGATTGACGAAGCGTTCGGGCCACTCCTCGGCGAAGTCGTTGAGTCGGTTGGAGTACTTCAGGTCGGCGGTGAGGACGACGATGTCTGGGTGGCTGGCGGCGAGGCCGGCGAGGACCCGGCCGGCGACGGCCTCGGAGGACAACCGGGCGGAGGTGAGCAGGTTCCAGGAGGCCGGGTCCTCCAGTTCGATCGGCGCTGGTCCCCGACGGGTGATGCCCTGATGAGCCCGGTCCCCGCGCGGTGGGCGCGGCGCGACCGAGCCGGTGGCCGCGGGGCGCGGACGTGCGTTCTGCACTGCGCGGTGCGCCGCAACCTGCTCGCGGTACTGGTAGTACGTCGGAGCCGGTTTGCCTGCCAGCAGCTCCGCCATGGCGCGCTCGTAGTCGGCACCGACGAGGAGCCCGAGGTGCCACTCCCGCGAGAGGTCCATGAAGGACAGACCATATCCCTTGCGGGTGTGGGCGATGATGGCGAGCGGCCGCGGGTCGGTGCGACGATCGAGGGCGTCGAAGGTGCTGATCAGGGTATCGAGGTCGTGCCCGTTGACTTCCCACACCTCCCAGTTGAAGGCCTCGAACTTCGCGGCCAGCGGCTCGATCGGCATCACTTCCTCGGTGAAGCCGTCGAGCGACATCTGGTTGCGGTCGACGATGGCAATGAGGTTGTTCAGCCGGAAGTTGCCGGCCGCCATCATGGCCTCATAGACCTGACCTTCGTTCATCTCGCCGTCGCCGAGCAGGCAGAACACGCGGTAATCGCGGCCGTCCATGACGGCGGCGAGCGCCATCCCCACTGACACGGAGAGGTTGTGCCCGAGCGACCCGGACGAGAAGTCGATGCCGGGTATGAGTTTCATGTCCGGGTGATCGCCGAAGGGACTGCCGACGCGCGTATAGCTGTCCAGCAGTGCTGGGTCGAAATATCCCAGGTCGGCCAGGATGGGGTACAACCCCACGGCGACGTGGCCCTTGCCGAGGAGGAAACGGTCGCGGTCGGGCCACGCCGGGTCTTCCGGGCGGATCCGCAGGGTGTGGTAGTACAGCGCGGCGAAGAGTTCGGCGCAGGAGAAGACGCTGGTATAGTGCCCGCTCTTAGCGATCGCGATCAGTCGCAGGGTCTCGGTGCGTACGAATTGCGCCCGGTTCTGCAGGATCTCCAGGAGCTGAGAGCGCGTCAGCCCAGACGGCAAGGTGGTGTCCCGGTCGGACATCGCTTCACCTTCTCTCGAATTGTGCTCACTTCGGTGCACGCCCGTTCCCGTCCTCAGCTTCTCCGTGGTTGACCATTGAGTCGCCCCTCCCCGGGGAGGTCATCCCTCGCCGTGGACCTGCCGCACCACCTGGAACGCGATGTCAGTGATCTCCAGCGTGGCCGCCACATCTTCCTCCGTGTGGGCAGCGGACAAGAACCAGTTGTGCCACGGGTGCAGGTAGACGCCTCGCTTGGCTGCCTCGGAACTGAAGGTGAAAGACCGCTCGAAGTGCTGGTCGCTCACGAAGGTGAGGAATGGGATCTGAACCGGCCCGGTCTGACGGATGCGCAGACCGTGCGCCCGGGCCTGTGCGTCGAGTCCGTCCCGCAGCATCTGCCCGATGCGCTTCATGTGCGCGATGGCGTTGGTAGCGCGCAGCGTCTGGATCGTGGCAACGGCTGCCGCCATCTCCGCGCCGGCGAACCAGAATGAACCGGTCATGAACACTTCCTCCGCCGCGGCCCGCAGCTCCTCGCGGCCGACAACGGCCGCGAGGGGATAGCCGTTGGCGATGGCCTTGGAGTAGGCGGAGACGTCTGGCGCGACGCCGATGGGTACCCAGCTCCCTCCGAGGTCGATGCGGAAACCGGCGCGCACGTCGTCGAGGATGAGGACCGCGCCGGTTTCGTCGCACAACTCCCGCACGCCGCGGGCGAACGCCGGATCGACCTCTTCCTGATCGAACCAGGCGTCGTGGCGGAAGGGGCTGACGATAATGGCGGCCAGGTCGTCGCCGGCCTGCGCGACCGCCTGGCGGACACTGTCGAGGTCGTTGTACGTGTAGAAGATCTGGTTGGCCTGGTCCTCGGGCGTCACACCCGCCGACCTCGGCGTGCACCACGGGGCTGACCCGTGGTAGGCACCGCGCGCGCGCAGCAATTGCTTCTTGCCCGTGTGTGCCCGTGCGAGCATGACCGCGAACGTGGTCGCGTCCGTGCCGTTCTTGGCGAACCACGCCCAGTCCGCGTGCGGGGTGATCTCGACGAGTAACTCGGCCAGGTGCACCCAGTACTCCGTTGGTCCGTTGAAGCACGCGCCGGCACGTCGCTGCTCGTCGACTGCGCGCTCGACCGCCTCGTGCCGGTGCCCGAGCACGATCGGCCCGAACGCGCACATGTAGTCGATGTACTCGTTTCCGTCGACGTCCCAGACCCGGCTTCCCTCGCCGCGCGCGAAGAACTGCGGAAAGCCGTCCGGCAGCCGCGCGGCTGACTGGTGGCCGTATACGCCGCCCGGCACGACGCGCTTGGCTCTCCCTACGAGCGTGGCATTGCGCGTATAGGTATGCGTTTGCACGAGCCCCGTACCTCCTCAGCACATGCCCCGCGCCAGGGCTCCGGCGGTGTCGCCCTGCTGCGACGCCGCGACCGATTCATTCCCCCGTGAGCCATCGCCTGGGATTCTCGACGAGGATGATGTGAATCTCTTCCTCGGAGAAACCGGCGTCCCGCAGCATCGGGACAACCCCCTCGAGGACGTAGCAGTACCCCGGACCGCCATAGGCCGCCCGCTCTGAGATGTGGCAGATGTCGTGAGAGATGAGGATCTGATGGAGGTAGCCACGCCGGGCCAGTTCTCGGATGTTGGCGACACGCCGCTCTTGCTCCCACGGCCAGCGCGGGTCGTGTCGGTCGAACTCGACGTATGCCTGGCGCTTGGCGACTGCCTCGTGAAAGTCGGGGTGGGGATAGTTGTCGCAGTGGGAGAGAGCCACCCGTCGCAGGTCGGCGCCTTCTTCCTCGAGGATGGTGAGCAGCTCCAACCCGATTGGTGAGCGGGTGGCATGGAGCGACATCGGGAGCCCGGTAATGCGCTGCGCCCGGGCTGCTCCACGCAGCGCGCGCTCTTCCAGTGGGGTCACCCACTCGCGTTCAACGCCGCACTCGCCGATCACACCGGGCCGGATGCCGGTATCCCGGACGCCATGCTCAATCTCATCGACGATCCACTGGGTGATGGCTCGCACGGATGTCTTGTTGACTGACTCGTCGATGTACGGGTTGCGGTAGTAGCCGCAGCCCATGATGATGTTGAGGCCAGTTTCCTCCGCGACCTGGCGGAGCATCAGGGGGTCGCGCCCGATGCAGTCGGTGGTGAGGTCGACCATGGTGCGGCCGCCCGCTTCGGCGAACTGCCGGGCCTCGATGATCGCGAGGCCGAGGTCATCGACGTAGCCATCCCGATTCCGGCTCATGCGATACAGGTCGATCTGAAGGTGCTCGTGAGGGAGCGTGATCCCCAGGTCGCTCCCCGAGACCGGACCTCGGACGGTCATGACCGTGCCGCCCATGGGCAACCTCCCTCTCTCGCGCCGGTCAGTGCTCCAACCCGACGAACGGCCACACGTCGCCGATCTCATTGGCAGCGGCGATGGTCAACTCGATGATCCGCGGGTTCCGGTGGACGGCCCGGTAGGCGGGTGATACGACGCTGACTGCCCCGACCACCTGGCGCTTGGGGCTGTTGACCCAGACGGGCGCGGCCACCGCCACGACTTCATCGGCAGACTCCTGGTCATTCACCGCGTAGCCCTGCTCGCGGATCTTGCGGAACTCGCGTTGCAGCTCAGTCAAGTCGGTGATGGTGTGTTCCCCGAGCTTCGGCGTACCCCGCTCAAGCAGAATGCGGAGGGCTTCCTCCTCCGGCAGATTGGCGAGCCACGCCTTGCCGCCGGCCGTGGCGTGGAGGATGAGCTCTTCTCCGAAGTAGTCGACCACCTTTACGCGCCGTGGGCTCTCGGCCTTGGCCACCAGTACCAAGCGCCCGTGCTGTACCCAGTTCAACTCGGCCAGCTCCCCCGACTCCTGCGCCAGCCTCCGCAGGATCGGCTGAACCAGGTCGTACATCTCCATCGAGCGCACGTGCCGGAATGCCAGACCGAGCAGCTTGCTCGTGAGCCGATAGTGCTGAGTGCGGTCATCTTTTGAGACATAGCCATTGGTCCCCAGGCTGGCCAGGATGCGATGTACGACCCCCTTGTTGGTTCCCAGTGCCCTGCTGAGGTCCGTTACGGTTGCCCCATGTGGGGAGCGTGAAAGTAGTTCAATGATCAGCATCGCGCGTTCGACCGCAGTGACGCCGGTGTAAACCATGGAGTTGTCATCGGTCACGAACGCGTCTCTCTCGGTGTCGCCCATCGCTGAACCCCGTCTTCCTCCCTCTCCATGCACGGCGGGACACCGCGCCGGGGTGGCCGGTGTACCCGTCGCGGGCATTGACAACGCTGTTGACTCCGCTCTATACTGCCGTTGCCAAGTGTAACCGTGTTGCTCCAGGGAACGCAAGACCGTCTACTCGGCACCGCGACGTTCGTCGTCGCATGGCGCGGGCGGCTGAGGGAGATGCCTCCCGCCGGTGCGGTCAGCCTGCCACTCGTTGCGGGCGGGCTTTGCTGTCGGGTCGCCCTCTCGGTCACCCCGTTGGTGGTCGAGTCGCTGAGGGCTGAGTTGATGGCCATTGCGTGGAGCAGGAGGGAGCAGGCATGCGGCAGGTTTCTCCAGCCCACGCGGCGGCGTCCGTCCAGCTTCCGAAGGCTGGGCGCAGTCCGAGCGCCATCTGGGCCACGATGGACGAAGCCCGGCAGGCGGATGTGCAATGGCAGCAGGGCCGGGTGGCAGCCCTGGTCTATCTCCCCGGCGACGACGTGGTGGCCGTGGCCAAGGAAGCCTACCTGCGCTTCTTCTCGGAGAATGGCCTGTCGCCACGTGCGTTCCCCAGCATCGACCGCTTTGAGCGCGAGGTAGTCGCGATGACTGCCGCTTTGCTCCACGGCGAACACGCGTTGGGGAACATCACCTCCGGCGGCACAGAGAGCATCATCCTTGCGCTCAAGATCGCCCGTGACAAGGCCCGGGCCGAGCATCCCGAGATCACTGAGCCCGAAATCGTCCTCCCCGAGACCGCGCATCCCGCGTTCAATAAGGGCGCGCACTACCTGGGGCTGAAGGCGATCCGCACCCCGGTCGGGCCAGACTTCCAGCTCGATCTCGACGCCTATCGAGACGCCGTCACCGACAACACCGTGCTCCTCGTCGGTTCTGCGCCGAATTACCCCTTTGGGATGATCGATCCAATCTCGGAGATGGCGGAAATCGCGGCCGAGCGGCGCATCAGTTTCCACGTGGACGCCTGCGTCGGTGGCTACTTCCTGCCGTTTCTCGAACGCCTCGGCACCCCGATTACGCCCTTCGACTTTCGCGTTCCCGGGGTCACGACGATCTCGGCGGACTTGCACAAGTTCGGCTTCGCGGCGCGGGGTGCCTCCGTCTTACTCTGCCGCGATGCGGACATCTATCAGTACCAGGGGGTGCGGTTTACCGATTGGCCCTCGGGGATCTACTCGACTCCGACGCTAGCCGGGTCCCGGCCGGGCGGGGCGATAGCCGCTGGGTGGGCGGTCATGCAGTACCTCGGTGAAGAGGGGTATGTGCGGCTGACCCAGCAGGCCATGCGCGCTGCCACCCGGCTGCAAGCGGGCATCCGGGCGATCCCCGGCTTCCAGGTCTTTGGCGAGCCGGTGATGAGCGTGTTCGCGTTCGGGTCGCCGGAGCGCGACATGGCTGCCGTCGCCGCGGGTATGGAAGCGCGCGGCTGGTTCGTCCATCCGCAGCGTCGGCCGCCGGGTATCCACGTCATGCTCTCTCCCGGCCACGACGCGTTCATCGATACCTACCTGGCGGACCTGCGTGCGGTGGTGGATCTCGTCGACAGGGGCCAGATCGACGGCGCCGGGAGAGAAGCGATGTACAGCTAGGCATCTCATGAGGTGCCTTGGGTGCCACCGTCAGGGTGAACCTTCGATTGCCCCTCCTGGAGGACGTGAAAGGGGGTGCCGGTCAGGGTGCGAGTAGTGTGCGCGAGCGGCGTGCGGGTGGGGAGCTATTGAGATCGTCCGGTGAGCAGTGAGGAGCGAGCTGAGGAGGACGCCAATGACGGGAGATCGACAGCGGGCTCGAATGACGCGTCGGAGACTGCTCCAGCTCGGAAGTGTGGGCGTGGTCGCGTCGGCAGCCACTACCCTCCTGGCTGCATGTGGTGGCGAGGGCACGAGCGAGGGCGCTCCCACCGCCGAGGCTACCTCGGGCGGGGCGGGAGCCGGGTCGACGACCGCAACGACCGAACCTGCCGGGACCCCGGAGGCAGGTTCTGGGGAGACTGAGCAGGTCGGCCCCGGGAAGTACGGGGGCGTGTTCCGGGCCGCGGTAGAGAGTGCGCCGCCGACGCTCGATCTGGCCATCACCCTGGCTGCCGCAGCGCGCGAGGCAGTACTGTTCTGGCACGAGACCCTGGTCGCATATGCCGAGAACTACGAGATCATCCCCGTTCTGGCCGAGCGCTGGGAAGTCAGCGACGACGGGCTCACTTACACCTTCGCGCTGCGGAAGGGCGTCAAGTTCCACAACGGCAAGGAGATGACGAGTGAGGACGTTCTTGCCTCTACCGAGCGCTTCCTTGCCGTGACTGCCCGCAAGAGTTCCTTTGAGATGATCGAGTCGTACGAGGCGCCGGACGACTACACCGTCGTGTTCCGGCTCTCCTACGCGACCATGACCCTGCTCGACGCGTTGGCCTATCCGGTCGGCACGTTGGTCATCTTCCCCAAGGAGGTCATCGAGGGGAAGGAGGCAGGAAAGCTCACCGACGCCGACATGATTGGCACCGGACCATACAAGTTCGCGGAGTGGAAGCCCGACCAGTACCTGAAGGTGGTGCGCTTCGAGGACTACCAGCCGCTCGGGACAGAAGTCGATGGCCTTGGCGGTGGGAAGATCCCGTACTTCGACGAGATCTATCTCTACCCGGTGCCCGAGTCGGCCGCGCGTGTGGCCGGGCTGGAGACGGGCGAGTACGACTACGCCGCGGCACCTCCAACCACTGACTATGACCGGCTCGACCAGAACCCGGACATCACACCCTACATTATCGAGGACCAGCGGTGGGTCGTGATCCTGTTCAACTTCCGGAATCCGCTCACGAGCAACCTGGCGTTCCGCCGGGCGGTTCAGGCGGCGCTTGACATCGACGCGCTGGGCCAAGCCATCACGAACGGGCGCAAGGAGTTCTATCGCGTGCAGCCCTCGCTCTGGTTCAGCTCGTCACCGTGGCACACCGAGGTCGGCGCCGAGCTGTACAACCAGAAGAACCCCGAGAAGGCGAAGCAGTTCCTCCAGGAAGCGGGCTACAACGGTGAAGAGGTGGTGCTCCTCACCAACCGCAATTACGACTACATGTACAAGTGCATCGTGACTGCGGCCGAGCAGCTCAAGGCGATCGGGATGAACACGCGGGTTGACATCCTCGACTGGCCGGCGCAGCAGGCCCGCTGGAAGGAGCCGGATTGGCATTTGAGTGTCACCGGTTACCTGTCCCAGGGCATGTTCGCGCCGGACGCCTTTGCCGCCTTCTACGGAGGCGGCGGGGCCGATGCGGGGGCAGGCTATAACAACCCAGACATGACCAAGGCGTTCCAGGACGCCATGCAGGCAACGACACTGGAGGATCGCAAGAAGGCCTTCGAGGAGGTCCAGCGCATCTGGTACGAGGACGTCACCGGTATCAAGACGGTCGACACCTTTGGCCTGGCGGCAATCCGCTCGGACATCAAGGGCTACAAGCCCTGGTACAACACCTCCCGCTTCTGGTCCTGCTGGCGGGAAGACTAGGCTGGCGCGCGGCGCGGGATGGATGAGGAAGCGTACCGCGAACCCGCGCCGCGTGCACCGCTCGTGAGCGGGAAGGACGCACTGAATGGCGATCTACATCGCACGGCGGCTGGCGGCCTTCATCCCGACCCTGCTGGTCGTATCGCTGCTCATCTTCTTCATGATCTATCTGATCCCCGGGGATCCGGTGGCGACCATGCTGGGCCCGGAAGCAACCGCTGAAGCGACGCAGAAGCTCCGGGAGGAGCTCAACCTGGATCAGCCGCTGCTGCAACGCCTGGTGAACTGGTACTCCGACGCACTGCGTGGCGACCTCGGGCAGTCGTATTTCCTTCACCAGCCGGTGTCGAAGGCACTCCGCGAGCGGCTGCCCGTGACGCTAAGCCTGTCCGCATTTGCGCTGGTGGTGGCCGCGACCATCGGGATCACCGCCGGCGTTATCGCCAGCGTGCGGCATGGCCGGTTCACCGACTGGGGCATCATGCTGCTCGCCATTCTCGGCATCTCAATCCCCATCTTTTGGTTGGCTCTCAACATGATCTTCTTCTTCTCTGTCAAGCTCGGCTGGTTTCCGACCGGTGGGTACGCTCCACTCTCGGAAGGGCCGCGCGCGTTCCTGCGGCACCTTGCATTGCCCGGCTTCGCACTCGGCTTGGCGTACACCGCATTGATCGCGCGCATGACGCGCTCGAGCATGCTCGACGTGCTCCGGCAGGACTACATGCGGACCGCACAGGCCAAGGGCCTGCGCGAGCGGGTGGTGATCCTGAGCCATGCCTTCCGCAACGCGCTCGTTCCGATTGCCACCATCCTCGGACTCACGGCGGGTGAGTTGCTCTCGGGAAGCGTCATCACCGAGACGGTCTTCAACCTCCCGGGTGTCGGCCGGCTCGTGATCGATGCGGTCAACCGCCGGGATTACCCCGTGGTGCAGGGCGGCATCCTGTTGGTCACCATGCTGTACCTGTTCGTAAACTTGGTGGTTGACCTTCTCTACGGCTGGATCGACCCGCGCATCCGCTACTCATGACCGGTGTGGAGAGGGGAGAGCGGGAAGGCAGGGAGCGCATGACTGCCAGAGCCACCAGCAGTGCAACCGCACCGTCGGTCAGGACCACGTGGCCGGCTCATTCCCCCCGCCGCCGGTTGCTTCGGCGGCTGCGGCGCAGTCGATCGACGCTCATCGGCCTGGCGTTGACACTCCTGATTGTGGTGCTGTCGCTCGGCGCGCCGCTGTTGACCGATACCCCGCCGAACGCGATGTCGCCGACCGCCATTCTCCAGGGACCGTCGGCTGAGCACCCGTTCGGCACCGACGACTTCGGCCGCGACATCTTCACGCGCGTTCTCTACGGCGGCCGCATCTCGATCTTGGTCGGCTTCGTCATCGCGGTGCTCACCGGGGTTACCGGACTCACCGTTGGTACCCTTGCCGCCTACTATCCCCGGCTCGATAGTCCATTGATGCGGGTCATGGATGCCCTGATGGCCTTTCCGGCAATCCTCCTGGCGATCGGTATCATGGCCATCCTCGGGCCGCGGCTGCTGAACATCATCATCGCCCTGGGGATCGTGTACACGCCGCGCTGCGCGCGTGTGGCGCGTGCGACAGTCCTGTCCTTGCGCGAGCTGGACTACGTACAGGCGGCCCGGTCGCTCGGGTTGAGTGACTTCCGGATCATGATCCGCCATCTGGTACCGAACAGCATGACACCAGTGCTGGTGCAGCAGACCTTCATTCTTGCCGCGGCCATCCTGGCGGAGTCGAGCCTCAACTTCCTGGGGGTGGGCGTTCCCCCCGAGGTGCCAACCCTCGGCAGTATCCTGAGCGATTCGCGCACCTTCCTGCGCGATGCGCCCTGGATGTCGCTGTACCCAGGCCTCTTCATCTCATGCCTGGTGCTCGGCTTCAACTTGCTCGGAGATGGCCTGCGCGATGTGCTTGATCCCCACACGCGGCTCTAGGAGTAGGCCAGGAACGTGGTCGATCTGGCGTCAGATGACCTGTAATTGAGGAAAGGGGAACCGCATGGCATCCGTCGGGATGGCCCAGGTTGGGTGTGGCACCTGGGGGCAGGTCATGCTCACCCGGTTTCGGGCGCACTCGCAGGCACGCATTGAGGCTGTCTGTGACCTGAACGGCGATGTTGCCAAGCAGATCGCCGAGCAGTTTGGGGCGAAGGCGTACTACGACAACCTCGAGGAACTGCTCCGGCACCCAGGGATCGATGCCGTCGGTGTGGCGACGCCCGACTTTGCCCACCGGGAAGCCGTCGTCGGCGCGCTCGACGCCGGGAAGCACGTCCTGGTGCAGAAGCCGATGGCGACCACCGTCGAGGACTGTAAGGCCATGGTCGAGGCCGAACAGCGGTCGGGGCGCTACTTGATGGTCGACTTCCAACACCGGTGGGGCATCGGGTTCGCCGAGGCCCGTGCGGCGGTGCACTCGGAGAGCTTTGGCCGCGTCGTGCACGGGCACATCCGCATGAGCAACAGCCAGCGCGTGCCGACGCAGATGCTGTCCTGGGCCGGCCGGTCGAGTGTCCTGTGGTTCCTGGGCACCCATACGCTGGATCTGCTCCGATTCATTCTGGACAGCGAGGTCACCCGCGTGTTCGCCGTCTCCCGTCGGGGCGTCCTGGAGTCGCGCGGCGTCCCGACTCCCGACTTCTTCCAATCGACCCTGGAATTCGACAACGGCGCCTGCATTCAGATGGAGAATTCCTGGGTGCTGCCGGAGGGTGAGATCGCGGTCATCGAGCTGAACATGGAGCTGTATGGCGCCAATGAGTGCGTGCGCGTGAATCAGGCGCCGAACAACGTTATCCAGAAGACGACCAAGACCGGCCTCGAGGTACCGCTGGGGGCACGCTCCGCGGTCATGGCCCGCGGGACGTCCATTGACTACTTTATCGACTGTGTCGTCAGCGGTACGCGCCCGTCGATCACCGGCCACGATGGGCTGATGAACACGGCGACGCTGGTGGCCATCGAACGATCGGTCGCCGAGGGACGACCTGTTGCCCTGGCTGAGGTGCTGTAGCCTGCGCCAGGATAGTGGCGGCCCCGCGTACCCCGGCCTGACGTCCCACGAGTGCCGCGCTCGCCACGTTGACTGCAGCGGGTCACCGCACGGCGATCATCTGCGAGTTCGGCGGCCGCCACGTGGCCGCGGCCGCCCGCTGCTTGTACCCGCTCAGGCGCGCAGGCGGGGGCCGATCACGCGGCGGAACGCTTCCACCTCGGCCCAGGGCAGCTCGTAGCTCGTCGCCGCGGTGTGCGCCGGGAAGAGGAAGACGCGCTCGACCCCGGCCTCTTCCTGCGCCCGCAGCAGCCGCTCGGCGCAGTACTCGGCCGGGCCGAACAGGCCGAGCCGATCGCAGATCGCCTCGGCCTGGGCCTCGGAGATCGACGCCGGGTTGTGTCCCGGCGGCAGGTCGATCCCGGCGTACCGCAGCCAGTGGAGGTTCGAGCGGCTCGGGTACTCGAGCCAGGGCTGCCCGGGGCGGAACCACTGTCGCGGCCACTGGCACATCACCGCCCGGTCGCCGACCGCGATCGGGGTGATGAAGATCTCCAAGAGATCCTTCGGGTTGCGCCCGGCGCGCTCGGCGCCGGCGGCCAGGTGGCGCCGGGCGGCGGCGACCATCTGCGGGTCGAGCCCCACCAGCATGACCGCGCCGTCGGCGACCTCCCCGGCGAGTTCGAGCAGGCGCGGCCCAGATGCGGTCAGCAGTACCGGCAGCTTCCCAGACGGGTGGTTGCGGAGGCGTACCGGAACGCCCTTGAACTCAGCCGTCTCCCCGGCCAGCAGTGCCCGGATGGCGCGCACGGCCCGGCGCAAGTCGTCGATCGTCGCGCGCGACTCCCCGGCGGCCTCGACCGAGAGGAAGCCGGGGCCGAGGGTGATGCAGGTTCGCCTGGGGGCGAACTCTGCCAGGGAGTTGGCCAGGGCCGCGAGCACGAGCGGGTGGCGGGTGACCGTGTTGGACGTGACTGGGTAGAGCGACAGCCGCGACGTGCTGGCAGCGGCGATGCCCAGTACCACGTAGCAGTCGCGGCCGATGTGGTGGTGGTCGTGGAGTCCGACGCCGTGGAAGCCGGCCTGCTCACAGCCGCGGATGAAGTCGATCAAGGCCGGAAGCGGCAACCCCATCGGAACGCGAATATCCACCGCCACGGTCATCGTCTGTCCTCCGTTCGGTCTGTGCGCTCCCCCGACTACCGCCCCCAACACTGCGGCGCTGCCCGCCCCGGCTCATGCAACGGTCAAGGTCTTGGGCTTCTGTGGCTCGTCCGCTTCTCCATTGGGTGTGACGCGGGCGACCCGCCGTGCCCGGCGCAGAAGGCGCTGGGCTGACCACGAAAACCCGCTGCAACGGGCTACGGGAAAGGGCTCACCCGGATCATACCGCGTCTAACAAAATGGTTGGTGCCCAGGGCTATTGTGGTTTGACGCATGCGTTGCAGTCCACGCAGTCGGTGCGTGCCTGGGACGAATGGAAATTGACGAACCGAATGGGGGTACGCGCTCGGCCCGTGCCCGGGGCTGATGGAGTTTGACGAAGTATTCTCGTCTTCCCGCCACCCGTTCCGGCACGGCTGTCATCCTGAGCGGAGCCGGCCGGCGGAGCGAAGGATCTCGCGTCGGACCGGCCACGCAGCGAAGGATGACAACGCGGGGGCGCGGACGGCTGTCGCGTTTACCGGATTAATTCGTCAAAGTTCATAAGCCGCCGGGCTGAGAAGGCGAAGCCCACTGAAGGGGCTGGGGACTGGGCGCCCAGCGGGATGCCGGATCGGATCCACCGGGGCGTGGCCATCGTAGCCCCTTCAGTGGGCTTACCAAACTATCAGCCGGCGGCTTCAGCCCCGAGCACCGGCAGAGCCCGTACACCCACATCATTCGTCAAACCCCACAACCCCCGGGCACGGGCCGACCAGCGGACACCCGCACAATTCATCAAACTCCATTAACCCCTGGCCGAGACCACGGAGCGGGGACCCTCGCACCACCTCATCCCTGGCACGGACCGTGGTGACCGGGGGTGACCTTCACCAGGAGGTCTCTCCCGTGGCGTACCGCGGTGGCACGAAACCGCTGTGCACTGAGAATGAAACATTATGTCTTGACACCGTCTCTACCCGCCCCCTATAGTCGGCTGCAGAGTCTCCACGCCGAACTGCGGTTTGCGGAAATATCGCTGGGTAATGGGTCCGTTATGGTCCCCAGATACGCCCCTGTCATGGCAGAGTGGTGTGATATAGGCGCCGGAGAACTGCGCGCTATGGCCGGTGTCACGCTCGGGCCTGTGGTCTCGTGGGCACACGACGCGGCTGGTTGCGCTGGACCGTGACCTGTGCTGAACGCTGCTCGCGCGTGAGGCCGGCGGCGCCGGGCTGGTGGGAGGAGGTGGTCGCGACAACCGAGGGAGGACGCGGCCTGCCGTGCGGCTGGCGCCACGGGCGCCCCCACGCGGGACGAGCCTGGCCGGGTTGGCTGGCAGCCGTGCGTTCCGGTTCTGTGGTGTACCCACCGTCCAATGGGGGGGAGTGATACCGTGACGCCACGCATGCCTTTGCGCCTACTGACCTTTTTGAGCCTCCTTGCCCTGGTCCTGGCCGCGTGCGGTGGAACGGAGGCGGCTGTCACGGCGACCGCGCCGGCAGGCGGTGCGGGGTCCGGGGCGGCGCCCGCCCCGTCGTCGCCGGGTGCCGGCGCGGAGAACCCGATCATCATCGGCGCGGCCGTGCCCCGAACCGGCTGGATGGCTGCCTACGACACCCCGCCCTTGATGGGCGCCCGGCTCGCGGTCAAGCAGATCAATGAGGCGGGCGGCGTGCTTGGCCGGCCGCTGCAGTTGATCGAGCTGGATGGGAAGACCGATCAGGCGACGGTCGGCAACGCAGCCATCCAGTTGATCGAGCAGGGCGCCGAGGTCATGATCGCCCCCTGCGATTTCGACTTCGGCGCGCCGGTCGGCCGCGCCGCGCAGGAGGCCGGGATCGTCGGTCTGTCGACCTGCGCCTCGTCCCCGCTCTACGGCTCGGAAGCGCTCGGGGACTTGCAGTTCACCGTCTCGATGTGGAACCAGACGATGTCCGCCGCGGCAGCCCAGTTCGCCTGTAAGGACATGGGTTGGACGACGGGCGCCACGATTGTCGACACGACCACGGAGTACACCCAGTCGCTGGGCGAGTACTTCGTCGACGCGTTCCAGGAGATGGGGTGCACCATCGTCAACGAGGACACCTATCTCCAGGGCGACATGCAGATCGACGCCCAGATCCAGCGTCTCCAGGGCCTGCCGGAGCCGCCGCAGGTAATCCTGCTCTCCACCAACATGCCGGACTACGCCATGATGGTGCGCGAGCTCCGCGCGGCCGGCTTCGACACCCCGCTCATGGGCGGCGACGCCATGGATACGGTCGAGTTCTATCCCGCGGTCGGTCCGGACGCGGGCAACAATATCTTCATCTCGACGCACAGCTTCGTGGGGCCCGGCGTGGGGCCGGCGATGGACGAGTTCCTCGAACTCTACGAGGCAGAGTACGGCGGACCGCCGGAGACGGCCTTCGCGGTGATGGGCTGGGATACGGTCAACATCATCGCGCAGTCGATCGAGCGGGCGGGGTCCACCGACGGACCGGCACTCGCCCAGGCGATGGAGGGGGTGACCTTCGACCTCCTGAGCGGCAGCCTGACCTGGTCCGATGCCGCATCCGGTCATGCCCCGGATAAGGAGGCCTTCATCCTCGAGGTCAAGAACGGCGAGCCGACTTTCGTCAAGAAGATCAAGCCGGAGTACGTCCCGCCGACGTAGCGGCGGGGCGGCTCGGTGTCGCCCGGCTTTGCCGTCGTTGCCGATGACGGCGAGGCCGGGCGGCATGGTCGGCTGGAGAGCGAGTTCCCATGACGTCACCCACCGACGGTCCCGGAGCGACCGCATCGTTGGTCGCACGAGGGGTGGTCAAGACCTTCGCCGCGCTGCGCGCGGTCGACGGCGTCAGCCTGACCTTCAACCGCGGCGAGATCCTGGGGCTGATCGGGCCGAACGGCTCCGGCAAGACGACGCTGATCAACGTCCTCACCGGGATGCTGCGCATCACGGCTGGGGAGGTCTGGGTCAACGGGACCGACATCACCGGGTGGCCGCCGCACCGGATCGCGCGAGTTGGGCTTGCCCGCACCTTCCAGGTGGTGCGGCTCTTCCACGAGTTCAGCGTGCTGGAGAACGTGGAGGTCGCGGCTCTCAGCTCCGGCCGCATCCCGCGGCGGGAGGCGACAGCGCGCGCCTGGGAGGCCCTGGAGCGGGTCGGCATCGCGCACCTGGCGCCGTGGCCGGCCGCGGCGCTGCCGCAGGGCGAGGAGCGCCGCGTCGAGATCGCTCGCGCGCTGGCGACCGCGCCGGAGTTCCTGCTCCTGGACGAGCCGGGCGCCGGGCTCACCGAGCCGGAGGTCGAGACGCTCCTGGCGACGCTCTCGACCATCCGCCGGGATCTGGGCTGCGGCATCCTGATCGTCGACCACGACATGCGCCTGATTATGCGGCTGTGCGACCGCATCCACGTGCTGAACTACGGGCGCACGATTGCCGAAGGAACGCCCGACGAGGTCCGCCGCGAGCCGGCGGTCATCGAGGCGTATCTCGGCGCATCGGCTGAGGCAGGTTGAGATGCTGGTGGTTGAGGACCTCCACGTCCGCTACGGGGCGATCAACGCGCTCAACGGCATCTCCCTGCGCGTCGAGGAGGGGGAGATCGTCGGCCTCATCGGCGTCAACGGTGCCGGGAAGAGCACGACGCTGGGCAGCGTCGCGGGGATCGTCCGCCCCTGGCGGGGGGCGATCCGGTTCCGCGACGTGTCGCTGCTGGGCCAGCCGCCGGAAGCGATCGTGCGGCGAGGCATCGCCCTCGTCCCCGAAGGCCGACGGATCTTTCCGGGCTTGACCGTCGAGGAGAACCTGCGCCTGGGAGCGGCGGTGCGGAAGGACCGGGCCGAGATCCAGCGCGACATGGAGCGCTGGTGCGCGTTCTTCCCGATCCTGGGTGAGCGCCTGCGGCGTCCGGCCGGGACCCTCTCCGGCGGGCAGCAGCAGATGCTGGCGATCGCGCGGGCGCTGATGGCACGTCCGGCGCTCATGATGCTCGATGAGCCGTCGCTCGGGCTGTCGCCCAAGCTGGTCGATGACGTGTTTGCCCTCATCGGCGAACTCCGCGACCTCGGTACGACGATCCTGCTGGTGGAGCAGAACGTGGAGAAGACGCTGGCGCTGGTGGACCGGGCGTACCTGCTCAACGCCGGCCGGGTGGAGTTCGCCGGGCCGCCCCGCACCCTGCGCGAGCATGCGGACATCGAGAGCGCCTACCTGGGGCGCCACAACGGTCCCGGCCCCGAGGCCGGGCCGGGTTAGGCGCCGCCGAGCGGCACAGGAGCGTGCATGGTGAATGACATCGTCCAGTTCGTCGTCTCGTCGCTCTCGCTCGGGGGGCTGTATGCCCTGATGGCGCTCGGGCTCGTCATCGTCTACGGCATCCTGCGACTCATCAACTTCGCCTATGGCGAGCTGGTGATGGTCGGCGGCTACTCCCTGCTGATCCTCGGGAAGACCGTCTGGCCCTGGATCTTCGTGGCGGCGTTGAGCGTCGCGATGGCGGTGCTGGCGAGCGTGCTGATGGAGCGGGTCGGGTTCCGCCCGGTGCGCAACGCTTCCCCGACCACGATGCTCATCACCTCGTTCGCCATCAGCGCCCTGCTGCAGAACATCGCCTTGCTGACCGTGTCGCCCCGGCCGCAGGCCGTCCGCCTGCCCGGCTTCTTCGTGCAGACCCTGACCATCGGCGGCTTCCGGGTCAAGGCGGTCGACCTCATCAGCCTGGCGGTCAGCTTGATCCTGCTCGGCGTGCTCACGGTCTTCCTGCGTCGCACGATCATGGGCATGGCGCTGCGCGCATCGGCGGACGACTTCACCATGGCGCGGCTCCTCGGGGTGCGGGCCAACGGGGTGATCGCCCTCGCCTTCGCCATCAGCGGTTTCATGGCGGGGATCGTGTCGCTCTTCTGGATTGGGCGCTCCTCGCTGGTCGAGCCGGCGGTTGGGCTCCAGCCGGTCCTGATCGCCTTCATCGCCTCGGTTGTCGGCGGCATGGAGAGCTTGAAGGGGGCGGTCCTCGGCGGCTACCTCCTGGGCTTCCTCACCGTCGGCCTGCAATCGGTCCTGCCCCAGAGCCTGCTCGATTACCGGCAGGCCGTCACCTTCAGCATCGTGATCGTGCTGCTCCTGATCCGGCCCCAGGGGCTGATCGGTGGCACCTACGCAAGGGAGGCCCGGTGAACGCCAGGGCGCTGCACGTACCGCGCTGGGTCGAACGTGCATTCCCGCTCATCGTGCTCGTCGTCGGGCTGCTCGTGATCGCGGCCGGCACCGAGCTTTTTGCCGGGCGTGTGTTTCAGCGCGTTGTCACCGTGATGTTCATCAACGTGATCCTGGTCGTGGCGCTCCAGATCTTCACCGGGAACTCCGGCCTGATGTCGTTCGCCCACGTGGCCTTCATGGCTATCGGCGCCTACGGCTCGATCTGGTTCTCGCTGAGCCCGCGGGAGAAGCGGCTAACCCTGCCCGACATGCCGGAGACCTGGCTGCTGCACCAGGCGCACTTTCCCTTCATCCCGGCGCTGCTCGCCGCCGGGCTGATCGCCGCGGCGGTCGGTGCGGTGCTGGGGGTGCCGTTACTCCGCCTGCGTGATGCCTCCTTCACCATCGCCTCGTTTGCCTGGCTGATCATCGTCCACAGCGTCGCGCTGCAGTGGGACGCACTGACCCGCGGCTCGCGCACCGTCTTCGGCATCCCCCAGTACACGGGTCTCTGGACGGCCACGGGCTGGATGCTCCTCTTCGTGGCGCTGGCGTTCCTGTTCCGCGAGATGCCGCTCGGCCTGAAGCTGCGTGCGGCACGCGACGACGAGGCGGCCGCCTGGAGCATCGGCATCAGTAGCGCCTGGGTGCGCTGGGTCGCCTGGGTCTTCAGCATCTTCGTCGCCGCCGTGGCCGGAGGCTTGTGGGCGCACTTCATCACCACCTTCTCGCCCAACTCCTTCTACCTGCGCCAGACGTTCCTGATCGTCGCGATGCTCATCATCGGCGGGAGCGGCAGCGTGAGCGGCGCGGTCATCGGCGCCGTCGCTGTCTCCCTGACCTCCGAGGCGCTGCGCAGTGTTGAGAACTGGCTCAACCTCCAGCGGGCGGCGCAGACGGCGCTGGGCCAGGTGATCCCCTTCCAGCTCGTCGGCTTCACCGAGATCGTCATCGCCCTGGCGATGATCGCCGTGCTGATCCTGCGCCCGTCCGGCCTGACGCGGGGCAGGGAGATTCGCTGGCCGTTCGGACCGAAGCTCGACCGCCCCGCCGCCGTCGAGCCGACGCCCGAGCGTGCCGGGTAGTGAGGGATGACCATGGAACCGCAGGCGACCGGTACCGCGGTGCAGGAGGCATTCGAGCGCGACGCGCGGCTCATCGCGGACGCGATCAAGATCCGCTACAACCCGCTGGTGATCGACCGCGCCGAGGGCGGCCGCATCTACGACATCGAGGGCCGCGCTTACCTCGACTTCGGCGCGAGCTGGTCGCTGGCGCACCTGGGCTACAGCAACCCGCACGTGCGCCGCGCGGTCGCCGCCCAGCTCGAAAAGACGATGTTTGCCGGACTGGTCTCCGCCATCAACCAACCGGCGCTCGATCTGGCGGAGAAGCTGGTGGAGCTGGTGCCGGGCGACTTCCCGAAGAAGGCCTGGTTCGGGCTGTCGGGGTCGGATGCGAGTGAGGCGGCGCAGCGCCTGATCCGGATGGCAACGGGCAAGCGGCGCCTGATCTCGTTCGTCGGGAGCTGGCATGGCACGACCGACGCCACCATGGCGCTCTCGGGGCACACCGCCTTCGTCGACGTGGTCGGGGGTGCCCACGTCACCAAGGTGCCCTACCCGAACCCCTATCGCAACCCGTTCGGCGGAGATGCCGGCCGGGTGACGGACCAGTGCCTCGGGTTCCTGGAGGACTATCTCTTTACCACCATCTGCCCGCCGGGCGACGTCGGCGCGATCTTCGTCGAGGCGGTGCAGAGCGACGGCGGCGACATCGTCCCGCCGCCGGACTTCCTTCCGAAGCTGCGCGCCCTGTGCGACCGCCACGGCATCCTGCTGGTGGTCGACGACATCAAGGTCGGGCTGGGTCGCACCGGCACGATGTTCTCCTACGAGCACGGGGGCATCGTTGCTGATCTGGTGCTGCTCGGCAAGTCGCTGGGTGGTGGGCTGCCGCTCAGCGCCATCGTCGGGCGGCAGGAGATCCTGGATGCCGGAACCGGGGTGGCGCTGTTCACGGTGTCGGGCAATGCCACCAGCTGTGCCGCGGGGCTGGCCACGCTGGAGGTGATCGAGCGTGAGGGGCTCGTCGCGCGGGCGGCCGCCAACGGCGCGTACCTCCACCAGCGGCTGGTCGAAACCCTCGGGCGCTACGACATCGTCGGTGATGTCCGCGGCCTGGGCATGATCCAGGGGGTCGAGCTGGTTACCGACCGGGCCGGCAAGGCGCCGAACCAGTCGGCCGCGGCCAAGATCGTCTACCGGGCCTGGGAGCTGGGTCTCATTCTCTACTACGCCGGCAACTGGTCGAACGTGCTGGAGATCACGCCCCCGCTCATCCTCAGCCGGGAGGAGATCGACGAGGGTGTCGCGCTGCTCGACCAGGCGTTCGCCGACGTGCTGGCCGGTCGGGTCAGCGACGCGGCCGTCGCCCGCTTCGCGGGCTGGTAGGAGGCCGGGGTGAGCGATCCGATCGTCGCCTACCTGCACGAGCGTCTCCCGGACTACCTGCGCGACCTGGAGTCGCTCGTCAACCAGGACTCCGGCAGCGACGACAAGGCGGGGGTCGACGCCGTCAACGACTGGCTCGCGCATCGGCTGGCGTCGCTGGGCTTCACCGTGACCCGCCACCAGCAGGAGCGGCACGGGGACGACCTGGTCGCCCGCCGTCACGGCCGCGGCAGCGCCCGGATCATGCTGCTGGGCCATACCGACACCGTGTTCCCCCGCGGGACGACCGCCGAGCGGCCGATGACGATCGACGGCGACCGCGTCCTCGGGCCCGGCACCTGCGACATGAAGGCCGGGCTGTTGACGGGGCTGTACGCGGTGGCGGCGCTCGACCACGTGGAGTGGGACAACGTCGGCACCCTCAGCTACGTCGTCGTCTCCGACGAGGAGATCGCCGAGCGGCACTCCATCCCGCTGCTGATGGCGGAGGGGCCCGCGCACGACGCGATCCTGACGCTGGAAGCGGCGCGGGAGAACGGCGACATCGTGACCGCGCGCAAGGCCGTGCGCTGGTACACGGTCGAGGCGCGGGGCAAGGCGGCCCATGCCGGGGTCGAACCCGAGAAGGGGCGCAGTGCCGTCCTCGCGCTGGCCCACCTGATCGTCCAGGCGGACGGGTTGAACGACCTGGCGCGGGGCCTGACCGTCAACCCCGGCGAGATCCGCGGTGGCGGCAATCCGAGCGTGGTGGTCGACCGGGCCTCGGTCCGCTTCGACCTGCGCGCCTGGAGCACGGCCGACCTCGACGCCCTGGCCGGGCGGTTGCGGACGCTGGTGGACACGGAGTGGGTTCCCGGCGTCACTATGACCATGGCGCTTGAGCCGGGCTCGGACTGCCCGGCGATGGAGCGGACGCCGGGGGTGGCGGCCCTGGAAGACATGGCCGTCGCCATCGCCCGGGAGTTGGGCTTTTCGCTGCGCGGGGCGGCAACCGGTGGCGGGTCGGACATCAGCTTCGCGGGTCACCAGGGTACGCCGGGGCTGGACGGGCTGGGGCCGATCGGCGGCCTGGACCACGGCCCGGACGAGTACATCCTGCTCAGCAGCATTGTGCCGCGCACGGCGCTGCTCGCCCGGTTGATCCAGGCGATCGGCGACCGCGGAGGGAGGCTGGTGTGAGCACCGAAGCGACGACCGACGTTCCAGCCATGCTCGAGCGCCTGCAGCGGGACGGGATCGAGCACCTCTGGGTGGTGTACCACGACTACAGCGGGCGGGCCATGGCCAAGACGGTGCCGCGCGCGTCGTTCGAGACGGCGCTCACCGAGGGCGTGGTCTTCGCGCTGGCTAACCTCAACATGGACATCGTCGACCACCAGCCGCCGCGCGCCACCCTGCTGGCCAACACCGGCGACTTCCTGGCCGTGCCGGACCCGCGCAGCTACGCGGTGGTGCCGGTCGCGCCCAAGACGGCGCGGATGTACGCCTGGATGCGGGCAACCGACGGCTCGGTGTGGGAGGGCTGCCCGCGGACCCGGCTGGATAAGGTCGTGGCGGAGCTGGCACAGGCCGGGTTCAGCGTCCAGTGCGCCTTCGAGCCGGAGTTCTACCTGTTGAACAAGGGGCCGGACGGGGAGTACCACCCGGTGAACCCCACGCGCATGATGACGCGGGATGGGCTGGCGGCTGAGATCAACCTGGTCCAGCGGATCATGCACGACCTGGAGCTGATGGGACGGCGGATTCCCCAGTTCGGCAAGGAGTACGGGCCGGGGCAGTACGAGGTCTCGACCTACCACGGCCCGCCGATTAAGGCGGTCGACGACTACCTGACGCTCAAAGACGTGATTCGCGACGCGGCGCGCACCTCCGGCTACGTGGCGTCGTTCATGCCCAAGATTTACGCCGACTGGGCCGGCTCCAGCCTCCACGTCCACCTGAGCCTGTGGGATGCCGCCGGGGAGACGGACCTGACCCCCTCCAGCGCGGACAACACCTCGCTCTCCGACCTGGGGCGCTGGTTCATGGGTGGGCTGCTGCGGCACGCTCCGGCACTGACCGGGCTCGGCTCCCCGACCGTCAACAGCTACAAGCGGCTGCAGCCAGGCTCCTGGGCGCCGGCCAACCCCTACTGGGGTTACGGCAACCGCTCAGCGGTGATCCGCATCCCTGGCGTCGGCACGCGGCGGCACATCGAGTACCGCTCCGGTGATAACTCCTGCCAGCCCTACCTGTTCCTGACCGGGCTGCTCGCCGCCGGGCTCGACGGCATCCGCAATCAGATCGACCCCGGCGACCCCTTCGACGGCGACGTCGGGCACCTGACGCTGCACGAGATCGAACGCCTGAACCTCGGCTTCCTGCCCCGCTCGCTGGAAGAGGGGCTCGCGGCGCTGGAGGCGGACGAGGTGGTCGCGGGGGCGGTGGGTGACGAGGCGCTGCGCCACTTCCTGCTGGTCAAGCGCCACGAGCTGGAGCAGTACGACGTCCACGTCCACCCGTGGGAGCGAGACACCTACCTGGAGGTCGTGTAGTCATGTTGGATCTGGCACAGCTCCCCGTGGTCGACGTTCACTGCCACCCCTTCCTGAACCGGGGGCCGGTGGACGCCGAGCAGTTCACCGACCTGACCGCCTTCGGTGGCGGTTCGCGCCAGTACCTAGAGGAGGGCGGCGTCACGGTCACTGATGCGGTGCATGCCGAGCTGCAGCGCCTCAAGCGCGACACGCTCTACTTCCGGCGCATGCTGCGCGACCTGGCGGCCTTCTTCGGCTGCGCGCCCGACCTCGACACGGTCCTGGCCCACCGCAACCGCGCCGTCGAGGAGGACTACACCGGCTACGTGCGCCGGCTCTACGCCAACGCCGGGCTGACCACGCTGGTGACCGACTTCGGCTTCCCGCTGCCGATGCTCGACATCGAGGCGGTGCGGGCCGAGCTGCCGGTCGAGATCGTGCCCATCTTCCGGATCGAGCCGCTGATCGTCGACCTGCTGGCGATGGACTTGACCTGGTCGGAGTTCCGCCAGCGCTATGACGACACGATCGCCGACGCGCTCCAGCACAAGGGCTACAAGGGGGTCAAGTCGATCATCGCCTATCGCACCGGGCTGGATATCTCGCCCCTGAGCCGTACCCCTGACCAGGGCTACCAGGCGCTGGACGCCATCCGCCGGGGGTTGGGGGGTGGCAGCATGAAGAAGCTGCGGGACCATCTGCTCTGCCGGGCGCTGGAGCTGTGTATCGGGTACGACGTGCCGATGCAGATCCACACCGGCATGGGCGACTTCGAAGTCAACCTGGTCTACTGCCGGCCGGCCTACCTGATGGAGTTGCTGCGCTTCCCGGCCTACCGCGCCTGCCGGGTGCTGCTGGTGCACACGGGCTACCCCTACCACGGCGAGGCGGCCTACATGGCCAACGTCCTGCCACGGGTCTACTGCGACGTCAGCGAGGGAATCCCCTTCGCCGGGCACGCTGCGCGCCGCATCTTCAGCGAGGTGCTGGAGATGGCGCCCATCTCCAAAGTGGTGTACGGGTCGGACGGCTACGCGCTGCCCGAGATCAACTACACCAGCGCCAAGCTGGGCAAGCAGTCGCTCGGCCAGGTGCTTACCGACCTCGTGACCGACAACATGCTCTCCGAGGCCGAGGCGCAGGAGGCCGCCGGGCTCATCCTCTCCGGCAACGCGCGCGAGTTGTACCAGCTCGATTGACGGGAACCCTGCCCCGGGACTCGGTCGGCTATCATCCCGAAAATGGTCAGCTAGAGCGGCCGGGGGAAAAGCGTTCACATGCCGGCGTTGGGGGCCCGCCATTCGTCGCGTGCCCGGGGCTCAAGCCGCCGGGCTAGGAGGCGAAGCCCACTGAAGGGGCTGGGGACGCTGTATCCGATGGGAGGCCAGACCGGCTCCGCCCAGGCGTGGCCATCGCAGCCCCTTCAGTGGGCTTACCCCATATCAGCCCGGCGGCTTTAGCCCCGGGCACGGGCTGCGGCGCGGGGATCCTCGCACCACCCACGACCCGGCCGATCGCCACCCCAGCCGGCTCTAGCCGGCTTCCGTTGTCAGCCCGGGGGTGAACCCCCGGGCACGTGCCGACTGCGGACACCCATGCAATTTGCCAACCTCCAATAACCCCCGGACCCAAACCACAGCGCGGGAAGCCTCGCCGCCACCTGCCGCTGCGCCGTGCAGGCGTGGCGTCACTATGTGCGCCGCAGTCGATGGCTCCTGGCGCGGTTGGGGCCTCGATTTGGACAGGTGAGATGGACTACCATCAATGATGACCGACATGGCGGGCGATGGCTCGGTAATGGGGAGCATCCCGCTGCCGGTCAGGTCGTGTGTGGGCGGGATTCGAACGGCGAAGGGGGAGCTGCGGGCGTGATCGACCCGATCGTGGGCGTGGCGCTGACGTTTCTCATCGCTATCGGCATCCTGGTCTTGCAGGAGCGAAGCAACTGAGTGCGGAGCGCGGCCGGTGGGCCTGACCGGCGCGTCAGGACCGGGCCGATCCAGGTGCAGGACAACGCAATCGCGCGGAACCCGGCGTCTCCCGCCGGGAACTCACACCGTGCCGTGAACTCCCGGTGAGTGTGTGCCGGCTGTGAGGTCGTGGATCGACGCGAGCCGGGTCTCCAGGGTCTCGAGGCGCCGCTGCTGACGGACCAGCACGCCGATGTAGAAGGCGGCGGTCTCAATGATCTCGATCTCGCTCGGGAGCAGGTGCCGGTCCTGGCCCACGGTGACCACAACCACCCCCAGCGGCTCGTCCCCGGTCTCCAGCGGGACGGCTGCCCCGCTGCCGCGAGCGGTGGGCAGCGGGAACCGCTCAGAACTCGACTCGAATAGCTCGCACTGACGCTTCATCAGCGCGCGGACGACGGCTCGGGGCGGCGCGCTCTGGGCGAGTTGCGCGGTGCGCCACTGGGGGATGCCGAACGAGGTGCACCACCCCAGTTCCTGCCGCTCGTCCAGGAGGTAGAGCCCGGCGGCGTCCGCTCGGAGCAGGAGGGTCAACCGGCGGATTGCCTCGCGCAGGAGCAGGCGTGACGACCCGGTGACCGGCACCGGTCCGTTCTGCCTGGATGGCGGGCCACCGGCGACGGGGACGCTGGCGGGCGACGGGCGTCCCCGGTTCAGAAATCGGTCGAGCTCTGCCGGGTCGTAGCGGCGATGCCCGCCCGGTGTCCGCGACGGCGCCAGCAGCCCCGACTCTTCGGCCGCCAGCAACGTCATGCGGCTGACCCCGAGGTACTGGCACGCTTCCCCTACGGTCAGGAGTCGCCGGCCTCGTCGTGCCATCGGCTCCCTCCTGGTTCTCTCTGACCGCAAACGACGCGAGATCTCCACAAAATCGATTTGCGGCTCCATGTCATGAGTGCTATCGATACTGTAGCAGCGATTTCTTGTTAGTTCCAGAGGCGCGTCGAAACGGATCGGACGCAGTTGCGTCGCCGGGGGATGGCGGCGGATGCCGCAGAGTGCCGGAGGGTACCGGTGGCTACGCCGAACCTCGAGGGCAAGGTCGCCCTGGTGACAGGCGCGGCACGGGGGCAGGGGCGCGAGCACTGCCTCGCCTTGGCGCGTGCGGGAGCCGCCATCGCCGCGCTGGATATCTGCCGCGATCTGGAGGTTCCCACCTACCCGTTGGGAACGCGCGCCGAGCTTGACGCGGTCGTTGCCGCGGTCGAAGACCTGGACCGGCCTGCCCTGGGACTGGTCGCCGAT
>NZ_JADGHZ010000104.1 GCF_019683595.1 Sphaerobacter sp. | reverse complement strand
CGCGAGATCTGGCAGCACCTCGCCACCGACTGGAAGCCCGCCGGCCTGCTCGACCCGATCACCCAGGAGATCCCCTTCACCGACCTCCCGGCCACCCTCTTCGCCATCCTGCGCGGCCAGGTCCGCGGCCGGGTCGTGGTGCGGGTCGGCTCGTAACGAGCGAGGACGGCGGAGCAGCCGACTAGTGGTCCACGCGAACGGTCCAGCTCCTCGAGAAGATCTCGGTGTCGTCCATCCTCACGCTGACCGTAACCTGGATGTGTTCATTAGTCTCCACCATCCGCGCGGCGGCGCGCACGACGCCGCTCGCGCGGCGGAGCGTAAAGACCGACTCCGCATGAAGCGTCGAGCGACTGGGCTGTTGCCCATCCACGGTCAGGAGGCCGTAGAGGTCTGAGTCGAGCACCGCACCCCCGCCAAGATGCATCGTCTGCCCGGTGACCGCTTCGAACGAGACGACCGGCTCGACGAGATCGCGGATGAGACGCAGCCGCGCATCGCGCGTCATCGATCGGGCCGGAACGCGAAGCTCCGGCGGGGCGATCCGCGGCTCGGGGAGATCCGGGTCAGCGCCATGCACGACCGGCAGTTCCATGCAGGATGGGTAGAGAGTGAGCGAGAAGGGCTCGGCCTCCGGCCAGATGCGGGACAGATCCGCGCAGGAAACGGTCAGGTGAAGCCGGCTTCCAGCCGGTACACGCCAGGAGATTGGGCGAAGCTTGAGCTCTACCTCGACCGGCGTGTCAGACGGTATCTGGTTCTCCGAGGTGCCGGGAGTGGCCCCGCGTCCCTTCATCCAGCCCATCGTGATGAACTCACGCCGGCCATCCGGCCCGATTTGGAACAGGCGGCAGACCAGCGGTGGCTCTGCGTTGGTGGCCGCCACCCGGAGGCGTACCACCGGCGTGCCCGTGATCTCGAGCGGCGCACTGAGCGAGGCAGTGTCGAAGCAGAGGCTGACCGCATCGTCGGTGCCGGGATACAGCGGCGTATCCGGTCCCGGCAGCCAGTGCATGGCGATTGTGTCGATTCCGACCAGAGGGGTGTAGTCGTAGGTAATGACCTCGTTAGACGACGGAGAGGCATCGGTAGCGAGCGCCCCGTCGGCCGTCATGTGGTAGCGCACCGTCTCAGCCCGAGGGGGATTCCAACCCTGCTCATGGCGCCATTCAGCGGCCCCGTACATGTACTGGAGTACCGGCGGCTCGGATTCGATCCCGTTCGGCTCGTCCTTGAGCCAGCGATCCCACCAACGCAGCAGGTCCGGCATAAAGCCGATCGGTTCGTTCGCGGCGAGGTCAGGGAAGATGTGCTTCCATGGGCCCATCAGGAGCCGCTTGGGGCCTCGGAGCTCGTCGTAGACGCGCACCGCGACGTCGGCGAAGATATCTCGCCACCCACCGACGATGAAGGCCGGCGTTGTGATCGACCGGGGGTCAGTCGTGCGGCCGCGTCGCGCCTCGGCGGCAGACGCCTCTCCGTGCCACGCAGCGATCCATGGACGGTAGTGTTCTAGTCGCTCGCGCCAACGCGCGTCCCAGGTGCCGTCGTCGTCGTACAGCGGCGGGAGCAGGTTGCTTGCGGCCATGCGAATGCCCCAGTGGACATCCGGCGAGAACGCAGTCCGGCAGCCGTGTGCAGCGAGGTAGTCGTCAAAGAGATCGGTCGCAGCATGGATCGCCACGATCGCCTTCAAGTGAGGGGGATTCAGTCCCGCAGTGCTGAGCGCTGTGATCCCGCTGTACGAGAGCCCCCACATCCCCACGGCGCCAGACGACCAGGGCTGGCGGGCAACCCATTCCACGAGATCGTAGCCGTCGTAGCGCTCCGACTCGCCAAACGCGTCGTGTGCATGCCCCTCGGAGACACCGACGCCCCGCAGGTCGACCGAGATCGTGACATACCCGCGCTCGGCGAGGTAACGGTGCACCGCATCCAGGTACCCTATCCCGTAGGAACCGTCCTTGTGGTACGGCATCATACTCACCACTGCCGGGAAGGGCCCGGGTCCAAGTGGCACATACATCCGCCCCGCTAGGTGCACCCCGTCCCGCATCGGGATCCAAACATTCGGTTCTATCCTGTATGCTGACGCGTCCGAATGCACGCTGCTCTCCCCCCTGTCGCTCCCGCGTTTGTCCCTGTCTGTCCCTCGAGCATGCCTGGTGAGGTCACGCCGACGGCACCACCGCCGTTTCGACGTGCACACCGTCATGCCCAGTCGGTCCGAATGCGCCCCAAGTGCCGCTCCATGCAGGCCACTGCGGCGTCGGCATCCCCGGCCTCCAATGCCTCCAACAGCACGAGGTGATCGCGCCCTGATTCGTGGAGTTGTCCGCTAATCGCCAGCCGGCGTAGACCCGGAAGATGCATATGATCGCGCAACTCGCCGACCAGGCGTGTAAGTCGCTTATTGCCGAGCGCGTCGATCAGCGTGAGATGGAACTGTCGATCGAGGGCGAGGAACTCGAGCAGGTTCCCTTCATCGGCTGCCTTCTGGAGATCCGCGTAGATCTCACGCGCACGACGTAGCGCCTCCCGGGGCGGTGGCTGGAGCCGAGCGACCTGCGCGATGGCCGGGATCTCGAGCATCTGGCGGAGTTGGGTGATCTCTTCCACATCGTGCGCTGACATCGGGAGTACCCGAAACCCCCGGTTCCGATCCATCGTTAGCAACCCCTCGGCTGCCAGCGCCAGGAGCGCTTCGCGCACGGGGGTCCGAGACACCCCGAGCAACGCAGCAAACTGGCTTACTGAATAGAGTTGCCCCGGGATGAGATCACCGGCAATGATAGCCGCCTTGATATGCTCGTAGGCTTGCGTGGCAAGGCTGACCGCCTTCGGGATGGGTTCGATGAGCGGAGTAGCGTCGTGCTCAGCGCGCTCCATTGGGCGACCAGCGTCGGCACGCGATTCTTCCGGCATGGGAACAACCCCCTGTATCCATTCGCCGTCGCCAAGAGAACGAAGCAGGATCACGAAGAATGACGGTGGTAACGTACACCATAACACAGAATCATCATCGATGCTTCTCCTGGTGTAGATGGACAAGTGATCCACCTTCGGCGGCAGCGAGAGGTAGTTGCGTCCGGACTAGTCGCATGTAGCATGTCACCGGCTACACTTGACATGATACTACATCGCTGCTAGACTCACCACAAAGCCGTTCCTGGTACGTTGCCCAACGCAGATTTGTCGCGTTCAATGCGCCTTGTGCAGATCCTGCGAGGGTGAGGGCCGCGGGGAGACTCGATCGCATCAACCCTATTCCGGCACGCTGATCACGCACGGTGCCCCCAGTGGGGTTCGTGCCGACTGCTCATGTGTGGAGGAGAGGACATGGCAACCCGGCGCGACTTTCTAAAGGTAGCCGCGGGTACAACCGCCACGATGCTCCTAGTTGCATGCGGCGGAGGGGACACCGACAGTGCCGCGCCAACTACGGGCACGGGGAGCACCGGCGATTCGGGCGTGGGCCAGAGCACGCCTGCAGGGGAGAGCACTCCTGGCGCCGGCGGCTCCACCAGCGAGACGGAAATCCGGACAGGCGGTCGACTCCTCGACTCCCTGCTCTCAGAGCCCGACTCCCTCGACCCTCACAAGGGCACGCTCCTGGTGACCACGTACGTCTTGAACCTGCTCTACGACCGCTTGGTGTACGTCGATCAGGACCGCCAGCCGCAGCCATGGCTGGCCGAATCGTGGAACGTCAGCGACGATGGGACCCGGATAACCTTCACGCTGCGCGAGGGAGTTGTCTTCCACGACGGCACCCCACTCAATGCCGAGGCGGTGAAGTTCACCTTCGACCGCCTGATCGACCCCGCCACGGCCTCCCCGAATGCCAATCAAATCGGGCCGCTCGAAGGCACCGAGGTCATCGACGAGAAGACGGTGGAGCTGACTTGGTCCGAACCGTACGCTCCGGTGTTCATGATGCTCGCCGGGAGCCAGATGGGCATCATCTCGCCCACGGCGGTCGAGAAGCTAGGCGATCAGTTCGGGCGCAACCCAGTCGGGTCAGGGCCGTTCAAGCTGAAGCGCTGGGACGCCGGCAAGGAACTCCTCTTCGAGCGCAATCCCGACTACAAGAACTTCCGCGGCGACGTGCAGAACCCGGGTGCGCCGTACATCGACGAGTTGTCGATCCGGCTCGTACCCGAAGAGGGCACGCGAATGGCGGCTCTTGAGAGCGGGGAATTGCATCTGGCTTGGGCTCCGGTGCAGGATGTCGAGAACATCCGCGCCAACCCGGATCTTCAGATCTTCGCCCGCGAAAAGGGCACCAGTTGGGAGTACATCGAGTTCAACACTACCAAGCCGCCGTTCGACGACCTCGCCGTCCGGCAAGCGGTCGGCTACGCCCTCAACCCTGAGGAGATCCTGATAGCATCCTATATCTACGGTGATCTCATCAAGGCACCGCTCCCGATCGGAACCGCAGGCTACGATGCCGAGGTCGGAGAACAGTACGGGTTCACGCCCGACCCGGAGAAGGCCAAGTCGCTCCTGCAGGGGAAGACGCCCGTGAACGCCGTGCTAACCACCTGGAACGCACCGCAGGCGGTACGGGCAGCGCAGGTCATCCAGGCCCAGCTCCAAGCCGTGGGCATCAATGTGGAGTTGGAGACGATGGATGCTGGCACGTTCCTGGCCAAGCTGCGGGAGAGTGACTTCCATTTCGCGTTCAACCGTACCACTTGGCCAGACCCCATCATCTTGTCTCAGACCTTCAAGAGCCCCGGTCGGGACAACCAGTACTCGAATCCGGAACTCGACCCGGTTCTCGAGGAGATCGAGAGCACGGTTGATCCCAAAGCGCGCCAGGAGGCAGTTAGCAAAGCGCAGCGAATGCTGCTGGAAGACGCTGCCGTGGTCCCGCTCTTCTCGGACCACTTCATGATGGCCGGCAGCAAGGCGGTGCAGGGTTTCTTCTTCTCGGCGCTGGGCTACCCGATGTATCAGGACGTGTGGATCGCTGAGAGCTGACGGTACGGCGGAGTCCCCGTCCGTGTCGCGCCACGACACGATGCCTCGATCCGACGGGTTGGGTCTCGTGTCGTGGCGTTTTCCCCATACTACCGAGGGGACGGGTGAAGGGCCGTACCCAACGATTGGCCGAGACCAATGGTAAGATACGCCGTCCGACGGCTCGTGCTGCTGATACCCACACTGCTCGGGGTATCGATTGCAGTGTTTCTTCTCCGCGGGCTGATCCCCGGTGATCCCGTCGAGTTGATGTTCTTCGGGCAGTCCGTCGATCAGGAGACCATTGAGATCGTCCGGCGCGATCTCGGCCTCGACCGCCCCCTCCCCGAGCAGTACCTCAAGTTCTTGCTCCGCGCTCTCCAGGGAGACCTCGGCACCTCGATCCAGTCGGGGCTGCCCGTCACACAGGAGATCCTCAACCGCTACCCGGCTACCCTCTATCTGGCCATCTCTGGGACGCTCGTTGCGATCGTGCTCGGGGTCTCTGCCGGCGTCGTCGCGGCTATCTTCCGAGACCGCCTATGGGACACCCTCATCATGGCCGCCACGACCGTGGGACAGAGCATGCCTTCCTTCTGGCTCGGATTGCTCCTGATCTCTCTCGTGTCCGTCCGCTGGGGAATCCTGCCGGTCATGGGCTCAGATTCGCCACGCCATCTCATTCTTCCAGCGCTCACGATCGGGCTCATCACATCCGCCCTCATCGCGCGCATGACCCGCTCGACCCTCTTGGAGGTTCTGAACGAAGACTACGTCCGGACTGCCCGGGCTAAAGGGCTGCGGGAGATGCGCGTCGTGCTGGGCCATGCCATGCGTAACGCGGCGCTCCCGGTCGTGACGATCGTTGGGTTGCAGTTCGGCAACCTGCTCGCCGGGGCCTTCATCGTCGAGGTCGTCTTCAGTTGGCCTGGGGTAGGAGAGATGGCGGTTACGGCCATCAACCAGCGTGACTATCCGGTGATCCAGGGGATTCTGCTCGTAGTGAGCAGCAGCTACGTCATCGTCAACACTGCGATCGACGTTCTGTACGGCGTTCTCGATCCGCGGGTAGCCTACGACTGACGTATGAAGCAATCGATCCGTCTCGCGATGCAGCGACCCTACGATGAGCGGGAGCCGCGCTGTGTTGCCGGGGCCGGGAAGGGATGCACCACAGCATGAGCGACGTGGTCTCCGCAGATCAAATCCGCCTTGGCCAGGGAACTCCGGGACCCAAGCGGCGGCGCCCGGGCTTGCTACGCCAGGTGCTCGGGAAGGGTTCCGGGCGAATTGGAATGACGATCGTGGTCATCCTCGTCCTTGTCGCTGCGGTCGGCCCCGCGATCGTTCCGGCTGATCCATATCAGATGGCGGTGGGAGAGCGGCTCCGCCCCCCCTCGTCCGCTCATTGGTTCGGCACCGACGAGTTCGGCCGTGATATTCTGGCGCGCATCGTACACGGTTCTCGGATCACGCTATTCATCGGGCTGATCAGTGTGGCCATCGGCCTCGCTGTCGGCACGCCACTGGGATTGCTCGCAGGCTACTTCGGCCGGCGCGTTGATCTGGTCATCAGCGTCGTCACCGACATCATGCTTGCTTTCCCAAACTTCCTCCTAGCGCTCGCCATCGTCTCCGCGCTCGGTCCGAGCCTCCGAAACGCCATGATCGCCGTCGGGATCCGGACGGTGCCACTGTTCACCCGACTCGTTCGCGCGAGCACAATCGCGGTGCGAGAGCGGGAGTTCGTGACGGCCGCGCGAGCGGCTGGCGCTCGAAACGTCCGCATCCTCAGCCGCCATATCGCGCCGAACATCGTCGCGCCGATCATCGTACTCGCGTCATTGGAGTTTCCGGCCGCCGTGCTGGTAGCTGCTGGCCTGAGCTTCCTCGGTTTGGGAGCGCAGCCTCCCTCGCCCGAATGGGGCAGCATGCTCGTCGGTGGGCGCCTCTATCTCCGCTCCGCGCCCTGGGCTATCAATGTGCCGGGCATCGCGATCATGATCACCGTTCTGGGGTTCAACCTCTTAGGTAACGCGCTGCGGGATACCCTTGACCCGCGGCTGCGGCAGAAGTAATCGGGGGAGACCATGACAGAGCGCCGAGACCAGTGGCGGGAGCACCTACCGCGCGCGCGTGAGCTTCACGCCTCGACCATCGTGGCAGACATGCACTCCGACATTCCGACAGATGTCTACCGCCGCCGGGCCCGCGGCGAGGAACGGGTGATCGAACGGCTGCACCTCCCCCGCCTCCGAGCCGGCGGCGTGACCGCGGTCGGCATGGCGTTGAACAACGACTCCTTCGTCGGAGGGATGCAGACAGACGCTGCCCTGCGACGCGTCGTCGAGATGCTCGACGCGATGGAGTCGGAAGCGGCGGAGTCGCCCGATCTCGCCTGGACCCGCTCAGCCGCCGAGATTGTCTCAGCGGCCGAACAGGGCCGGCTCGCGATGCTAGTGGGTCTGGAGGGTGGCGCTGCCCTCGGCGAGAGTCTGGGAACTCTTCGCACGCTCTACCGTCTCGGGGTGCGCGTCGTCTGCCTGACCTGGAACTACCGCAACCCGATCGGCGACGGGGTCGCTGAAGAACACGGTGGTGGTGGTCTTACCCGCTTCGGGGTGGCCGCGGTCAAGGAGATGCAGCGACTCGGCATTCTCGTCGATGTGAGCCACCTCACACCGCGCGGTGTTGAACAGGTCTTGGCCGTAGCGGAGCGCCCGATTGTCGCGTCCCACTCGAACGCCCGCGCGTACTGCCCGCACCGGCGTAACTTGAGCGATGCCGCCATTGAGGGAATCGCTCGCACGGGCGGCGTCGTCGGCGTTTGCTTCTACCCTGGCTTCATCGATGCCGAGCAGCCGTCGCTCGAGCGACTGCTTGATCATGTGGATCACATCGTCCGCCTCGTCGGTGACGACCACGTCGCAATTGGGGCCGATTTTGTGGACTACATGCAGGAGTTCATCGACGAGCGGCTCGCAGCCTCCGGAGTCTACCAGGGGCACAGCAGCGTGTACCCCGCGGAACTAGCGGGCATCGACCAGATCCACAACTTCACCGCCGGGCTGCTCGCGCGGGGCTACTCCACAGAGTCGATCACGAAGATCCTCGGCCGCAACTTCCTGCGTGTCTGCCGCGACGCGATCGGCTAGCGTACGACCAGTGCTTGCAGCGTGAGCGGCATCCTACTCGTCAGCGTCATCTCGCCGCCCCACCCTCTCCCGCAGCGCCTCCCAGGCGGCGCGGGCGTGGGTGAGGTCGGTGGGGGTTTCGTGGTCGGCATAGCGGGCGAGCTGGTAGCGCTGGGTGAGGTCGGCTAGCGGCTCGCCGGCCGAGGGCCACGCCTCGGCGGCGCGGGCGGCGTAGTCGCTGGGGGACTCGGTGGGCCGGCGGGGAAGACCGGCTCGGGCGGCGAGGACCAGCAGGTGGCGGTAGGCCTCGCGCACGCTGGTCGGGGGTGTGTCGAGGTCGTAGTGGCCGGCGCGGCGCCCGCCGCGCCCAGCGCTCAGCCCCTGCAGCCAGCCGCGGAGCTGCGCCAGCGCCAGCTCGCGTGACCAGACGCTCTCTCGCACCTCGTCGAGCGCCTGGTCGGTCCGCTCGGGCCGGAAGCGGCGGAGCGTGCGCAGCACCAGCCAGACCCCGACGGCGATCGCGCCCGCGATCAGCAGGATCTCCAGCGCCGTGCCGATGAACGCGGGCAGCGCGTTCCGCGCCTGCTCCTGGAACTCGGGCAGCGGCGGCGGGCCGGGGGACTGCCCCTCCTGCGGCTGTTCCCGCTCCCCGGCCAGGGCGCGGACGAGCCAGATCAGCGGCGTCAGCGCCAGGAAGAAGAGGTAGGCAACCGCGGTCATCACCCAGATCAGCCCGGTCGCGAGGGCCTCGAACACGAGGAGGAAAGGCCGCAGCACCTGGCGCCACACGTCCGGCCCGGCCACGCCCGCGAGCAGCAGCGCCAGGAGGACGATGCCGACCGCCAGCGCCGCGCCGGCCCCGATCCAGCCCGCGCCACCCTCGCGGACGCGCGCCCGCACCACCCGCTCCTGCGCGGCCGCCACCGCCACCAGCCCGCCGATCAGCACCACCGGCACCGCCGTGGCGGCGGCAGCGAGCGCGTTCCGCCCGGCCTCGCCGCCGGTCGCGGCCGCCACGATCAACGCGACGGCCAGCAGGGCGACGCCACGTTCGAGCAGGCCCCGAGCGGACCCGGGCGGGAAGGGGTCGGGGTGCACGCCGAGGGCGATCCCGCGCCACCACGCCAGCCCGGCGACAGCGAGGAGCGCGTAGACCGCACCGTCGCGACTCACGAGGCCGTCGATCAGGGTCAGGGGCGCCGCGAGACCGGCACCGGCCAGTCCGAGCCAGACGATCACCAGCGCCAGCCAGAGGCCGAGGCTCAGCAGCCGCGCGGCGGCGATGTCCCAGCCGCTGACGAGGAAGCCGCGCGCAGACCAGAAGGCCACCAGTCCGGCCAGGGCGATCCCGAGCGGCGCAGGGACCGTCGCGCCCGGGTGCCCAAGCATCCCGGCCAGGAGGTGCAGCCACGGCGCGATGGCCGCGACCTCGACCGCCGCGACCAGCGCCGACAGCAGCAGATCAACCCAGGCGGAACGCAGCCATGCGCTCAAGGGATACCTCCGGACCGAAGCGGTGGACCGTGAAGCCGGGACGCGCGGGGAGATCGGGCGCCCGCTCGCCGAAGGCGAGCAGGGCCACCGCGTGCCCCGCGCGGTAGAGCCGCGCCAGCGTCTCCTCCAGCGCCGGGGTGACGTAGCCGGTGATGACCACGACCGTCGCGCCCCAGGGCAGCCGCCGCGCCTCGTTCGCCAGCAGCGTCTCGACGCGGAAGCCGGTGTAGGGGATCAGCAGCGCGAGCGCCTCCAGGATCTTCCCCAACTGCGCCGGGTGCCGGCTGGGCGCCAGGCGGACCGAGCGCTGCCCACCGACCAGCGGGGCGTTGACGTAGAGCCCGACCTGGCGCCGTTCCTCCAACCCGTGCGCGGCGAGCGAGGCCGCGGCGGAGATCGCCAGTTCCAACGCCTCCGGGTCGATCCCCTGCCAGAAGTGCTCGAACGTGTTGACGTCAAGGAAGATCGCCAGCGTCGGCAGCGCGCTCGGCTCGTACTGCTTGGACTGCAACGTGCCCGTTCGGGCGCTGGCGCGCCAGTGGACCCGGCGGGGGTGATCGCCCGGCACGTAGGGGCGCACCCCAGCCACGCGCAGCGGATCCTCCAGGAGCGGCTTGACCGGCTTTTCGTCGCCGAACGGCTGCTTGGCCGGCAGGCCGAAGGCGGTCACCGGGAGCACGCGCGGGTAGACGATGAGGGCATCGACCGCGTCCTGCGACGCGCGGCAGGTGGCGAAGCCGAAGACGTCGCCAGTGCTGAGCTGCACCGGGCCGAAACGATAGTAGCCCCGGCGCTCGCAGACGACCGGGTAGCGGCGGCGGACGCGCTCGTACGGTCGCGCGGCGAAGAACGTGCGGAAGATGTCGATCTTAGGCGTCGGCGAGGGATCCAGCGACAGGCCGGGGAACTCGAGCCCCTGGGGGAACTGGTCTTCCACCTCCAACCACGGCAGCGGCAAGAGCTTGGCATTCTCGACCGTGATCTCCAGCAGCACCTCCTCGCCAGGGAAGGCGCGGGAGCGTGAGAAGGAGCGGGTGTAGCGCACGTGCTCCAGGCCGTACCGCCGCCAGAGGAGCGCCACGCCGATCGCCAGCGCCACCGCCATCGCCAGCAGGGCCAGCAGCGGTTGGCGCAGCAGCGCCGCCACGAGGAAGAGCGCCACCGCCCCGCCGAGCAGATAGCGCACGCGCTCCGGATCCTTCCAGCCGGTGTCGGGGCGAGCCCCGTCGTCAGGAGTCATGCGTGATGCGTCATCCGTCATGCGTCATGCGTCTTTGTCCATGCTGACCGGAGACAAGAGAGCAACGACGATGACGGAGCACGGAACACGGAACAGGCAACAGGCAGTACTCGTCGCGATTGACGCATGACGCATGACGCATCACGCATCACTCTCCTCCTCGACCGGCACGGGGACCTGGGCGATCAGGTCGCTCAGGATCGCTTCCTTCGTACGGCCCTGGAGTTCGACCCGCGCGGCCGGGATGATCCGGTGGGCCAGCACCGGCAACGCCATCGCCCGCACGTCGTCCGGAATGACGAAGCCGCGCCCGTTCATTGCCGCCGTGGCCTGTGCCGCGCGAGCCAGCGCCAGCGCCGCCCGCGGGCTGGCGCCCAGCTCGATCTCATCGTGGGAACGGGTGAGGCGCACGATGTCCAGCACGTAGTCCTCCACGGCCGCGCCGATGTAGACCTGGCGCACGGTACCGATCATCGCCGCCATCTCCTCCGGCGTGGTGACGGCCTGCACCTCGGTCAGCGGGTCCTGCGCCCGGAAGCGCCGCAGCATCTCCCGCTCGTCCTCCCGCTCCGGATAGCCGACAGCCGTGCTGAGGAAGAAGCGGTCGAGCTGCGCCTCCGGCAGCGGGAAGGTGCCCTCCAGCTCAACCGGGTTCTGCGTGGCGACGACGAGGAAGGGGCGGGGCAGGGGATAGGTCTGCCGCTCGACCGTTACCTGTCGCTCCTCCATTGCCTCCAGCAGCGCCGACTGCGTGCGCGGCCCGGCCCGGTTGATCTCGTCGGCCAGGACGACGTTGGCGAAGACTGGCCCGGGGTGGAAGGTGAACGTCGCGCTGCGCTGGTCGAAGACGAGCGAGCCGGAGACATCGGATGGGAGCAGGTCGGGTGTGAACTGGATGCGGTGGAACGTGCCGCCGAGCGCGAGGCTGAGCGAGCGGGCGAGCTTCGTCTTGCCGATCCCCGGCACGTCTTCGATCAGCACGTGCCCCTCGGCGAGGATCGCCACCAGCAGCCGGTCGATCACCGCCCGCTTGCCGACGATGACCTGCTCCACCGCGGCCCGCAGCCGGTCGACCGTGACCCGGATCGCATTGAGCGTGGCCTCATCCGGCCGATCCGTCACCTGTGCCGCGCTCCCCATCGCCAGCCTCCGTCGTCGCCCGCCCCGCACCGACCGGGGCGATCGCTCCTCATTGATCAACGCGTGTCTCCACACGCAGGGTACCACGCGGGTCACACGGGCGCATAGGCAGCACAAATGTGGTGAGAGGCGCATCGTCCGTCGGCATGGGCCCGGGGGTGATGGAGTTTGACGAATTATTCTCGTCTTCCCGCCACCCGTTCCGGCACGGCTGTCATCCTGAGCGGAGCCGGGCGGCGCGGGGCGCCGCGCGCGGGCGCGGGGGGGCACGCCGCGGACCGGCCCCCCCCCGGGGGGGA
>NZ_JADGHZ010000103.1 GCF_019683595.1 Sphaerobacter sp. | reverse complement strand
CCCCCTCTCCCACCAGGGGAGAGGGGGTGATGGGCACGAGCCACGCAGATGTTCCCCCTCGCCCAGGGTTGGGCGAGGGAGTCAGGGGCCGTCACTCCACCACCATGCCCAGTTCGGCGGCGAGGTCGTGGGCGGTGGTGACCGGTTGGCGGCAGGCGTAGTTGCGGCAGACGTAGGCGGTCGGCTGGCCGTCGTGCGCGGTACGGCCGGCGAGCAGCGGGATGACCTTGTCCTCGCCGTCCCGGTCGGGGTGGCGCAGGGCCACGACCTGATGCGGGAGGTAGGGCTGCTGCACCACGGCCAGCATCTCGGCCATGGCCGGCGCCTGGGGATCGCCCACGAGCGCGATCTCGTGCGCCTCGGCGAGTGCCAGGTCGGCCGCGCAGAGGAGCTGGCCGAAGCCGGTCGGTGCCTTGGCCGCCAGCGCGGCGAAGCGCTCCAGCACCGTCATGGCGCGCCGGCGGTACTCGTCTTCGCCCAGGAGCAGCCCGAGCCGCAGCAGGGACTCGGCCATCAGCGCGTTGCCGCTCGGGGTCGCCGAGTCGAACGCGTCCTTGGGCCGGGCCACGAGCGGCGCCTCGTCCGCCGCGGTGTCGAAGAATGCGCCGCCCTCGTCGTCCCAGAAGTCGGCGATGGCGCGGTCGGTCAGATCGCGTGCCCAGGCGATCCAGCGGGCGTCGAAGGTCGCCTCGTAGAGCGCGACCAGTCCGGCGATGAGGGACGCGTAGTCCGCCAGGTAGCCGGTGATCTTCGCCTGGCCGTCCTTGTAGGAGTGGAGGAGGCGGCCGTCGCGGTAGAGGTGCGTGCGCAGGAAGGTGGCGTTGCGCACGGCGGCGTCGCGCAGGTCCGCGCGGCCGAGGGCGATGGCCGCCTGGGCGAGCGCGCGGAGCATCAGGCCGTTCCAGTCGGTCAGGACCTTCTCGTCGCGGCCGGGCCAGACGCGCTGGGCGCGCGCCGCGTAGAGCTTCTCCCGCGCCGGGCCGATAATCCCGACCAGCTCGTTGAGCGTCAGGCCGAAGGCCGCGGCGACAGACTCCGGCGCTTCCGGCACGTGCAGGATGCTCTTGCCCTCGAAGTTGCCGCCGGGGTGCACACCGTAGTAGCGGGCGACGATCGTCGCTTGCTCCGGGCCGAGCACCGCCTCCAGTTCCTCGGGCGTCCAGACGTAGAACTTGCCCTCCTCGCCCTCGCTGTCGGCGTCCTGGGTAGAGTAGAAACCCCCGTCGGGCGAGGTCATCTCGCGCAGGACGTACTCGATCGTGTCCAGGGCGGTGGCGGCGTAGAAGGGTTGGCCGGTCGCCTGGTAGGTGAGCGTGTAGAGGCGCGCCAGGAGGGCGTTGTCATAGAGCATCTTCTCGAAGTGGGGCACCAGCCAGGTCGCGTCGACGGCGTAGCGGTGGAAGCCGCCGCCGATCTGGTCGTGGATGCCGCCCCGCGCCATCCGCTCCAAGGTCAGCTCGACGATGCGCAGGGCGGTGTCGGACCCGGTGCGGAGGCGATAGCGGAGCAGGAACTCGAGCGCCATCGGCGGTGGGAATTTGGGCGCCCCGCCGAAGCCGCCGTTCGCCTCGTCGAACTGGCGCGCGAGCCCGCTGGCCGCCTCATTGAGCAGGGCCGGGGTGATCGCCGTCTCTGGGAGCGACCAACGGAAGTGCTCGGTGAGGTGACCCTGGATGTCATTAGCCGCCTGCTCCAGGTCGTCGCGGCGGTTCCGGTAGGCGTCGGCCACGGCCAGCAGGACCCGGGGGAAGCCGGGTATGCCGCCGCGGTCATCCGGCGGGAAGTAGGTGCCGGCGTAGAACGGCTTGCCGTCGGGCGTGAGGAAGATCGTCAGCGGCCAGCCTCCCTGGCCGGTCATCATCTGCGCCGCCGCCATGTAGACGGCGTCCAGGTCGGGGCGCTCCTCGCGGTCCACCTTGATGTTGATGAAGTGCTGGTTCATCAGGGCGGCGATGTCCGGGTTCTCGAACGACTCGCGCTCCATGACGTGGCACCAGTGGCAGGCGGCGTAGCCGATGCTGAGGAGGATCGGCTTGTCCTGGGCGCGAGCTGCCTCCAGTGCCTCCTCGCCCCACGGGTACCAGTCGACCGGGTTGTGCGCGTGTTGCAGCAGGTACGGGCTGGTCTCGTGCTGGAGTCGGTTGGCCATATCGGTCTCCTGTCAGGATGGGGGTACAGCAGAGGAGCCGAGGCGTCGCTCCCGGCTCCTCCAGCATAGCAGATACGGTTCCAGGCAGGCGGGATCAGGCGCCGCCCGTGGCCTGCAGCAGGTCGGTTCCGGTGGGGTGCAGGCGCGGGGCAATGATGCTCTCCGCGAGGCGCGCGATAATCTCCGCGATTCGCCCCTCCGGGAGCGCTCGCTGGGTATAGTGGACCGCGCCGCCAAGGGTGAACCCCTCGGCGAGGGTGAAGCTGACGCCCGGAGAGACTTTCCGCTGGAGCGTGAAGCAGACCGATCCAGGCCGGCCGGCGACGATCTGCACGCTGTCGGCACCATCGCTGAGGGTGACGGTATCGCCGCCCCGGGCCTGCAAGCACTCCGTCAGGATCTCCGCTGTCGTCATCATGGATCTTCTTTCTCGGCACCACCAGTGGCCGGCGCCACCTGGTGGCGCTGCGGGAACGAATTCGGCCAACCGGTAGCCATGGAGCGCAGATTCCGTGCCGCAGCGCGGCAGGGCACGCTGATCCGGCACCGCATCCAGCGCTGGTGGAACAATCCGGCGAACGGTTGCAGCGTCGCGCCTCCGCCTCGCATGGCGCAGCAGCGGGAGACGGCGTGACGCACACGATCTTGGCCGGGACGGTGGGATGCCCGTACACTGAGCCGAGCTGGAGCGATGGCACTCCGGTACGTCCGGAGAGGAGGGTGCGGTGCAGGCGCTGCAGTTCAGCGACAACATTCCTCGCTATGTGCTGTCCAAGGTCGTCGGTCGGGGCTATCGGAAGGTGTTCTGGAGCGACCTCGCCTGCTTGCAGTTGCGGGATGTCCCGCCGCCCCGCCTGCCGACCCCCGAGTGGGTGCGCATCAAGACGCGCTACGGCGGCATCTGCGGCAGCGACCTGGGGACGATTCTCCTCCACACCAGCACTTCCACCACCCCCTTCGTCTCCTTCCCCTTCACGCTCGGCCACGAGAACGTGGGCACGATCGAGGAGGTCGGGAGCGCCGTTGAGGGGTTCACCGTCGGCCAGCGGGTCGTGGTCGATCCGGTCCTTGGCTGCGAGGTGCGCGGCTTCCGCGACCTGTGCCCGGCCTGCGCGCGGGGCGACCGGAACCTCTGCCTGCGCTTCCGCGAGGGGACCATCGCCCCCGGGATGCTCACCGGCTTCTGCCGTGACACCGGCGGGAGCTGGAGCCCCAGCTTCGTCGCCCACCGGTCGCAGCTTGTCCCGGTGCCGGACAACGTCTCCGACGAGAATGCGCTGATGGCCGAACCGTTCGCCGGGGCGCTGCATGCCGTCCTGCGCAACCGACCGGAGGACGATCAGACCGTGCTAGTGCTGGGTGCCGGAGTGCTCGGCCTCTGCACCATTGCCGCGATCCGCGCCGTCGGCTCGCGCGCGCGGATCATCGTCGCGGCGCGCCACCCGCTCCAGCGAGAGATGGCCAAACGCTACGGGGCTGACGTGGTCCTGCGCGAGACGCGCGGTGTCGATCTCTACCGCGCGGTCGCCCGCGAGACGGGCGGCGACGTGCACAAGCCGGTGATCGGCAAGCACATCGTGCGCGGCGGCGCCGACCTGGTCTTCGACTGTGTGGGGTCGGATGAGACGCTTGACGACGGCCTGCGCCTGACCGGTCCCGGCGGCAGGCTGGTGCTGGTCGGGCTGGCGGCGGTGCCGAGCGGGGTGGACTGGTCCACCATCTGGCTGAAGGAGATCACCGTCCGCGGCACCTACTGCTACGCGATCGAAGAGATCGACGGCGAGCGCATCTCGACCATGGCGCTGACAGTGCGGCTGATGGCCGAGGGGAAGCTCGACCTGGCGCCGCTTGTCACTCACCGCTTCCGCCTCGAGAACTACCGCGAGGCGCTGGACACCGTCACCCGCAAGGGCCGAAGTGGCGTGATCAAGGCCGTGTTCGCGTTCGACTGAAGCCTCCTGCGTGTCCCGGCTCCCGTGTTCCGCGTGGCGTCCCTCATCCTCCGGGTGCACGGAGCACGGGACACGCAGCACACAAAACCCCATCGAACTATCAAGTCCACCTCATCCCGCCGTGCGACGTCGCAGCGTTGGCAAGCCTCTGACTGAGGTGCCTCGTGCCACTTCGCCCGAACGGGCGGATACGACTACAACGCAACATCGAAACATGGAATGAAAGATGCGATACTCGCGTCACGCGAGTGTCACCGATTTGGCTAGATGTTTGTGTCCCGGTCATCCTGAGTGGAGCCGTCGATCGCCCCGTAGCCGGCTCCCTTCGAATCACTGGATCTCGCGTCGGCACCACTTCCACGCCCGGCGGGGCCGGCTGGATGGAGTTTGAGGAATTACCGTGATCCACCGGAGTCGCCACTGTCGCTCGATCGCTGTCATCCCGAGTGCAGCCGGGGGCGGCGGCCAGCCGGCCCCGGTGTAGCGAAGGATTCCTCCGCTGCGTCGCTGAGCCGACGCGAGATCCTTCGGCTCGGACGGAGCCGCCGCCCGCGGCTCTCGCTGCGGACTGCTCCGCTCAGGATGACAGCGCGGGAACGGGGGACGAGATTCATCCGTCAACGTTCATCAAGCCCGCCCGGAACCGCTCAGGGTAGCCAAGGGACGAGAACGGGGGATCTCCCGCACATGGTCGTGGTGACGTGTGAAGCCGCACGGGGCTGCGGCAGGGAGAAGCGCCGGCAGCCGATCGGTCGCGCGGTGTGCCGTGGGTCGAGAGAGGAGGTGTGTCCGGAGACCAGCCATTGGGGGAGCGGCCGACGGATCAGGCGTTGCCTATCGCCTTGCCGTGGTGCCGTTGGTCAGGTCTTCAGGTCGCGGCGCCCCACCGTGAGCCGGGGGCTGCTGCCTGGTGAAGGGGGAGGATCCCACGATGCGACGCATGCTCACGCTCGCTGTGTTGCTCGCGCTCGCGCTGAGCCAGCTCGCGTTGCCGGCCGGCGCCGCGAGCCCGACGCGCTCCTACTTGATCCTCACGCAGGGGAACACCCTTCCGCCCGGGATCGCGAAACAGGTGGAGGCCCAGGGGGGTACCGTCACCCGTGCGATCCCGGAGGTAGGCGTCCTCGTGGCCCAGAGCGCCGATGCCGAGTTCGCTGCCAAGGCGGCGCGCCTCGGAGGCGTGCGGTCGGTCGTCCCGAACGTGAAGCTTCAATGGACGCAGCCGGTGGCCCCGGTCACCCTAAGTGCCGCCGAGGCGGCCGCGGTTAAAGGCGACGGTGTGACCGACCCGTTCCTCGCGCTGCAGTGGGGCCATACGGCGGTCAAGGCTCAGGAGGCGTGGGCCAAGGGCGTGCGGGGCGCCGGAGTCCGGGTTGCGGTGCTCGACACCGGCATCGACGCCTCCCACCCCGACCTCGCCGGCCAGATCAACCGGGATTTGAGCATCTCGTTCGTGCCGGATGAGGACTGGACCTATACCCCGGGCACCGGCTTCAGCCACGGGACCCACGTCGCCGGCACGATCGCCGCCGCGGCCGACGGGCAAGGTGCGGTTGGGATCGCTCCCGAGGCGGAGCTGGTCGGGGTGAAGGTCCTGTCGGATGCGGAAGGGTCCGGCACCTTCGAGGCGGTCATCGCCGGGATCGTTTACGCCGCCAACATCGACGCCGACATCATCAACATGAGCCTCGGCGCCGTGCTCGCCCGCAGCGGCTACTGCGATGAGGAGGGCTGCGTCAGCGCCCGCGAGGTGGCGGAGTTGATGGCCGCGCTCGGACGCGCCACCACCTACGCCTACCAGCATGGCACCACGATCATCGCCTCGGCCGGTAACGACGCCATCAACGGCGACAAGGACAAGGACGGCCTCCATGTGCCGGCGGATGCCCCGCATGTCCTCTCGATCTCGGCCACCGGGCCGCTCGGCTGGGCGCTCGACCCGTCGACCGACCTCGACGTCCCCGCGATCTACACCAACTACGGCCGCTCGGCGATCGACTTCGCCGCTCCCGGCGGCAACGTCGACGTCGAGCTCGAAGAGTCCGGCCTGTGGTGTTTCGTCTCCGGTGTCCTGGCCCCGTGCTGGGCGTTCGATCTGGTCTTCAGCACGGTTGAGGATGGCGGCTACGGCTGGGCTGCCGGGACCAGCATGGCCGCACCGCACGTCTCCGGCGTTGCGGCGCTGATCATCAGCCAGAACGGTGGCTCGATGAAGCCGCCGCATGTGGAGCGCGAGCTGCGCCATGCGGCGGACGATCTAGGCCAGCCGGGGAACGACCCCTTCTACGGCAACGGCCGGGTCAACGCGGAGCGGGCGATCCACTAGCCCTGCCGGGTGCTCCAGCATGATGACGGGCCGCCCAATTGGGGCGGCCCGTTCCGTGTTCGCGCAATCACTGGACTTGCATGTCCCGTGGCCGGCGAACTGGCACTCACCACGCCTTACGGGCAGCCGTGCCGCTCGACGGCTACGACATCGGCACCTGGGGGATAATCTTGCCCTCGATGCGCTCGAAGATCTCGTCGAGGCTGTGGCCGGTGATCGTCACCCCGTGGTTCTTGAGCCCGATCACGGCGCGGCTCGGGTCCGGCTCCTGTCGCACCAGCTCGGCCACGGCGGTCGCGAGCTGGATCGTGCCGCACGGGTAGTTGATCTCGGTCGAGCGGATGCCGTCCATCCAGGCGTGGACGTGCACGATCGCCCCGACCTCCGGATGCTCGCGGTAGATCATCCAGTGCTCGATGGCGTCGACGGAGACCCGGCGCGGCTGCACGTTGGGTGGCACGCTCAGGATCATGGCCGGCGTCTTCGGGTCGAAGTCGGAGACGAGCAGGATATCCCGCCCGATGACCTCCAGCTTGCTCTTGTCGACGCCGCTGGCGCTCATCCAGAAGCGCTTCTCGTCCTTGCGGGCGCTGAGGTTGCCGTAGCTGAGCCCGCCGATACCGTAGAGGCGCATCACGTGGCGCAGGTCACGCGGGCCGAGGATCTCATGGATCGGGAACGGGGCCGGCAAGAGGTTCATGGCGTCCAGCTTCTGCCCGGCCCGGGTGAGCTGCTGCGTGATCTCGTCGCCGTTCCAGAGCTCCTCTTCCAGGTCGGTCTTGAAGACGTTGTTGATCACCAGTTGCGACGAGGCCAGCGGCTGGATGCGGTCGTAGATGCGGGCGAAGAACTCATCATCCTCCCCCGGGGTGTACGTGACGACGTAGTGGCCCTGCTCCATGGTCAGGAAGTGGGCCTCCAGCCCGTTCTCGCCCCGTGCCAGGAGGATGCCGAGATTGGAGAGTGCCCGAACCAGGTAGGGGTAGCCGGTCCGGATGAAGTCCTCGGGGTAGTAGTCAAGATCGACGATGGCCGTGACGAACGTCGCCTGCGCCTTCCGCCGGTAGGGCTGCGGGTTGTCCGGGTCGACGACGTTGAGCACGAGCCGGATATCCGGGACCGGCTTTTCGTGGTAGGTGTGGCCCCGGCGGAGCAGTTCCCGCTTCAGCCCTTCGGCGAACCAGCGCTGAGTCTCGGTCCGCAGCTCGCCGATCAGGGAGAAATCCTGTGCGGCTGCCTGGTTGGCGTCCAGAATCGCGTACCCCGTTTCGACAGTCATGATATCGCCACCAACTTCCTGCACTCGCGGGCTGGATTGGGTCCGCCACGAGCGACATACCAGCGCCGCGATCGTGGCGCCCGCTGGGATTCTTGCAGATACTGCGCCGCGGGTCAACGGCGCGAAGTTCTCGCAACCGGCACGCTCAGGTCGTTTGCGGCTCGTACGCGGAGAGAACGGGGTAGGACGACCGCGCGAATATCGGTCGCCCCTGGTTGCTCACCGTCGCACTCGAAGAGCAACGTGCCCTCCGCCTCGACCACGACCTCCCGGCCGGACCGGTGGAGCACCGCCGCGTGCCCGATGTGCCGTCCGCGGTAGACCCGCGGCAGGAGCGACCCGAGCAGGACCCGGCGGGGGACCTCCCGCAGCACCAGCACCTCGAACAGCCCGTCCGTCAGCGAGGCCATCGGGGCCATGTCCATGCCGCCCGCGTGATAGCGGCCGTTGGCCAGCACCACCATCCCAATCGGCCCGTGGAAGATCGTCTCGCCGTCAACCACGACGCGGGCGACGTGGCCGCGGAAGGTGAGGATCGTCCGCGCCGCGCCTAGGAAGTAGGCCAGAAATGGGCCGAGCGCCTTGGACGAGCGGTTGAGCAGCGCGGCGGTCTCCGCGCCCAGGCCGACGTCGGCCACATTCAGGAAGTAGCGGTCGTGCGTGGCGCCGTCTTCCTGATAGGTGATCCTCCCGACGTCCACCGAGTAGACCTTCCCATCGGTCAGGATCGTCAGAGCATGGTCGGTGTTGCGGATGCCGAGGGAGCGGGAGAAGTCGCGTCCCGTGCCGCACGGGACGACGGAGAGGACGACGTCGGGCGCGAGCGGCCGGCCGTCATCAAAGAGGCCGTTGACCACCTCGTTCAGCGTCCCGTCGCCGCCGGCCACCAGGATCTCGCGCGCGCCGCCGAGGACGGCGTCCCGAGCCAGACGGGACGCGTCGCCTGGGGCGCTGGTCAGGTGTTCCCGGACCGTGATGCCCCGAGCGCGGAGGCGCGCTGCCACGCTCGGCCAGACCCGCCGGGTGCGGCCGTTCCCCGAGGCAGGGTTGATGATGGCGTCGACCTCCTGGATCATCCAGCTCCCTCGTGTGTTCGAGTGTGCGATGGCAGCAAGCGCCTGCCGCCCGGCTCGTAGTCGGGCGCCTTCAACATCGGCGCGGGTCGGATCGAGCGGGCTCCGAACCCGCCCCTACTCGCACGTTCGAGACGGGTGGATGACGCGGGCTGAGTATATCGGGAATGCCCCATCCTGCGGAAGAGGCGGGGGCTGGGTCGCTGACGGTGCACGCTGGTCGGCCTGTGCCCGGGGCTCAAGCCCCGGGCTCACAAGGAAAGCCGGCTGAAGCCGGCTGGGGTGATGCAGAGCCGGCGCCTCGGCATGATGGACCCCGCGTTGCGGCGCGTGCCCGGGGCTAAAGCCGTCGGGCTGATAGTTTGGTAAGCCCACTGAAGGGGCTACGATGACCACATCCGGGCAGATCCAATCCGGCACCCCGACGGACATCGCATCCCCAGCCCCTTCAGTGGGCTTTGCTTGTCAGCCCGGCGGCTTTAGCCCCGGGCACCTGCCGAGCGCGGAATCCGTCACACCGCCACGCTGGAACAGGAACACGGTGCGACGTTGACCTCCCCGGCGCCCGGCCGGTCGTCTCTACATGGGCCGCACGGTGAGGCGCCCTTGCTGCCAGACATGGGTGACGTGCCGCAGGGCGGCGACGCTGGCGGTGGGGTCGCCCTCGACCAGGATCAGGTCGGCCGCCAGCCCGGCGCACACCCGGCCGATTTCGCCCTCCAGACCTAGGGCCTCGGCTGCGATGCTGGTGGCCGCCGCGAGCGCTTCTGTCGGCGGCAGCCCTGCCCCGACCAGGCACTCGATCTCCTTCAGCAGCGATGGGTGCGGCGTGCCCGGTGAGCCGGCGTCCGACCCCGCGCCGATGCGCACCCCGGCGTCGCGCGCGATGGCAACCGCTTCCCGGTGTCGCTCGACGATGGCCCGGGCCTTGGCGCTGGCGTACTCAGGCACGCCATCCGCGCCCGCGACCTGCTGGTAGACGAAGAGCGTCGGAACCAGGATGGTGCCCGCGTCGGCCATGCGCTTGGCCTGCTCGCGAGTCAGGAAGTGGCCGTGCTCGATGGTGTCGATCCCGGCGTCGAGGCAGTTGGTGATTCCCTCCTCGCCGATGGCGTGCGCCGCGACCTTCACCCCGCGCCGGTGGGCCTGCTGGGTGATGATCGCCAGCTCCTCCGGCAGCAGCTCCACGTCGTCGACCGCCTCGCCGGCCGCGCGACCGTAGACCCCGCCGGTCGCGGAGACCTTGATGACCTGCGCCCCGGCGAAGAGCTGGGTGCGGACGCCCTTCAGCGCCTCGGCTGGGCCGTCGACCATGAGGCCCCAGAAGGGATCGTGGCCGCCGGTCATGATCAGGGTGCGGCCCGAGGCGATGATGCGCGGGCCGGGCACCCACCCCGCGGCGACCGCCTCCGAGAGACGGATCGCCAGGTCGTGCGGCGAGCCCAGGTCGCGCACGGTGGTAATGCCGGCGTCGCGTTGCGCCAGACCGTGGCCCACGCTCCGGAGCAAGGTCTGCTCCGGCGTCTCCAGCGCCAGGGTCGCGACCGGGTCGGCGCCGGCGCTCCAGGTCAGGTGCACGTGCAGGTCGATCAGCCCGGGGAGCAGCGTGCGCCCCTCTCCCGCGACCAGCCGCCCGCTGCTTCGTGCCTCCTCGAGGAGACTGGCCGGCACCGCGCCCGCCGGCAGGATGTCCGCGATGCGCCCCGCGTCGATGACCACCGTGTGGCGGCCGTCCAGGAGCTGCTCGCCATCGAAGATCGCCACGTCGTGGATGACGTAGTTCCCTGCCACCGTCGTCTCTCCCTCGCCTGTTCCCGACCCACGGAATCCGCGTCGAATCGGCCGGATCCCCCGCCGGCCGCGACCGGTGACACTGTACCGCATCGCCAGAAGGGTGCGCACGTACGCGGGTTTCTGGGTTGACAGCCGTGGAGAGCGGCTGTTATCCTGGCCCCGCGATGGTGCGGTCGCATTATGGGGGACGTGCCGGCTCGGGGGAAATGCCGGCGCAGGCGACCGCGCGCGACATCGGGGGAGGAATCGGGAAGGGTGCGGGATCGCTGGGACGACCAGCGACGCGACCCGGTGCTTGATGCTGGGTCGACGCTCGCCGGGTCGCATGACGCTGTGAGATTCGGCTGGCGTCCGTGGGAGGACGCCGGCATTAGCGGGGACGCTCGCCCCGCCGCATCGCCACCCACATCGCCGGAGACGGCCGCAGCGCCGGAGTCTCCTCGGCTCGCCCCCGCATCACCGCTCCCTGCGTTCACGGATGAATCGCCGGACAGTTCCACGCCCGAGGTGACGCCGCGCCGGTCGCGGCTGAGCACACGGCTGACCCACGCGGTGGTGCTCGCCGTCGCGGTCGCGGTAGTGGCCGGAGGCGGGTTCTGGAACCGCGCCCCGGTGCCGAGCCAGCCGGGCGGCAGCGATGTGATCCGGCACGCCTCGGCTGTGGGCGCGGGGGGTCCGGACTTCGCCATCCCGGCCTTCGGCGGGATCGGCCTGAGCGGCTACCTGAGCGCGGCGGGGGTCTCGGTCACGGTGCCGCAACTTGAGATCGCCACCTACGTGACGGTCGAGGGGCAGACGGTGGCCGATGTGGCGCGGGAGACCGGCCGCACAGTCGAAACGCTGCTGGCCGCCAACAATCTGATGGATGCTGAGAGCGCGCTGCCGGCCGGGACGTCGCTGCGGGTGCCGCCGGTCGACGGCATTCTGCACACGGTCGTCGAGGGCGACACCGTTGAATCGCTGGCCGCGACGTACGGGGTGGAACCGTCCGCCATCCGCGACTATCAACCCAACGGGTTGAGCGCCGGGGCGCCGCTGGTGGTCGGGCGCGATGTCATGATCCCAGGCGGGACGCGGCCCGAGCCGCCGCCCATCCCGACGCGGGTCGCCATCGCACCGGAGGGGCCGTCGCCGGTCGAGCCCGGAACGCCCGCGCCGGAGGCACCGGCGGCACCGGAGCCTGGCGTCGCCACCGGGTCGTTCATCTGGCCGGCCGACGGCGTCATCACCCAGTACTTCCACGAGGCCCACAGCGGGTGGGATATCGCCAACGACTTCTACACGCCGCTCTACGCGGCCGACGGCGGCGTCGTCACCTTCGCGGGCTGGAATGACTACGGCCTGGGCTACGCCGTCAGCATCGACCACGGCAACGGCTTCGTAACCTGGTACGGCCACATGGCCGAGGAGCCCGCGGTGTCGGTTGGGCAGCCGGTGGCGCAGGGGGATTATATCGGCCCGATGGGCAGCACCGGCTACTCGACAGGGCCGCACGTACACTTCATCATCGAGCTCGACGGGGTCTTTCAGGATCCAGCGCTGTACCTCCACTAGGGCGTGGTGCCGGGCTGCCAGCGACCGTATGGTATAATCCGGCCGCCTCGGTACTGGCGCGGATGGGGACGGTCGGCGGACCGTCGGTGCCGGGCGCGACGACGGGGGAGCGCCCCTGCCGGGGGCGGCTGCCAAGGTACAGGGGGGTAGGAGGTCCCATCCGGCATGATCCGACCGCTCAGCGCGCTGTTCGGCCTGTTCAGCCGCGATCTCGGGATCGATCTCGGGACAGCCAATACCCTCGTCTACGTGCGCGGGAAGGGCATCGTCATCTCCGAGCCGTCGGTCGTCGCCGTCGATAAGAAGACGCGGCGCGCGCTGGCCGTCGGGGTCGAGGCGAAGGCGATGGTCGGCAAGACGCCGGAGACCATCGTGGCCGTCCGCCCGCTAAAGGACGGGGTCATCGCCGACTTCGACACCGTCGAGATGATGCTGCACTACTTCATCCGCAAGGTGCACGTGCAGCGTTTTATGGCCCCCCATCCGCGAGTTGTCATCGGTATCCCCAGCGGCGTCACCGAGGTTGAGAAGCGCGCCGCGAAAGACGCGGCGCTGAGCGCGGGTGCGCGCGAGGCGTACACCATCGAGGAGCCGATGGCGGCCGCCATCGGGGCCGGCCTGCCGATCAACGA
>NZ_JADGHZ010000102.1 GCF_019683595.1 Sphaerobacter sp. | reverse complement strand
CGCCCCCGACCCCGCGCCCCGACGCCGGCACGGATCCGCCCCCGGCGCGCGGCTCCGGCCGCGCGATACCACAGCGGCGGCTCGGACCGCCGCACTCCACAGCCGGCTTCAGCCGGCTTTCCTGGTCAGCCCGGCGGCCTTAGCCCCGGGCACGCGCCACAACGTGGGAACCTTCCCACCACCCACCCCGAGCACGCGCCGCCACGCACAGACCCGTCATCGGCAGGCTGAGTCACGGAACACGGAACACGGAACACGGAACACGCAACATGCCCCCTCACCGGCTTGCGACTTCCGGCGCGTCGATCGTCACCGGGGCGTCGAAGTCGGTGTACTTGGTGAGCATGTAGTGGTGGTTGGCGACCATCGCCTCCTGCCGGATGTGGTGCGTCTCCTCGTCGACCCACCAGAGGTACCAGACCTCGCCGCGGGTGTTGTCGGCCGGGGCGTAGAAGCTCACCACCCGGCAGGTCTCGCCGTCGATCTCCATCTCCCGGCCGAGGGTGAGCCCTTCCGGGTTGGTGTAGTAGTTCACCTGGGCCAGCGGGAAGCGGACGGGTCGCGCCCGCGGCTGCGCCGTCCAGGTTCCGTTGCCGTCGCGGTAGTACTGCGTATCCCCGATTGCGATCGACTCCCCGCCGACGGCCGTGGCGTAGCGGAGGCGGTTCGGCGCGGCGAAGGCGAACCGCGTGGTGACGCTGTTGCCGGAGCCGTCCGTCAGCCGCTCGAGGCTGGACATCGAAGTGAGGCGGGAGAGGCGGTCGATCGCGGCCTGGTAGAGCGCCTCGGCGGCCGGGTCGTTCTCCTTCCGCTGCTCGGGGCCGACGAAGATCGGGTCCGGGAGGAGAAAGGCGAAGGTGGCTACCTCCGGCTCGGGGGCGCCGCCGGTGAACTCCACTTCGGCCTGCCACCAGCCCTTCACGGTGAACGGCGCGCCGGAGACCAGCCAGCGACCGTCGTCCTGGCGCTCGGCGCGCAGCCGCGGTGGATCGATCGGACGCTCCAGCATGCGGAGCGTGACGTAGGCGCGCTGGACGTCGGGAAGCGGGGTGCCATCCGGCCCGCTGAGCCAGATCGTCAGGTCGCGCTTCCCGGTGTCCGGGTGTGGCATGAACAGGTGGGCGTAGCGCCCGTCGTCGAGGTCGAACCGCAGGTGGAGCGGCTCGATCTGGGCAGGCGTCGGTGGGGCTGTGAGGGCCAGCACCGCCGCCGCGAGCAGCGCGCCCATGCCGAGCGCCGCCTCTCCCCGCAGCGAGCGGAGCAGCGCCACCAGCCGCTGCAGGCCGATCTGGATCTGCCGCCGGTTGAACCAGGCCAGTCCCAGGATCCCGAGCGCGATACCGGTCTTCAACAGGAGCACCCGGCCATAGGGGCTGGTCCACGGTGGGCGACTCAGCGGCAGGAGGACGCCCGCGTTGGCGGCACCGGCGAGGAAGGCGACCGGCACCAGCACCAGCGCCAGGCGGGAAAAGCGGCGGAGCGCCGGGTTGCCCTGCTCACGCCAGAGGCGCGGGGTGGTCGCCAGGTGGACGACGCCGCCGATCCAGAAGACGATCGATTCCAGGTGCGCGGCGTTGAGCGCGATCGCGAGCGGCCGGTAGGACTCGCGCGCCGCGGAGTGGCTGGTGAGGGTGAGCGTCAACACCGCGGCAGCCGTCAGCAGGCCACCCAGCCCGAGCAGCGGCCGCCAGCGTCGCCGCAGGGCGGGCAGCGCCAGCAGGCCGATCAGCGCCACAATGGCCGCGTCGAGGGCGACGCGGACCAGCCAGGGCGTGGGCATCACGGAGAGTGCCGCGCTGAGCGACTGGCGCGGCAGATTTCCAGTCGGCAGGTAGGCCGTCAACGGGACCAGGGCCAGGTCGGCCAGGAGCGCGACGGCCGCGCCCGTCAGCGCCAACCGGCGGGAACGGGCGGTGAGCCGCGCGCCGAGGAGGCCGAGCAGCCACCACCCGGCGGTCACCGAGAGCCCGAGCAGCGTGAGCCAGCGCAGCGCGACCGCCTGTGGCGCTGGGCGCTCACCGTCCGTCGCCGCCGCTCCCGCCGGCAGCCGGGCCTGCCCGACGCGGAACTCGAATGTCCCCTGCAGCACGTGGCCGTCGGTCTGCGACGCAGAGCGCCAGGCGACGGTGTAGGTGCCGTCGGGGAGGCGCGGCAGGGTGACGCGCATGTGCTGGGGATCGGCCGGGTCGACTCTCACGTCGCCGTTGTCGACCCGCTGGCGTTCGGCGTCGTAGACCTCGATCGAGGAGCGCGCTTCCTCCAGCGGCTCGGTGAACCACAGGTCGACCGTCTCGGGCGATACGCCATTGATCGAACCCGGCCCCGGTGTGCTGCGCGCCATGTCCAGTTCGCCGTGGGCGAGGGCCGAAGACGCAGTCAGCGCGGCGAGGGTGAATGCGAGGAGGATGAGGAACAAGAGCCGGAGGCGACGAGCGCGGCGGAGCCTACGTGCAGGTGCCATGTCGCGCACGAGCGGCAAGTCCTTGCTCAGACGAACCGACGCCAGGACCACCGCGGTCCTGGCGTCTCAACTGTACCATGCTGGTGCGCGTCCGCTGCTGCGGGCGGCGTGGGCTACTGCTGCGCGGTGACCTGGTAGAGCTGGATCAGGTTGCCGCAGGTGTCGTCCAGCATCGCGATGATGACCGGGCCTACGTCGGTCGGCTCCATCGTGAACTGCACGCCCCGGGCCTTGAGCTGCTCGACCTCCGCATGGATGTCTTCGACGGCGAAGGCGGTGGCCGGGATGCCGTTCTCGAACAGCGCCCGCTGGTACGCCTGTGCCGCGCCCGCGAGGGCGGGGTTGTTGTTGGGCTCGAGCGAGAGCTCGACCTCGTCCGGCGCGTCGGGCGAGGCGACGGTCAGCCACCAGCCCTGCTCCATCTTGAGGTCCTGTTTGGTGATGAAGCCGAGCTTCTCGGTGTAGAACGCGTGGGCCTTCTCCTGGTCGTCAACCAGCAGGCTCGTGACCCGAATCCTCGGGGCCATGCTATCTCCTCTCGGCGGTGAGCCCGTACGAAGCGGCCGGGAATCGCTCATCTGTTCGCAGTATACGTACACGCCCGGCGCTGTCACCTGTCCAGTCGATCAGGTGACGACGCCGGGTGTGCCGGTGCATCACGTCCGCTCTGGGGCTCTTACTCGCTGGTGGCGGACTCCTCCGGCGTGCGCTGGCGCTCCTCCTCGAGTAGCACGCGGCGCAGCACCTTGCCGACCCCGCTCTTGGGCAGCGTGTCGCGGAACTCGAACGCGCGTGGCACCTTATAGGCCGAGAGGCGCTCGCGGCAGTACGCCTCCAGCTCCTCCGCCGTCGCGCTCGCCCCCGGCTTCAGGGCTACATAAGCCTTCACCGTCTCGCCCCGGTAGGGATCGGGTACGCCGATGACGCCGGCCTCCAAGACCGCCGGGTGCTCGTAGAGGACTTCCTCGATCTCGCGCGGGTAGACGTTCCAGCCGCTCGCGAGGATCATGTCCTTCTTGCGATCGATGATGGTGAAGTAGCCGTCCTCGTCCATGGTGGCGATGTCGCCGGTGTAGAACCAGCCGTCGCGCATGGCGTCGGCCGTCTCCTCCGGCATGCCCCAGTAGCCCGCCATCACCTGCGGCCCACGGATGCGCAATTCGCCCGCCTCGCCGGGCTGGAGCACGCGGGTGCCGGTGTCGACATCGACGATCTCGGCGTCGGTGTCCGGCACAGGCATGCCGATCGTCCCCGGCTTGCGCAGCCCGGTCGCCGGGTTGGCGTGCGTGACGGGGGAGGTTTCGGACAGCCCGTAGCCCTCGATGATCGTGGCGCCGAAGCGCCGTTCGAAGGACTCCATCACCTCGAGCGGCATCGGCGCTCCGCCCGAGTTGCAGAAGCGGATCGAGCCGACGCCGTACTCCTCGGCGTTGGGGACACTGTTGATCGCGACGTACATCGTCGGGACGCCGGGGAAGGAGGTCGGCTGGGTCGCCTTGATTGTCTCCAGCACTTCGGCCGGCTCGAACCGCGGGACCAGAATCAACTCTCCGCCGCGAGCCAGCCCCAGGTTCATGCAGACCGTCATGCCGTAGACGTGGAAGAGGGGCAGGACCGTCAGCACCCGCAGGTCGGCGCCGCTGGGAAAGTCGGGGTTGGTGGCGGCGGTCTGCAGCACGTTCACCACCAGGTTGCGGTGCGTCAGCATGGCGCCCTTGGCGATGCCGGTGGTACCGCCGGTGTACTGGAGCACCGCGACGTCATCGGGCGTTACCTGCACATCCGGCGGCGCGCCGGTCGTGCCCATCAGCACCTCCTCGAAGGCGCGGGCCTCCGGTCCCGGGGTCACCTCACCGCGCAGTCGGGTCACCAGCACGTTCGTGAGATTCACCTGGGGCAGCACCGCCTGCACCACCGGGTAGAGCATGTCGGCCACGATGATCGTCTCCGCTCCCGACGTGGTCAGGTGGTGCACCAGCTCGCGCGGGGTGCTGAGCGGGCTGACCTGCACGACGATCCCGCCCGCCCGCAGGGTGCCGAAGTAGGCGATGACGTACTGCGGGCAGTTCGGCAGCATGAGCGCGACCCGGTCCCCTTTGCCGACGCCCAGTGCCGCCAGGGCCGCGGCGCAGCGCAGCACCCGGCCCCACAACTCGCGGTAGGTCATCGTGATCGTCGCGAAGCGCAGCGCGGTCAGGTCGGCATGCTTCGCGACCGACTGCTCGATGAACTGATCCAGGGTGACCTCGGGATACTCCAGCGTCGCCGGGACGCCGGGCGGATAGTGCGCGAGCCAGGGACGCTCCGACATCGTAACGCCTCCTCGGTCCAGGCGGAATGCGCGTATGACCAACTTGGTTCGCTGGAGACTGATAGTATCAGCCTATCGCACCATTCCTGTCGTGGCAAGTAGGAGGCGTCATGCGTCATGCATGATGCGTTATGCGCAACGTGTCGACCTTCACCCCCGGTCCTCGGTGTCCCACAACTCCGCCCGGTAGAGGGTGGCACGCTCCCGATAGTGGGCGGCACCGGCCCGGGTGGCGGCCAGGTCCTCGTCGCTGACGCTGCGCTTGACTGTGGCCGGTACGCCCATCAGCAGCGAGCGAGGCGGGAACTCCTTGCCCTCCGGCACCAGCGCGCCGGCCGCGACGACGCAACCGGGTCCCAGCCGGGCGCCGTTGAGGATGATCGCCCCCATCCCGATCAGGCACTCGTCACCGATCTCGCAGCCGTGGAGGATGGCACCGTGGCCGACCACCACGTCGCGCCCCACGCGGCAGGGGAAGCCCGGGTCGGCGTGAACGACGACGCCGTCCTGAATGTTGCTCCCCGCTCCGATCTCGATCCGGTCGGCGTCGCCGCGGAGCACCGCGTTGAACCAGACGCTCGCCTGCGGGCCGAGTGTGACATCGCCGATTACCTGGGCGCCGTCGGCGACGTAGGCGCTGGGGTCGATCTCGGGGTGCTTGCCGCGGAAGGGGCGAATCGGCATGGGGTGACTGCTCCTTTCGCGCTACCGGCCGGTCCAGACGGGTTTGCGCCGCTCGACGAACGCCTGGACGGCGTTGCGGAAGTCCTCGCTCATGTAGCACGAGACGATCAGGTCTTCGCCTTCGTGGGTATCGAGCGCGTGCTGCGCGACGATGCGACGGATGCCTTCTTTGGTCGCGCTCAGCGTCCGGGGGGCGAGCGAGAGCAGCCGCTCGGTGACCTCGGCCACGCGTGCCTCCAACTGCTCAGGCGGAACCACCTCGGTCACGACACCGAGCTGCAGCGCCTCCTCGGCGTTGAGCAGCCGGGCGAGCATGAGCATCTCCTTGGCCTTGATCGGCCCGACGTACGACACGAGGCGGCTGTAGCCTCGCATCGAGAGGCAGTTGCCGATGGTGCGCGCGATCGGGATGCCGAACCGGAGGTCCGGCGTGGCGTAGCGGAAGTCGGCGGCCAACGCCAGCCCGGCGCCACCGCCGACACAGTAGCTCCGCAGGATCGCGATGACCGGCTTGCGGACTCGCTCCAGCCGGTTCCCGACTTCGTCGGTCTGGATCTCGTACTGGATGGCGTCCTCCGGGTCGTCGAAGGTGCGGAACTGGCTGATATCGGTGCCCGCGACGAAGGCGCGATCGCCCGCGCCCCTGAGGTGGACGACGCGGATGCGGTCGTCCTCGTCGATCGCGTCGCAGTACTCGACCAGCCGGTCGTACATGTTCCACGTCATCGCGTTCATGGCCTCGGGCCGGTTGAACGTGATGGTCGCGACCGGGCCATCCACCTCGAACAGGATCTCGTTTGCGGAGTCGGTCGTCATCGTCGATCGCTCCCTGTCCTCTCGCGTGACCCAGATCGTTGCAAACGCCGTGTTCCCGGCGGGACCGCGACGCGGCACGCTCCTTCCCCGAGCCGGCCATGGCCCGGCGGGCTAGACAATGCCGCGCTCGCGCAGGTCGGCAATCGCGGCGGCGTCGTAGCCGAGTTCTGCGAGGATCTCGTCCGTGTGCTGGCCGAGCAGCGGCGGCGCCGACCGGACCGTTCCCGGCGTGTCCGACAGCTTGGCCGGGATCCCCACGGTCTTGATCTCACCCGCGGTCGGATGCTGGAGGGTGACGACCATCTCCCGGGCGAGGACGTGTGGGTCGTCCAGAATCTGCTCGACGGTGTTGATCGGCCCGGCGGGTATCCCGGCGCGCTCCAGCAGCTCCATCCACTCCGCGGTCGTCCGCTGCGCCATGATCTCGCCGACGGTGGCGACGACGTCCGCGCGGTTCGTCACGCGCTCGGCGTTCGTCCGGAAGCCGGGCTGGTCCGCCAGCTCGGGCCGGCCAGCCGCCTGGCAGAACTGCTGCCAGAGCCGGTCGTTGCCCACGGCCAGCATGATGTAGCCGTCGGCCGTGGCGAACGGCTGGTACGGGACGATGTTGGGATGGGCAGAGCCGTAGCGACCGGGGTTTTTCCCAGAGGCGAAGTAGTTGCCGGCAGCGTAGGTCAGCCAGGAGAGCTGGGCGTCGAGCAGCGAGACGTCGATCGCCTGGCCTTCGCCGGTGCGCTCGCGGTGGTAGAGCGCGGCGGCGATCGCGAAGACTGCCCACATGCCGGCGCCGATGTCGGCGATCGACATCCCGTGCTTCATCGGCGGACCGTCCGGCTCACCGGTGATCGCCATCATGCCGCTCATAGCCTGCGCCAGAGCGTCGTAGCCGGGCCGGTCCCGGTAGGGACCGGTCTGGCCGAAGCCGGAGATGGAGCAGTAAATGATGCTGGGGTTCTCCTGGCGCAGCCGCTCGTAGCCGATACCCAGGCGATCGGCCGTGCCCGGCCGGAAGTTCTCGATGGCCACGTCGGCGGTGCGGGCGAGGCGGTAGATGATCTCTCGCCCCTCCGGCGTGCTCATGTCGACGGTGATGCTCTTCTTGTTCCGGTTGATGCTAAGGAAGTAGCCGCTCTCGCCCCCGATGAAGGGTGGTCCCCAGTGCCGCGTATCATCGCCGGCGCCGGGGCGCTCGACCTTGATGACCTCCGCGCCGTAGTCGGCGAGCACCATCGTGCAGTAGGGTCCGCTGAGGATGCGCGAGAGGTCCAGGACTCTCACGCCTGCGAATGGTCCCGACAACGACCTGCCCCCTTACTCAATCCAACGAATCGCTGAACGTCGCCAGCCTGCGGCCGGATCTAATCGCCGTCAGTGAGTCCGGCCTCGGGCTCAGGCTCGGGCTCGACTCCTCCGCGCCAGCGCTCGATGATCTGGCTACGCACGACCGGCCACAACAGCGCCGTGATGGCCAGGACCATCAGCGCGCCGGAGATGGGGCGGGTGAAGAAGATCGACCAATCGCCGTGCGAGAGCGTGAGTGACCGGCGCAGGTTCTGCTCCGCCAGCGGGCCGAGAACCAACCCCAGGATCAATCCGGCCGCCGGGAAGTCGAGCCGCTTCATGATAAACCCAAGCAGGCCGAAGGCGCCCACGAAGAGCACGTCGATCGGGTTGTTGCTCAGCGCATAGGCACCGACCACGGCGAACATCACGATGAAGGACGCCTGGATCGGGTAAGACACCCGCAGCGCGCTGGCGAAGAGCGGGATGGCGAAGATGTTGAGCAGGACCAGCATGACGTTGCCGATGTACATGCTGGCAATCAGGCCCCAGGCGAAGTCCGGGTGCTCGGTGAACAGGAGGGGGCCGGGCCGAAGGCCCCAGAGAAGGAAGCCGCCGAGCAGCACCGCCGTCGTCCCCGATCCGGGGATGCCCAGGGTGAGCAGTGGGATCATGGCCGCGGCCGAGGCGGCGTTGTTGGCGGACTCGGGCGCGGCGACGCCCTCGATGGCCCCCTTGCCGAACTCATAGCCGTGTTTCGACGCCTTGCGCTCCACGCTGTAGGCGATGAACGACGCCAGCGTCGCCCCGGCGCCCGGCAGGATGCCGACGATGAACCCGACGATGGTGCCGCGTACGATCGCCCAGCGCGAGCGAACCCAATCGGCGGCCGACGGCAGCGCATCACGCCAGTGGGGCGACGCCTGCATCACCGGGTGCCCGCCCGGCGTCATCATCCCTTCGAGGATCTCACCGATGCCGAAGAGCCCGATGGCCACGACCAGGAAGCTGAATCCGTCGAGCATCCAGTCCTGCCCGAAGGTGAAGCGCGGCCGACCCGACATGACGTCCAGGCCGACGGTGGCCAGGAGCAGCCCGACGGTCACCGAGATGAGCCCCTTGACCGGCGAGCGGCCGCCGATGGCGGAGATCGCGGTGAAGCCAAGCAGGATCAGGGCGAAGTACTCGGGAGGGCCGAACTGGAGTGCGATGCGGGTCAGGAGCGGGCTGAGCAGGGTCACCATGACCACGCCGAACGTCCCGGCGATGAACGACCCGATGGTCGCGATGCCCAAGGCCTTCGCTGCCCGGCCCTGGCGCGCCATCTGATACCCGTCCAGGGTCGTCACGACGGTCGCCGACTCGCCCGGGATGTTGGCCAGCACGGAACTGATCGTGCCGCCGTACTGGGCGCCGTAGTAGATGCCGGCCAGCATGATGATGGCACTGGTGGGATCCATGCCGAACGTGAGCGGCAGCAGCAGTGACACGCCGACGACGGTGCCGATGCCGGGCAGGGCACCGATCACCGTCCCGGCGAACACACCGATCAGCGCGAAGAGCAGGTTGGTGGGTGTGAGCGCGACCGCGAAGCCGTGGAGCAGATTCTGGAGCAGATCAATCACGCCGCACTACTCTCTGTCCTTAGAAACCGAACGGCCCCACTGGGAGCGGCACTGAGAGCAAGACGCCGAAGGTAATGTGGAACGCGATCGGGGATAGGACGGCGTACGCGAGACTCGCCCGCCATGACCGGCCGGCCACCCAACGCACCGTCACCAGCATGAACAACCCCATGGAGATGACCATCCCGAGGTAGGAGAAGAGCACCACGACCGCGGCCGTGCTGACCAGGAAGATCAGCCACGGCTTGCGGGCCTCGGCTGCCGGGATGATCTGGTTCGGGGCCGGTTCGTCGGTTGCCGGCTCACGTGGGGCCGCCGGCTGCCGGTCCGCTTGCCAGATGTTCCGGACCAGGACCGCCGAGAGGATGACCAGCATCACGCCCAGCCACAGCGGGAAGAACCCGGGGCCGACGCCGAATTCGGCGCGGTACGGCAGTTGGCGCGCGAGGCCGATGGCAGCGACCCCTAGCGCCGCCACCGCAATCGCTGCGATGTATTCCGCCAGCCGCATGAGCTACCCCTAATTCGATCCGAGACCCATCTCCTCGATGAGTTCCTTGACGGTTGCGGACTCTTCGTCCATCGCCTTCCGGAAGTCCTCAGGTCCCAGATATCCTGAGCGCAGCATGTTGCCCTCGATGAATTCGGTCTGCCAGGCCTCCGATTCGGAGAGCTGGCGGAAGATCTCCGCCCAGAACTCGACCGCTGCAGGGTCCATGTCTGGTGGCCCGAGGATCCCGCGTGTCTGCTCGTAGATGGCGTTGATGCCCTTCTCCTTCAGGGTCGGTACGTCAGGGAGCTGGCCAAGCCGTTCGGGGCCGGCGACCGCGAGGGCGCGGATTTCACCGGCCTCGATCTGCCCGAGCACCTCGTTGGGGTTGGCCGAGGCGACATCGACGTGCCCGCCGAGCAACGCCGCTTGAACCTCGCCGCCGCTGTCGAAGCTGATGTAGTTGAGCTGGACGCCGGCTTCCTTCTCGATCTGCGCCAGCAGCAGGCTGTCTTCCCCGCCTAGGCCGGTACCACCCCAACTCACGCCGTCCGGCGTCGCCTTCGCGGCATTGATCAGATCCTCAATCGTCTGGAACGGTGAGTCCTTCCGGACAATGATCAGCAGTTGGTCGAGCGCCAGCCTCGCGATCGGGGTGAAATCTCGGTAGGTGATGTCCGTATCGAGCACGAACTCGTTGGTGATGATGCCGGAGGTCATCGTCATGATCGTGTAGTTGTCGCCCTTCTTACCGGCGACGTATGTCTGACCGACGGTGCCGCTGCCGCCCTCGCGGTTCACCACGTTGATGGTCTTGGTGAAGATCCCCTCGCGTTGGAGAATCGCTGTGATGGTACGGGCCATGTTGTCCGAGCCGCCGCCTGGAGCGTATGGGACGACAAGCTCGATTGCCTTGTCGGGGTAGTTGTCTGGAATGCCACGGGCCTGTCCTGCGGCCGGGCCGCATGCCGCCAGCGTAATCGACGCCATCAGGGCTACGGCAACCAGCAACCTCCAGCCGTCCCCGCTCGGTTTACGATCACGTTCCATCTCCGCATCCCCCCAATCGGTGTCCCACCACTGACACCTCCGGCGGTCCGCACCTCCTCGATACCCCGGCCGACTCACAGGAACTGAGCAAGCAGCGACAGCGCAAGCTGGTAGCTGCCGCTAACACATGTTCGGTATAGCGTCAGATAGCTCGTACGCCGTTATTTGTTCCGCGCTTGTAGTCACTGTAGAGGAATCATTGGCGAGCGTCAAGTCCGGCCTGCATCCATCAATCGGGGATCCCGGCGGCCTTGCTACTCTGAGAGGCGTGACGAACACCAAGATTGGGGTTTCGTCACCATATCCTCGGTATTGACGTCTCTCTCCGGCCGCTGGTACAGTGAGCCATGCGCAAGTAGTGAAGCGAATGTTTCCATCATGGGTGGGCTAACGCGTGGTACGCCCGATTCACTCGGTTCTCCAGGTTTTCCCCACACCTGACTGTTATCGACGGTTGCCCTCTCGTGCTACGCAGCGTCGCGCGCCCCCGGCGGACTCGACGCGAGTCTGTTCCGAGCAAAGCAACCTCGGGCACGTGACGCGGCGCCGGCAGGTATAGACTATGCGGGGCCGGGGGCTCGGGAACACACCAGGCCAATTTCGGGCGTGACGGTGGCTGTGGAAGGAGATTGACGTGCCGGAGCAGGAACGATCTCAGCCGATGCCGCTGGCGGGAGTGCGTGTGCTGGACCTGGGGCGGCACCAGGCGGGGCCGACCTGCGCCATGTGGCTCGGCGACCTGGGTGCCGACGTCATCAAGATCGAGAATCCGGATCGCGGTGAGGACGGCCGGGCGTCGGGGCCGCCGTTCTTCAACGGCGAGAGCGCCTTCTTCCTCTCGGCCAACCGCAACAAGCGCTCGCTTGCCCTGGACATCAAGCGCCCGGAGGGGCAGGAGATCTTCCGCCGGCTGGCGGCGGAGGCCGACGTGGTGATCGAGAACTTCCGCCCGGGCGTGATGGACGCCCTCAACATCGGCTACGAGCGCGTCTCGGCGATCAACCCGCGCATCATCTACTGCTCGATCTCCGGCTTCGGGGCCGACGGCCCCTACGCGGACCGTCCCGGCCTGGACCAGATCATCCAGGGCGTCTCGGGGCTGATGAGCGTCACCGGCTTCGAGGGGGGTGAGCCGGTGCGCGTCGGCATCCCGATCGCCGACCTGGTGACCGGCCTCTTCGGCGCCTACGGGGTCCTGGCGGCCCTTCAGGCGCGAGAGCGCACTGGCCGCGGCCAGCACATCCAGACCTCGCTGCTGGAGTGCATGGTCGGGCTCATGTCGTTCCAGGCGGTCCGCTACCTCAACGGCGCCGGCACCCCGCCGCCGGCCGGAAATCACCATCCGATCAACGCGCCGTACGGGGTCTTCCGCTCCAAGGACGGCTACATCACGCTGGGGGCGACCGGGGACAAGCGCTGGCGGAAGCTGTGCGAGATCCTCGGCACCGAGGAGTGGCTCACCGATCCCCGCTTTGCCACCAATGGTGCGCGTCACGAGAACCGCCTGCTGCTGGAGGATCTGATCAGCGAGAAGCTACAGGCGCGGACCTCGGACGAGTGGGAGCGCATCTTCAACGAGGCCGGGATCCCCTGCGGTCCGATCTACCGGGTCGACCAGGCGCTGGAGCATCCGCAGGTGCGCCACCGGGAGATGGTCGTCGAGCGCGAGCACCCGACCATGGGGACGGTGCGGCTGCTGGGTGTCCCGATCAAGTTCAGTGAGACGCCGGCGGGCGTGCACCGGGTGCCGCCGCTCTTCGCCGAGCACACCGACGAGATCCTGCGCGAGATCGGCATCTCCGACGAGGAGCTCGAACGCCTGCGGGAGGCCGGGATCGTGCGCTCCGGCCCGGCGACCCCGGGTAGCGAGGAGCCGTAAGCGCGTGGTTCGGGCCCGGAGATGGGTCGTGTGAGGATCCCGCACCGCAGCACGTGCCCGGGGCTAAAGCCGCCGGGCTGACAACGGAAAGCCGGCTGAAGCCGGCTGGGGAAATCGGGCTCACATCTCGGCATGAGGCTCCGGCCATCCGGCCTGTGCCCGGTGGCTTTATCCCCCGGCCCCGGCCGCGCGGCGGGCTCGGCGCATCGGGG
>NZ_JADGHZ010000101.1 GCF_019683595.1 Sphaerobacter sp. | reverse complement strand
CCATTGCTGCGTCGTCGGACTTCCAATTAGAATGCATGTTCTGTGCGTATGGCACGTGTTTGTGGATGGGAGAACAGGGTGCCAATCCCGGAACCACTCTTCCTGACGGGGAAGAACCTCGCCTTCACCGAGGAGGCCGCGACGGTCCCGCCGCGATTGACCGACCACGCGCGGACGATGGACCAGGGCGTCTACCAGGTGGCCGAGAACTTCTACGTCGCCGTCGGCTATGGACAGGCCAACATGACGATGGTGGTCGGGACCGACGGCGTGCTGATCATCGACTGCCTCGAGAACGAGGAGAACGCGCGCCAGGCGCTGAGCGACCTGCGGAAGGTGAGCGACAAGCCGATCCAGGCGTTGATCTACAGCCACAGCCACCCCGATCACATCTCCGGGGTGCGCGCGATTCTCGATTCGGAGCAGGTCGAAAACGGGCAGGTGGCGATCTACGCCCACGAGCGGCTGCTCGCCGGGGTGCGGGGGAATCCCAGTCTCGGGATCGTGCCGGCGCTCCGACTGGCGTACACGTTCGGCTTCGACCTGGAGCGCGGGCCCGAAGGGTGGGTGGAGACCGGCCTCGGGACGCAGTTCCACACCGGCACGATCGGCTTCATCCCGCCGACAACCGTGTTCCAGGGCACGCTCGACATTCAGGTGGCCGGGATCACCGTGCAGCTCCGCGAGGCGCCGAGCGAGTCGGACGATGAGATCGTCATGTGGTTCCCGGATCACGGCGTCCTGCATGTCGCGGACGTGATCCAGGGCGAGACGCTACCGAACGTGTACCCTTTGCGAGGCGCGGTCCGTGATCCGCTGCAGTGGGTTCGGGCGATCGACCTGCTCCGCGAGTACGACGCACAGGCACTCATCTTCGGGCATGGTCGCCCGCTCGTGGGCAAGGATGACGCCCGGGCATTGCTCATGGCCTACCGGGATGCGGTGCAGTACGTCCATGACCAGGCCGTCCGGCTGATGGCCCGCGGCTACACCCGCGACGAGCTCGCAGAAACCCTCACCGAGCTACCGTCTCGCCTTCGTCATCATCCCTGGCTCGGGGAGTTCTACGGCACCGTGAAGCAGACGGTGCGGCAGATCTATCACAACTACTACGGGTGGTTCCAGGGTGACCCCGCCTCGATCGACCCACTGCCCCGCCGCGAACGCGCCGCCCGCTACGTCGACGCGATGGGCGGACGTGACGCGGTAATTGCCAACGCCGAGGCAGCGTACAACGCGGGCGATTTCCGCTGGGTCGCGGAGCTCCTGACGCACCTGCTCCGGCTGGACCCGGAGGATCAGGACGCACGCCGGCTCAAGGCGGATGCCCTGCGACAGCTCGGGTATCGGACCAGCAACCCCATCTGGCGCAACAACTACCTGATGGGCGCCAAGGAGATCGACGGGACGCTGGATCGTGCCCGCCTCCTCGCCACGCTCCGCGCGCTGGGGAACCCGGACGTCGCCGCCACCATGCCGATCCCGCTGCTCCTTCGCGCGCTCGCCACCCGCCTGAACCCGGCACAGAGCGAGGGAACGCACCTCACGGTAGGCTTCCACTGCACCGATACGGGCGCCAGCTACGGCCTCGCCATCCGCTCCGACGTGGCGGAGGTCCTCGCCACGGCTCCTGCCGACGCGGCACTGGAGATCCAGACCACCGAGCCGACGCTGCGCGGCCTCCTCACCGGCCGGCTACCGTGGGCGCAGGCCGTCGCGGACGGCGCGGCGACGGTCACCCAGGGCACGCCCGAGGGCGCAACGCATCTCTGGAGCCTGTTCGATCCGCCCATGGGCGAGCTCCCGGCACTCGCACTGCGGTAGCCGCACGGACGCGAATGCCGTGCGTGACGACCGGAAACGCAGCGTACCGGCGAGGGACACACCGCAGGGCCTGCCACCATCGGCATGGTGGCAGGCCCTGTCAAACCCCCTCGACGGCACGGTCCCGTTGCGGGGATACTGGCACCCATACCCGGCGCGATGCCGCGGCGAACAGACTCACACCGCGAGAAGCGCTCCCGTCTGGAGGTGCGGATGATCCCACGAGGCAAGCCGGATATCGGCTGGGCGGATCTGGCCGTCGCGGCGGCGCGGTGCCTGTGGCCGGGCGACCGCGCCGCGGCGCAGCGGCGGGTCGAGGCGGCGTGGTCGCCGCAGGGTGAGGCACTGGCCTGCCTGTCGGTGCGCAGCGCGTTCGACCTGCTCCTCCATGCGCTGGCGCTCCCGGCCGGGAGCGAGATCCTGGTGTCGGCGATTACGATCCGGGACATGACCCGGATTATCGAGCATCACGGTCTGGTGCCGGTGCCGGTGGATCTCGATATGGCGACGCTCTCGGTGCCGGTCGCGAACCTGGAGCGGGCGTGGACGCCGCGCACGCGCGCGATTCTGGTGGCCCACCTGTTCGGGAGCCGGATGCCGCTGGATGACGTCGCGCGCTTCGCCCACGAACGCGGGCTCGTGCTGATCGAGGACTGCGCTCAGGCGTTCACCGGGCCGGACTATCACGGGCATCCCGCGAGCGACGCCTGCCTCTTCAGCTTCGGTCCGATCAAGACGGCGACAGCTCTGGGTGGCGGGATCGTGACGGTGCGCGACGGCGCGATCCGCGAGCGAATGCGCTCGCTCCAGGCGGGATACCCGGTGCAGAGCCGCCGGCGCTACCTGAAGCGGGTGCTCACCTTCGGCATGTTCAAGCTGCTAGCCACGCCGGTGCCGTACGGGGCCTTTACCGCTGCATGCCATGCGCTGGGGCGGGAGCACGACGCGGTCATCAGTGGTGCCCTGCGCGGGTTCCCAGGCGCGGGACTGATGCCCAAGATCCGGCAGCAGCCGTCCGCGCCGCTCCTGGCCCTGCTCGCCCGGCGGGTGACGCGGTTCGACCCGCGCCGGGTCGCGCGGCGGGCACAAGCAGCCCGCACGGCGATCGCCCTCATGCCCGGCGTGGACCGACCCGGCACGCGCGCCGCTGAGCACAGCTACTGGGTCTTCCCGATCCAGGCCGCGGACCCGGACGGTCTGGTGCGACGACTCTGGCGACACGGCTTCGACGCAACGCGGGGAGCTTCCAGCATGTCGGTCGTGGACCCGCCGCCGGATCGACCGGAGCTGGAGCCGCGGGAGGCGCGGCGCGTCATGGACCAGGTGCTCTACCTCCCGGTGTACCCCGGCATCGCCGACCACGACCTTGCCCGGCTCGCGCACGCCGTTGCCGCTCCGGCCCCCGCAGAGGCAACGACGGTCGCCCGCGAGACCGGCTAGGCGCGCCGCGCCCGACTCCGCTCAGGATGACGCGCGGGGAGCGCGGGCGGCTGGCGGGTAGACGGGGCCAGTCCCGCAACGGTTATCCGTCACCGACCGCCGCGCCGTGATGGCGTCACGTACTCAACGGGAGCCGGACGGCGTTGCGCGCGAAGAAGAGAAGGTTGGCCGGGCGCTCCGCCAGCCGGCGCATCAGGTACGGGTACCAGCCGGTGCCGTGGTTGGTGGAGATGAGCACCGTGTAGCCGCGCCGGAGGAGCTGGAGCTGCAGGTCCGTCGCGATGCCGTAGAGCATCTGGAACTCGAAGCGGTCGCGGGGGATCTTGTTGGCGATCGTGAAGTCGATGACGTGCTCGATGATCCGCTTGTCGTGGGTGGCGATCGCGGTGTAGCCGTCGGCGGAGAGTGCGCGCTCGGCCAACCGGATGTAGGCGCGGTCGACGTCGGCCTTGCTCGGGTAGGCGATGTCGGGCGGCTCGAGGTACGCCCCCTTGACGATCCGGATGTTGGGCGCGTAGGGGAGCAACGATTCGAGGTCGACCTCGCTGCGGTAGAGGTACGCCTGGAGGACGACCCCGGTGTTGTCCAGGCCCGCCTCGCGCAGGTCCCGGTAGATCCCCAGCGTGCCGTCGACCCACGGCGAGTCTTCCATGTCCATGCGGATGAAGGTGCCGATCGTCGCGCCGTGTTCGACGACCCGGCGGACGTTGCGGAAGCCGACCTCCTGGCTCACGCTCAGGCCCAGGTGGGTCGGCTTGAGCGCGATGTTGGTGCGCAATCCCTCGGCCTTGAGGCGATCGATGACCCGGATGTAGTCGTCGGCCACCCCGTCGGCGGTCGCCGCATCGAAGACGTGCTCGCCGAAGATCGTGGTGTTGGTTTTGAAGCCCATGTCTTCGAGGCGACGCAGCGCCTGGATCGCCTCGTCGAGGCTCTCACCAGCGACGAAGCGTGCCGCGCCGAGTTGCATCCCGTAGCGCTCGACGGTGCGCCGCACCACCGGGTTCGTGGTCGCGTGGAGGATTCCGTTCCGGAAGACCCGATTCACCGCATCCGACAGGCCCATGGCTCGCCATCACCTCCGCATCATCAACCGCGGCCGCACCCTGGCCCCGGCGCAGGGCACGTTCTCGTCGCGCCCGCCCTCACCCGCATTGTAGCGGCAACCGACCGAGCGCCGCGGAAAGCTCAGCACGGCGGAGCTCCTGTTATCCCTGCTGGCTGCCCCGGGCGTTGGTGGCGGGGCACGCCGCGTCCCGTCCCGCGCGTCGCAATACCTTAGGCGCACACCACTTTCACACATGCCGCTGTTGACACCGTTGCGGCTGTCTGTTAGTACTTGGTCGAATAGCAACACCGGTGTGATTACCGACGCGCTGCGGGCGCTCTCCTGAGCCGAACCCGACGGCAGACCCGCTCTTCGGGGACTTGCCCGGAGTGGCACCACCCGTTCCCACCCATGGACGTCTCCACCCCCCTCGCGGGCGTGTGGTTGGGCGTGTTTGATGCAGAGGAGGAGTCATGAACCAGCAACGTGACCGTGAGATGCACGAACTCGCCGCCGCCGTGGCCGGGGGGCAGATCAGCCGACGCGCCCTGCTCCGCCGAGCTGCCATGATCGGCCTGAGCGCGCCCGTCATCGGCGGACTCCTCGCTGCCTGCGGTGGTGGTGGCAACGAAGAAACCGAACCGACCAGCCCCGCCGGTGAGGGGAACGGGAGCACCGCGACGACCGAGCCCGGCGAGACTCCGTCGGGCGGCGCGCCCTCGGGTGATCGACCGGTGCTCCGCTTCGCACTCGACGCGGCGGACCTCGGCACCCTGGACCCGCACTACGCATCGAGCACCCCCGACCGCACCGTGGTCGACATGATCTTCAACGCTCTGGTGCGCTACAAGCCGGGCGACAGCTCTCAGTTCGAGCCGGACCTGGCCACTGAGATCCCGGAGCCGGAGATCGTGGACGGCAAGCAGGTCTGGACCTTCACCCTGCGCCAGGGGGTCATGTGGCACCCCGGCCCGCAGACGGAGTCGTACGAGCTGACGGCGGACGACGTCGTCTTCTCGCTCCAGAAGTCGGCCAACTCAGACACCTCGGCCTACGCGGCAGAGTACACCGGCATGACGTTCGAGAAGGTCGACGACTACACCGTCCGGATCACGCTCGACACGCCGCTCTCGCCGCTCCTCTTCCTGCCCAAGGTCGCCAACTACTCCGGCGGGTTCATCATGAGCCAGCGGGCGGTTGAGGCGATGGGGCCCGACGCCATCAAGACCCATCCGGTCGGCACCGGACCGTTCATGTTCCAGAACTACACGCCGCAGAACACGATCGAGCTGGTCGCCTGGGACAACTACTTCCGCGGCGCGCCCAAGCTGGCGGGCGTCACCCTGCGCTTCATGCCCGATCCCTCCAGCCGTGAGCTGGCGCTGCAATCGGGCGAGATGGACGTGGTAGACGGCATCTCCGAAGCGCGCTGGGTGGACAAGATCAACGCGATCGACGGGCTCACAGCCGACGTCTTCGGTGTCGGCGAGGTCACCTTCGTCAACTTCGACATGAGCCGGGAGCCGCTCTCGGATGTGCGAGTCCGCCAAGCGCTGGCCTACGCTATGAACCGTGAGGAGCACCTGGCGCTCTTCGGCGAGCCGGTCGCGCAGAGCGTCTACTCCGTCGCCCCGGCCGAACTGATGGCCGGCGGATTGACGCGCGAGGAGGCGGAGCAGGCAGGCGTCGCCTACGACTACGACCCCGATCGCGCCCAGCAGCTCCTCGCCGAGGCCGGCGTACAGAACCTCACCTTCGAGGTCGTCACGTCGGAGCTGGACAGCTACCGCAAGCACTATGAAGCACTCCAGGCACAGCTCGCCAAGATCGGCGTCACGCTCACGGTGAACGTGGTCGACCACCCCACGTTCCACAGTCTGATCCGGGAGAACGTCAACCCGATCGTGATCTACATCGCTTTCCGGCCGAATCCGGACGCCTACTTCTCCCAGTTCTTCCACTCCGATGCCATCGTGGTCACCGGCCCCAAGCCGAACACCAACTTCTCGCACTACGACAAGGTCGACGACCTGATCGAGGAGGCACGGGCCGAGACCGACCCCGACCGGCAGGTGGAGCTCTGGAAGGAGATCAACACCCGGATCCTGCAGGACATGGCGGCCATGCCGCTCCTGTACATCAACCAGGTCTACGGGCGCTCCAAACGGGTTGACTACGGGCATGAGCTGAAGTCGTCGCTGGCCCTCTACCCGCAGATCACCGAGTTGACGACCATCACCGGGTAACGTGTCCACGCGGCCCGCTCGGGTCCTGCTCGGTTCCGGGCGGGCCGTGCTCTAGGATGGGTGGCGCCTGTGGCTGTCTATGCGCTCAAGCGCATCCTGCTTGCAGTGCCGACACTCCTGGCGGTACTGACGCTCATCTTCATCATCGTGCGCGTCGTGCCGGGCGATCCGGCCACGGCCGCCCTGGGCGACTACGCCTCAAAGGAGGCAGTCGAGGCCCTGCGCCAGCGGATGGGCCTCGACAAGCCGCTCTACGTGCAGTACGTCGATTTCCTGAGCGGGCTGCTCCGCGGCGATCTCGGCCGCTCGCTGATCAGCAGCCAACCGGTGATCGATCAGATTCGCTTCGCGCTGCCGCACACGATCGAGCTCGCCGTTGCCGCGATCCTCATCGGCCTGGTCCTTGGCATCCCCGTCGGCATCATCACCGCCGTCCGCCGCAACACGATGGTCGACTACGTGGGACGGGTCCTGTCGCTGGCGGGGCTGTCGTTCCCGGCGTTCTATCTCGGCATCCTGCTCCTGTACTTCTTCTCCGTGCGCTGGCGCCTCTTCCCGACCCTCGGAGCCGGGAACTTCTCGGACCCGTTGGCCAACCTCCACCACCTGGCGCTTCCGGCTATCAGCCTCGGGCTGATCGAGACGGCCTACATCGGGCGCATGACCCGCTCGGTGATGATCAACGTCCTGGGCGACGACTACGTGCGCACGGCGCGGGCGAAGGGGCTGAGCAACCGGGTCGTCCTGCTGCGGCATGCCTTCCGCGCGGCGCTGATCCCCATCGTCTCGCTCGTCGGTATCTTCGCCATCTCGCTGATCGGCAGTTCGGTGCTGACCGAGATCGTCTTCTCACGGCCGGGGCTGGGCCGGTTGATGGTCGGGGCGATCCGCCAGCGCGACTACACCACGGTGCAGTCGATCATGGTGATCTACGCCTGCTTCATCGTCTTCATCAACCTGATCACCGATCTCGTATACGGACTGGTCGACCCTCGCGTAAGGTACGAATAGGTGGCACAGGCCGAAGCGACACTCCCATCCGTCAGGTATGTCTCGCAGCGGCGGCGCCTCTGGCGCACCTTCACCCAGAACCGCGCCGCCCTGGTGGGCCTCGCTATGGTGGCGATCATCGTCTTCGTGGCCGTGGCCGCCCCGCTGCTAGCACCGCATGACCCACTCGAGCAGAGCGTGGTCAATCGCCTCACCCCTCCCAGCGAGGGCTATCCCCTGGGCCGGGACGACTACGGGCGCGACATCCTCTCGCGCATCATCTACGGCGCTCGCGCAGCGCTGCTGGTCGGCATCGTCTCGGTCGCCTTCGGCGGGCTGCTCGGCACCGCCATGGGCACCGTCGCCGGGTTCCGCGGTGGTCGGGTCGAGACGACCATCATGCGGGTCGTCGACGTCATGCTCGCCTTCCCGGACCTCATCACCGGGCTGCTCGTGGCCGCCGTGCTCGGCGGGGGCATGACCAACCTGATCCTGGCCATCGGGCTGACCATCGCCCCGCGCTTCGCCCGAGTGGCCCACGGCCCGACGCTGTCGCTGAAGAACAAGGACTTCGTTGAGGCCGCACGTGCCCTGGGCGCCCGCGACGGCCGGCTCCTGCTGGTCCATATCGTGCCGAACGTCGCCGGCGAGTTGCTGGTACTCGCCAGCCTCTGGACCGCCTCAGCCATCCGGCTGGAGGCCAGCCTGAGCTTCATCGGCCTGGGCGTGCAACCGCCGACGCCGAGTTGGGGCCAGATGATCCGCGACGGGACGATCCACCTCACGGACGTGCCGCTCTTCTCCCTCGCCCCGGGGATCGCGCTGCTGCTGACGGTGCTCGCGTTCAATCTCCTGGGCGACGGCCTCCGCGACGCGCTCGACCCCAAGGCCCAGGCGTGATGCGTCTGGCGGCCTGCCCCCCGGACGGGCTCCCGGTGGAATGGCGCCGGTCCGGGGCGGCATCGGTGGGGCTCCTGACGTTTCCCTCATGACCGCCAGCCGCCGGATTCGGCACACAGACGTGGATCTATCGTGCCGGACACGGCCTTCCTCGGGCAAGCACGGGACGGAACCTTGAACCATCCCGCCCAACAGTCTGGATTCTGCGCATCCGGTATGTGCCGATCTGAACGGCTCACAGGACGCACGCACTCACAGCTCTTATTGACACGTCCGCACGCCGATGATACGGTAGCTACGCATTCGTAGCGAGACCGACAAGAGGCAGCAGCGGCCGCGGACCGCCGTTCCCAGGCGGACCCGGGGCAACTTCCAGTACCCGGCGCCGTCGTGGGGACGACCTAGGGGGGATGGGAAATGAGTCAGTATATCCTGCGCCGCCTGTTCTGGCTGGTGCCAACTATGCTGGCGATTTCACTCGTCACGTTCATCGTGATGCACGCCACACCCGGCTCACCTCTGCAACCCGACGCGCCGAACGCCAACCCGCTACCCCCCGCCGCCCAGCAGAATCTCGCCCGTAAGTGGGGCCTGGACAAGCCGCTGCACGTCCAGTACCTGACCTTCCTCAAGAACGCCCTCCGCGGCGACTTCGGCAGCTCCTACGTCCACAAGACCAGCACTGTCATGGAGATCCTCAAGCGCACCTTCCCGGTATCGCTCCACCTCGGCACCATGGCGCTCCTGCTCGCGATCTTCATCGGCATCCCGCTCGGCGTCCTGGCAGCGGTCGACCAAAACGGCCCGATCGACTACGTGTGTAGCTTCATCGCGACGCTGGGCGTCGCGGTGCCGAACTTCGTCCTGGCGATCTTCCTGATCGTCGTCTTCGTCCTCGGGCTCGGCGTCATCCCGCGCACCGGTGGCTGGACCAGCCCGGTCGATTGGATCCTGCCGACTATCGCGCTCGGCCTCGGCCCGCTCGGGATCCTGGCCCGCTACACCCGCTCCAGCATGGTCGAAGTGATGCGTCAGGACTACATGCGGACCGCGCAAGCGAAGGGGCTGTCCCAGCGCGCGGTGATTCTCGGGCATGCGGTCAAGAACGGCCTGCTGCCCCCCTTGACCATCCTCGGCCCGATGTTCGCCGCGGTCGGCACCGGATCCTTCTTCGTCGAGACCCTGTTCCGCGTGCCCGGCATGGGCCGGTTCTTCGTCGACAGCATGATCGCCCGCGACTACCCGCTGATCATGGCCATCATCCTCCTCTACGGGATCTTCCTGGCGATCATGAACCTCGTGGTGGACATCCTCTACAGCGTGGTGGATCCACGGATTCGGCTGGCCTGAGGAGGGGAGAAACGCCATGGATGCGCTCGGCTCGCGCCGTGAAGAGACGCTGGCGCCGTCGACTACCGAGGCCGGCCGCCCAGCTTCAAAGACGTTGGCCGGCATGGCCCGCCCGCACCGCACCCTGTGGCAGGACGCATTCAGGCGCCTGATCGCCAACCGCCTGGCCCTGGCCGGGGGAATCGTCATCCTCTTGATCGCACTGATGGCGATCTTTGCGCCCGTGATCGCGCCCTACCCCTATGACAAGCCCAACTACAGCGCGATCTCCCAGTTCCCCAGCCGCGACTTTCCGATGGGTACCGACCTGACGGGGCGCGACATGCTCAGCCGCATGATCTACGGCGCCCAGGTGTCGATGCTGGTCGGCCTCGGCGCGCAGGTGATCGTCTTCCTGATCGGCGTCCCCATCGGCGCCATCGCCGGGTACGCCGCCGGTAAGACCGACACCATCCTGATGCGCTTCGTCGACGTGATGTACGCCTTCCCCCAACTGCTGTTCGTGATCCTGATCATGGCCGCGCTCGGGCGGGGCTTGCAGAACATCTTCATCGCCATTGGGATCACCGGCTGGGTCACCATCGCCCGGTTGACCCGCGCCGAGTTCCTGTCCATGCGAGAGAAGGACTATATCCAGGCGGCGCGCGCCGTCGGGGCCGGGCCCTGGCGGCTGATCACCCGCCACATGCTCCCTAATGCGCTCACCCCCATCGTCGTGGCGCTGACCTTCGGTGTGCCGGAGGCCATCTTCACCGAGGCGAGCCTGAGCTTCATCGGCGTCGGCATCAACCCGCCGCGACCAAGCTGGGGGCAAATGGTCGGTGAGTATTTCCCGTACTTGCAGTCCTATTGGTACCTCGCGCTCTTCCCGGCGATTGCGATCGCGGTGGTGATGATGTCCTTCACCTTCTTCGGCAACGGTCTGCGCGACGCGCTCGACCCGCGCATGCAGCAGAAGTAGGCGGAGCGCGCGAGGATCCACCGGCTGGGCGGCCGGATGCTCCTCTCCACGATGTAGGACCTGAACGGTAGCGGAACCACGATGGATTGGCCTGGCCGCGACGAACGCGGCGCGAGAGGAGGAGACGATGGACAAACTTCGGTGGTGGGAAGATCCGGAACAATTGCGGCTGCTGCACAAACGATTTGAAGCCGTGCGAGCCGACCGGCGCCAGTTCCTGGCCATCGTCGGCGCGGCCGGGGGCGCCGCTGCCGTGTCGCTCGCCCTGGCCGCCTGCGGTGGCTCCGAGGGAGAGGGTGGCGGCGGGACCACCGGCGGGTCCGAGGGAACCCAGGGAACCGGCAGTGAGTCCACCAGCCAGCCCGGCTCGGCGGAAGGGGAGCTGGCCGAGGAGCAAGTCTTCCGCGTCAACTTCGAGACCGACCCGACAAGCCACGACTTCAACTGGGACCTCTACTGCGGCGGCGAGGAGAGCCTCTTCGCCCAGCTCGGCCAGTTCGACGAGGATCTGCAAGTCCAGCCAGACATCGCCGAGCGTTGGGAGGCCAACGAGGACGCCTCGGTCTGGACCTTCTATCTCCGCAAAGACAGCAAGTGGAGCAACGGCGACCCGGTGACCGCGCACGACTACGAGTGGTCCTGGAAGCGCCAGCTCGACCCGGCGACCGCTGCCCCCTACGCCGGCTTCCTCTACGACTTGAAGAACGCCGAGCCGTTCAACCTGGGGCAGGGCAACTTCACCCGCGACGACATCGGCGTCAAGGCGGTCGACGACTACACCCTCGTCTGCACGCTGGAAGGCCCGCGCGGCTACTTCCCGGTGCTGGCGTCCTACATCGCCGCGGCTCCCTCGCACCGTCCGTCGGTCGAGAAGTACGGCGACAAGTGGACCGAGGCCGGGAACTGCGTCTCCAACGGCCCGTTCAAGCTGGTGGAGTGGCGTCACGACGAGATCGTCATCTGCGAGAAGAACGAGGGCTACTGGAACGCGGCCAACATCACGCTCCAGCGGATCGAGCGCCCGATCATCGCGTCCGATGCCTCCCAGCTCGCCTATGAGAACAACGAGATCGACTGGCACTACCGCGGGCAGCTCGGGCAGCTCGAACGGGTCCAGAACGACCCCACGCTGTCCAAGGAGATGGTCAAGTACAACCTGTACGGGACGTGGTACCTCGCCCCCCACTTCGGCATGCCGCCCTTCGACGTGCGGGAAGTGCGCCTGGCGATGTCCCACGCCATCGACCGGGATGTCATCGTCAACAACGTGCTCAAGGGGCTCGGCACCCCGGCCTATACCATGACCCCGCCGGGCATGCCCGGGTACAACCCGAACAAGTACGAGGAGTACACCGCCTTCGACCCGGAGAAGGCCATGGCCCTGCTCAAGGGCACCCCGTATGAGGGCGGCAAGAACTGGCCGCCGATCACCCTGACCCAGCGCGAAGAGGGCGACGCGCCGAAGGCCGCCGCCGAGGCCATCATTCAGATGCTCAAGGAGCATCTGGGCATGGACATCAAGCACGAGATCGGCGAGCAGCGCGAGGTCTACGACCGGGCCTACAAGCACGAACTGCAGCTCTGGTGGGTCCGCTGGTACATCGACTACCCCGACCCCAACAACACCCAGTACCTGGTCTGGTACTCCAAGTTCCCAACCGGCTCGCGCCACACCTGGCAGAACGAGGAGTACGACCGGCTGGTGAGCGAGGCGGCCGGGGAGAAGGACGAAGAGAAGCGGCTGGAGATGTACCGGCAGGCCGACGAGCTGATGCTCAAGGACGGCGCCGCGATCTTCGTCTACAACCCGTACAACTACGGCCTGCTCAAGCCGTGGGTCTCCAACTTCCCGCGCAACTCCCAGGGCGAGCTGGTCCCGACCTGGAATGTGTTCGTGCGCATGTACGACCGGATCAAGATCCTGAAGCACTAGGATCCGGCGACAACCGAGCGCGCCGACGCGGCCGGGCGGCACCGGACTTGGTGCCGTCCGGTCGTGCGTCCGGCCCGCTCCCCGTCCGCCAGGCCGCCCGCACACCGGTTCCCAGCGTCCCCGTCCCCCTTCCCCGC
>NZ_JADGHZ010000100.1 GCF_019683595.1 Sphaerobacter sp. | reverse complement strand
TGGCCGAGGTTCCGGCAGGTCCGCGAGCGGCGAGAGATCGACGGTGATCGAGGTCATCGCGGGCGTCACCGGCACGCGGGACGCCGTCCCCGGGGCGACCATATTCGGGTCAATGTTGGGCTGCATCACAATGCGGACCTCGCGAGTGGCGGGGTCGAGCCCGGCGAACGACTCCCACCGTGTGCCCGGCAGTCGACCGTCTGCGTCCATGTCAAGGTATGCAGCCATCATCCCGTCGGATAGGAGGCCGACCGGGAGCCCGCGCTCGTCCAACAGGGTGATCTCGGCAAGCTCCGGCGGGTCGGCGGTGAACCCGAGGTAGGTCGCGTCCCGGTCCACAGCTAGCCAGTGGAGCGTGATCGTCCCGGAGCGCATCGGTGCGTCGCCGCCGATCTCGAACGTCTGCTCAATGTCGAATACCAGTCCGGCCTCGCGCAGGGTCGCCAGCACCGGTTCGATCGCTTCCAGACCGGGCAGGTGGACCTCCTCGGCAATGTCGGCCGGGACGAAAGTGAAGCGCCATTCGCCGGGGAACTCCCGCTCCGTGCCGTCCGGTTGGCGGAACACGAGACGGGTGATGGTGATGCTCACCGGTTGGTCCGGCTCACGCAGCATCCGGAGGGACAGCCCGACGCTGTACCCGGTGACGATCGTGTCCCACCTGCCGCCTTCTCGGGTGGACTCTGCCACAGGGACGACCCACTTCGGCTTCCCCAGCGGGTCTGCCAACCCGTCGAGGTGGCCGTCGCTCTCGGACCGCCAGCCGACGAACTCGCCCAGCGACTTCAGGTCCGGCATCGCCTCGGGGTCGGTCGGCTCGATCATGAGTGCAAGCAGCAACCGATCGCCGTCGCGGCCCTGGGAACTGAGGCTGATCGTGAAGTCGGACGAGGTCGCCACCAGGGTCGATGCCTCACCCGGCTCGGTGCCCCGCCCCTGGAGCACTGCGACCAGCAGCCCGGCCACGGCGACGAGGACCACGGCCGCGGCCGCCATCCCCGCGCTCTCGCGCACCCAGCGGCGCCAGCTACGCCGGGGCGTCTCTGCCCGGTCGGTCGCTGCGGGGTGTTCCGGCAGCAGGTCGTGGCCTCCCGGCCCATCCGCGCTCGGCAGCGGTGCGTCGGATCGGCCAATCCGCGCCCCAGCCTCCGCCTCCAACTGACGTCCGAGCCGTGCCAGGAACGCGGGGTTGGGCGCCGGGGTATCGTCGCGGTCGTGCACCGTGCGCACGGCTGCTGCGATCGCCGGGTCTAGCGAGCCGTCGACGACGCGCTCACCAGCGGCCACCGCGTCCCAGTAGCGGTCGAGTGCGTCCAGCGTCTCGCGTTCGAGCTCATCGCGGTTCAGTCGCATTGTGCGCCTCCGCGCTGCGTGCCGTGGGCAAGGACATCCCGCAACCGCTGCGCGGCGCGGTACTGGAGCGCCCGCACGCTGCCGTGGCTGCGCCCGAGCACCTGCGCGATCTCCGCCCCGTTCAGCCCCGCCAGTCGTAGTTCGACGACTTCCCGTTGCTCCGGCGAGAGCGCCGCGAGCAGCGCTTGCACCCCGAGGTGCGATTCCGCGCGCAGCATGACCTCCTCCGGCGTCGGGCCGGGGTCGATCGGGTCCGGGGCTGTCTCCGGCAGGCGCTCGATCCGTCGTTCGCGGTAGAGGTCGATGACGACGTTGCGGGCGATGGTGAAGAGCCACGCGCGGAACGACCCGCTTCGATACTCAGGTAGTGCTGCGAGCGCCTTGAGAAAGACCTGGCTTGTGGCGTCCTCGGCGGCCTCCGGTTCGCCCAGACGGCGGTAGCAGAACCGGTAGACCGGATCGGCATAGCGCACGTAGAGCGGGGCGAATGCGCGCGGGTCACGCCGCGCTCGCTCCACTAGCGCCTCCTCCTCGGCCGCCGCCTCCCGCGGCGCCACACCGTCGCCTGAGTGACCGCGCAGGATGTTCAACTCTCTGCTCCAGAGCAATCGCGCACGATCCGCTCGATCTGTGAACGGAGAAGATCGACAGAGTGTTACGGGCAGGAGATGACCGTATCACGAGGGATGGACCGCGGTCGTGTCCTGAGGAAACGCAGGCGGGCGCGGTGCGTGACGGAGCGCCGGGTAGCGGCACGCGCTCGGCCGGGTGGTGCGCGGGCTCCGTGCCATGGTTGGTGTCCGGGACGGGCGGTAGCAGGATCCCCGTGCCATGGCTCGCGCCCGAGGGTGATGAGGTTTGACGAGTTACACAGACGCACGCGGTTGGTCCATGCCCGGGCTAAAGCAGCCGGGCTGACAAGGCCAAGCCGGCTGATGATCTCTCACAACGTCGTCGGACCATGAACTGCGTTCACCGCCCCGTCCAGCTCCGGTAGCAGGCCGACGTCGCGCAGCAGGGCCACGGAGCCATCCGCAAACTGGTCGAGGAAGGCCGCCACCTGGTCCTTGAGTGCCTCCCACTGATCTGCCTGGCGATGGTGGTGCAGCATGGCTTGCTTGACCCAGCGCCAGAGCTTCTCGATCGGGTTGGTCCAGGGGGCATCGGTCGGGAGCCACAAGAGCTCGATGCCCAACTCGGTCGCTACCGCCAGCACCGCCGGGTGCCGGTGCACCGGCCAGGTGTCCCAGACCAGGATGAGCCGCCGGTCGGGGTAGGTGGCCCGCAGCCGCCGTAGAAACCGCCCCAGCTCCGCCACCCCCATGCGCGCCGCCGCATGCGTGGTCACCCGCCCCGTGACCGCATCCAGCGCCCCGCTGATGCGCCAGCGGGTGTTGCGGCGCTGCGACAGGCGCGCTACCGGCTCGGTGCCCTGCGCCGCCCACACCGCCGCCAGCGTCGGTTGCCGCGTGAGGATGAACGCATCGGCATACACCAGGCTGACCACCTCCGGCTGAGCCCGCGTCAGGGCCAGCGCCGCGTCGATGGCGGCCAGCCAGCGGCAGACCGTCTCCGGCTTGCGCGGTTTGTACAACCCGTGGCGCGCCATCTGGCGGGCCGACCGCCCATCGGCGATCTGCAGCATGGCGCTGGCGCGCTCGCGCAGGTAGGGGCGGGGGTCAGCTCCAGCGTGTGTGGGCGCATTTGGTGGCTCCATTCGCGTCCGTCCCCCAGCATCCCCAGTATGGCCCGTGAAAGATCACCAGCCGGCTTTCGTTGTGAGCCCGACGGCTCTAGCCCCGGGCACATGCCGCGGTGCGGGATCCTCACATCACCCACCCCTGGGCACGGGCCGACCACCTACACCCATCTCATTCGTCAAACTCCATGGTGGGAGAGGGGCCGGGGGTGAGGGCGTTCCTACCGGGCTGGCGATCGCCGGTTGCCAATGGGAATTCTCCCGGCCGGCTATTGGGGCTGGCGTGAGGGCTCCGCCGCGCCGGCGAGGTAGGCCAGCGCCCGGGCGGCGGCCCGCTCGCCGGAGACGATGCAGTCGGGGATGCCGACACCGCGGTAGGCGGCGCCGAGGAGCAGGAGGCCGGGGTGCTGCTCCAGCCGCCGGTCGATGGCTTCCACCCGCTCCAGGTGGCCGAGGATGTACTGCGGCATGGCGCGGTGCCAGCGGTGGATGTACGTCAGCACCGGGGTCGCCTCCAGACCCAGGATCTCGCGCAGTTCCCGCCGCACCAGATCCAGCAACTGGTCGTCCGATAGATCGACCGCCTCCTCGCGCCCGGCGCTGCCGACGAAGGCGCGCAGCAGGACGAGATCCTCCGGCGCGCGGTGCGGGAACTTGCTCGATGCCCAGGTGACGGCGGTCAACTCCCGCCCCTCGATGCGCGGTATCACGAAGCCGCGGCCGACTCCGACCTGCCCCACGTCCTCGCGGCGGTAGGCGAGCGAGATGGTCGCGGTGGAGACATAGGGGATGCCGCGGAGCAGCTCGGCGAGTTCCTCATCGATCCCGGCGACCAGGTCGGCGGTAGCCCAGGCCGGGGTCGCCAGCAGGACGGCGTCGGCCGCGATGGCCGAGCCGTCCGCCAGGTGGACGATCCAGCCGCCGTCGACCGGCTCCACGGCCACAGCCGCCACGCCGACCCGCCAGTCGATCCCGTCGAGGGAGTCAACCAGGGCGTCGATCAACTCGCCCAGCCCACCGCGGAGGGACAGGAACGCGCCGCGGGGCTGGCTCCCAGCGGGCGGGGGCGGCGGAGCCGCGCGCCGCTGCGCCAGCATGCCGCGGATCAGGCTGCCGTAGCGCAGTTCGGTCTCGCGCAGGCGCGGGAAGGTCGCGAGCAGGCTCAACTGCTCGGCATCCCCGGAGTAGATGCCGGAGAGGAGCGGCTGGGCCATGTGAGCGTAGACCTCTTCGCCGAAGCGGCGGCGGACGAAACTGGCGATCGACTCGTCCCCGTCGTCGAGCCGCGGTCGGCGGAAGTACTCGGTCGCCATGCGCAGCTTGCCGCGTGTCGAGAGGAGGCGCGAGCGCAGGAGAGGCCGGACCTTCGTCGGCACCAGCATGGTGATCCCCTCCGGCAGCGGCTCCAGCCGTCCGCGGTGGAGGATGGTGGTCCCGCCGCTCTCGCGGGTGGTGCTGACGATGCGGTCGCCGAGGCCGAGCACCTCGCAGAGGGCGGCTGCGGCCGGCTTGCTGGCGAGGAAGGAGTCCGGTCCGGCCTCGATCACCAGGCCCTCCATCCGCTCGGTGCGGATTTTGCCGCCCAGTCGAGTGTCGGCCTCGACCAGCGTCAGGGCCAGCCCGCCGTCGGCCTGCCGCAGCCGGTAGGCCGCGGCCAGCCCCGCGATGCCGCCGCCGATGATCGCGACGCGACCGGCTGTCATCCGCCCGCCCCCTTCGCTACGCTCGCTACTCCGTTGCTGCGGCCTTCACCTGCTGGCCGAGCCGCTCGCGCACTGCGTCGGCCACCGCCCGGCAGAGCAAGGGGTGGTCGTTCAGCGACGCGGTCCGCTCCAGACGCATCCCCAGGTTCTTGGCCAGCTCCCGCGCCTCGATGTCGATATCGTAGAGCACCTCGACATGGTCGCAGACGAAGCCTATCGGCACGACGAGGACGTTCCGGACCCCCTCGCCCGCCAGCGCCTCCAGCGTCTCCTCCAGCGCCGGGCCGAGCCAGGGATCGGCCGTCGCCCCGGCGCTCTGATACGCGAAGCGCCAGCGACGCGGCCGCACCTCGGCGACCACGGTCTCCACCGAGATGCGGAGCTCTTCCGGATAGGGGTCGCCCCACTGGAGGATGCGCTCCGGCAGGCTGTGCGCGGTGAAGACCAGGGCGACGTCGTCCCGCTCCTCCTCGGGGAAGCGCTCGAGTGCGTCCCGGATGCGCCCGGTGACGGCCGCGATGAAGGCGGGCTGCGTCTTCCAGCTCTCGATCGACAGGACCGGCACGCTGGCGTTGTTCTCCTGCAGCGCCTTGTCCAACTGCTCCAGGTAGGCGCCGACACTCATGCGGGAATAGTGGGGAGCCATGACGATCGCGACCAGCGTGTCGACGCCGTCGGCCAGGATGTCCGGCACCACTTCGCGGATATAGGGATGCCAGTGGCGCATGCCGACGTAGGTGCGGAACCGCATCCCGGCCGCCGCGGCCGCTGCGTCGTTCAGTTCCCGCTCCACACCGGCGGCCTGGGCCTGGGTCAACTCCACGATCTGCGAGCGCCCGCCGATGGCGCGATAGCGCTCGGTCAACTCCGCCAGCAACTCGTCCGAGTAGGGACGCCCGCCGCGCACGTCCAGAAGGTAGGCGGGGATGTCCTCGAGCGAGTTGGGGCCACCGTAGGCCATCATCAGCACACCGATGCGCGGCCCGACCTCCACCGCGCCCTGCCCCGATTGATCCATCCGCTGCGACTCGTCCATTCGAGGTGTCTCCGTCGTCTCCAAAGCGATAACGCTCACGCAGCCCGTGTGGCTCAGCTCGCCGCGAGGGCCGCATCCTCCGCGTCGTAGTCGAAGCGCGCCGGGTCGTATTCGGCCGGCGGGTTTGCCCGCTCCCAGGCGACCGTGCGGCGCAGCGCCTCCTCCTGTGGGACCGGCTCGACGTAGCCGAGTTCCTGGCGGATGCGCGTCGTGTCCATCGCCAGGTCGTGGGTCAGATCTCCGGGGATGGTTGCCACGCCGCGTAGCCGCTCGGGCGGGACCGTCACGACCTCGCCGTCCCAGCCGGCGGCTCGTCCGATGGCGCGCACCCAGTCCGCCTCGCTGAGCGGCTCCGGCTCGGCGACGTTGTAGACCCGCCCGGCGGCGCGTGGGTCGGTCGCCGCCAGCGCGATGGCCGCGGCGACGTTCTCCACGTAGCCGCGGGCGCCGCGCCAGCGCGCAGCGATCTCATCGAGGACGATGACGCGCCGGCCGTCGTCCATCCGCTTGAGGTACGGGAAGAGGCGGTGCTGGGTATCACCCGGGCCGTAGACGATCGGCAGGCGCAGCACCGTGCCGGGGAGATCCGGGTCGCTCATGACCACGCGCTCCACCAGGATCTTGTCGTAGTCGTCCCGCCAGCGGTGGGGATCATCCGCCGCGCGTGGCGTGTCGCCCCGGTAGGGATAGATGCGCTGGCGCAGCGGCGACTCCTCCGTCAGCAGCCCCGGCTCGGGCGGCCCTGACTCGATCCCGATCAGGCGGCCGAACGCGGCGTACACATCGGCGCTGCTAATGACGGTCAGGCGCCCGGCGATCCCGGTCAGCCCGTCCATGGTGGCGCGGGCGTCGGCCTCGGTGAAGGCGAACATGTCGATCGCCGCATCGGGAGCCAGGCGCGCGATCTCGTCCCGGCGGGCGGGGAGGTCATACCGGTCGCCGTAGAGGTGCTGCACCTGGGGAGGGAGCTGCGCCTGGGTCTGCCCCCGGTGGTACACCGTCACCTCATGGCCGTGCTCGACCAGGTGCTGAACGACGTACGGTCCGATAAAGCGGGTCCCACCGATGACCAGAATGCGCATGCGTTCCCCTTACGTGTTGCGTGGTGCGTGTTCCGTGTTCCGTCATCGTTCCCCTCACCCCCGGCCCCTCTCCCACAAGGGGAGAGGGGAGTAGGACGGAACACGGAACACGCACCACGTCCTACGTTCCCGTTAGCTCGTGCACCAGCTCGACCACGTAGCGGACGTTGTCGACCGGCGTTTCGGGCAGGATGCCGTGGCCCAGGTTGAAAATGTGGCCGGGACGTCCCCCGGCGCGGGCCAGGATGTCCCGGACGTGGCGCTCGATCTCCTCCCGCGGCGCGAAGAGCACCAGCGGGTCGAGGTTCCCCTGTACCGCCCGGTCGTGCCCGACGCGTGCCCAGCCGTCGTCGAGCGCGATGCGCCAGTCGATGCCGACCACGTCGGCGCCGGTGGTCGCCATCAACGGCAGCAGCCCGGCGGTGCCGGTGCCGAAGACAATTACCGGGACACCGAGCGGCGCCACATGGGCGACGATGCGGCGCACGTAGGGGAGCACCCGGCGCTCGTAGTCGAGCGGGCTGAGCGCGCCGACCCACGAGTCGAAGAGTTGCACGGCCTGCGCTCCGGCGCGGATCTGCCCGGCCAGGTAGCGGGCCGTCATATCGGCCAGCTTCGCCATCAGCGCGTCCCACACCTCGGGCGCGCGGTACATCATCTCCTTGGTGCGGCGGTAGTGGCGGGAACTGCCCCCCTCGATCAGGTAGCTGGCGACGGTGAAGGGGCCTCCGGCGAAGCCGATCAGCGGCACCCGCCCATCCAACTCCCGCCGGATCAGCCGGACCGCCTCCAGCACGGCCGGCGTGGCCTCCTCCGGGTCGCGCACGACCAGCCGGGCGACGTCGGCAGCCTCGCGCACCGGGTTGTGGATCACCGGTCCCTCCCCGGCGGCGAACTCCAGATCAACGCCCATCGGCACCAGCGGGAGGAGGATGTCGGCAAACAGGATGGCGGCGTCCACCCCGAGCCGGTCGATCGGCTGGAGCGTCACCTCGGCGGCGAGGTCGGGTTGGGCACAGATCTCAAGTAAGGTATGGCGGGCACGGATGGCGCGGTATTCAGCCATATAACGTCCGGCCTGCCGCATGAACCAGACCGGCGTCCGATCCACCGGCTCGCGCCGGCAGGCACGCAAAAAACGGTCGGCGGCCGTGTTCCCGTCGGCCACAGGCTCCTCCTGCTCCATCGCGGTGGAGTTGCGGGCGCAACCCCTGCCGGACCGGATTCTACCACCTGGTCTCCGACCGCTCGGCGCGTCCAACGCGGGGCTCGGACGTTATACTCATCGGTGCTCGAGCGTTACAGAACGTGCGTGGTTCGGCGGGGCGAGTCCGGCCGATTGTTGCCGCCACACGCCGCGCGGAGGGCACGCATAGTCAAGGGAGGACGACCGATGAGCACGGGCCAGCAGCGCGAGTTCGCCCCGGCCTTCTATGACCTGACGGAGGTGCGGTCCTTCTCTCCGCTGCCCGGGTTTGCCATGCAGGCAATTACGGGCAAGAACCTGATGCTCAACTGGGTGCGGATCGAGCCGAACACGGAGATGCCGGCACACGAGCACCCGCACGAGCAGGCCGGGGTGATGCTGGAGGGGACGCTGGAGCTCACCATCGGCGAGGAGACGCGGGTGTTGCGGCCGGGGATGGCCTACACCATCCCGGGCGGGGTACGGCACCGGGCCCGCACCTTCGAGGACGGGTGTCTTGTGCTGGACATCTTCAGCCCGCCGCGCGAGGACTACGCCCGGATGGCCGGGGATGCGTGATGCGTGTTGCTCCCCCTCACCCCCGGGCCCTCTCCCCTGGTGGGAGAGGGGAGCGATACGCGATACGTACTACGGGTGACGTATGACGGTTGACGCATGACGCATGACCCATGACCGGCGGCTGTTGACACCCTGGTGATAACGTGATATGCTCATGCCGCGATAAGGGCAGGCTCCAGCGGAGCGAACAAGTCGAGCCGGGAAACACATGGGGGAACTCATTCTGGGCCGGCCGGCGCTCAAGCTGGAATTCGCGGTGTCCGTGCCGCTCGATCTGACATCGGCGCTATCGCTGGTTTTTCGGGCGACCGACCCGCGGCGGTTTGACCGCTGGCTCGTCGAAGCGCGAGAGCGACTGGATCCGGAAGCCCGGCACGATCTGGACACCGTGCTGGGGAGTTCAGGTCGGCTGCTGTACTACGTCGAAGAACTCTTGATGTCCTTCGACCCGTTCACGCCGGAGCACCTGGATGCCGACTTCGACGCGTATATCGCGCATCTGCGGAGTCTGCCGCCCTGGGCATACCATTCGATGATGGCACAGTCATTGCTTAGGGTGTATCGCGATCGTGGAGTTACGGTAGCACCTCCGGACACGGCGGACCGCACGGCCTGGAGGGCATTTCTTGAACCAGGTATCACACGTGCCGACCTTGACGAGGTCGTCGACCTGGTTCTGGCACCTGAACAACTCAAAGCGCGTACAATTTCCCTGATCGAGCGTTTCTGGCATGACTGCTATCGTGATGAATATCATCGCACGTTGCCAGAAATGCGCCGGGCACTGCGGCAGGCCCGCTCGACGACCTACCCGAGTGTGGCGGTCGCCTTCGAAGAACTGAGCGGCCACCGGCTGCCCGAAGAAGTACAGCTCGCCCTGCCGCACGTTGAGCGCGTGACCATCTGCCCGTCGTACCATCTGGGGAACTTCGCGCAGTTCATCCTCTATCCGCCGGAGTTGATCCTCTACTTCAACTGCCAGCGGACCAGCGCCGCAACACAGCCGGCGCGGGGATCAAAGCTCTCGGCGGACCTGCTCCCCGGGCTCCGGGCATTGGCCGACGGCACGCGCCTCCGCATCATCGAGATGCTGCAGGGCGGGGAGTTGTACGCGCAGGAGATCGTTGGTCGGCTTGGAATCAGCCAGTCCGCGGTATCGCGACACCTGGCCATGCTGGAAGCCGCGGAGATCGTCACCGTACGGCCGACCAACGGCATGAAATACTACGCGATCAACGCTCAACGTCTTCGGCAGATTGCCGAAGAACTTGAGCAGATCGGATGACGATCACACCGCTTGCCGGGTGATCGACATTAACAAACTAACTCCGACCACGCGATAGCGCGTGAGGAGCGAGGGTCAACCGCGTCAAGGCCGGTTGTGAGGCCGCTGGGCAGCGCCCTCGGGCGTATGCCAGGCTTCACACAACCCCCCTTGATTTCCTCTTGACGCGCAGCCCCCTCGGGGGCTCGCTTCCTCTGATTCCCTCGAAACGGCTTGGTCGCCTCGGCCACGACCGAGCCAGGACTCTCCTCTCTCTCACGGTTGACCTGACTGGCGATAAGGGGCGTGCTTGCCACACAGTGAGCACGCCCCTTGTCACATTTAATGGACCACGACGCCACGCCACACCCGCCCCCACCTGTGCAGGCTCTCGGCTTCGGGACCGGCCCGCACCGCGTGGACCCCCGTCGCTTCCCCGCATTCCCCAACACCTCCCGCCGCAAGACGCGCGAGTCGTTACTACTTTGCTTTTTCCTTACCAGTTTTTCTACACTTGGCGCCGGGGATGGTGCCGGCGCCGCTCGGGGACACGCGGCGCACGCTTGGGCGCTCGCCCACGGCGCTCTCCCTCGCCGGGTCTACCCCGGCGTGAACCGGCTGCCGCCGGGGACACGGCAGCCGCGAACGGGGAAAGGGAAGGGGAGCGGTTTCCTCATGCGCGTCGAACAATCCACGCGCCGGCCGGCAGTGGACCTCCTGCCGGTGGCTCTGCTGCGCCTGCTGTTCCGTCCGTCCGCGTTCTTCCAGGACGAGCCTGCACGCGGCAGCCTGCTCGGGCCGCTGGTCACCGGTCTGGCCTGTATCGAGACGGCGACCTTCCTGGGCGAGGTGCTACGCATGGAGGGGGTGCGGGGTGTGCCGATCCCCTGGCCCTTCCACCAGTTTGTGCTGGTAGGCGGGATGGAACCGTCGCCGGATAGCCAGACGCCGGTGGGCCTGCTGCTGTCGGTGCTGGTGGCTCCGCTCGCCGGGGCGCTGCTCCTGGCCCTCGTGGCGGGTGCCGGGCACTACATGGTCCGCACCGTCGCGCCCGCGGGAACGGCCGGGTTCGGCGCGACCTTCCGCGTGGTTTGCTACTCGGCGGTGGCCGCGCTCGGTGCCTGGGTGCCCCACATCGGCGTGCTCTGCCTCATCCACGCCACGGCCATTGGTGTGGCCGGGGTGCGCGTGGTGCACCGGCTGCCGGCTCGGCGCGCGGCGACCGCGGTTGTCTCGCCGATCGCGCTACTCGTGACGGTGTTCGGGGTGATGCAGGTGCTGGCGGCGGTGGCGCTGCTCGTCTTCAACTACGGCTAGCGCGGCCGGATCAGCCGGTCGGCAGCCAGCGTGGCAGCTCCGCCAGCGTGGCGAGCACGTCGCAGTCGCCCGGGGCGCCGATGCCGAGCCGGTCGATCAGCAGCGGGCGGAGCCCGGCGGCCCGTGCGCCAACCGCATCGACCGCGTAGGTGTCGCCTACGTAGAGGCAGTTCCAAGGCGCGACGCGCAGGCGGCTGAGCGCGGCGTGGAAGATGACCGGGTCGGGCTTACCCCGGCCGCCGACATCCCGCGGCGTCACGACTGCGGCGAAGCGCCCGTCCAGGCCGACCTCGCGGATGCGCTCCGGTGCCTCGACGTTGTTCGAGACGACCCCGACGCGCCAGCCCGCGGCGTCGAGGTGATCGAGCGCGGCGTGGACGTCGGTGTAGATCTCGAACCGCCGCTCGCGCTCGCGTTCGGCGAAGGCCTCGATGAGTGCCTCGACGGCATCGTCGCGCCCCGTCAGGCCGAGCTCGCGCTGGAGTCGTAGCCAAAAGCCGTTGGCCATCCGGTCCACCACCGGGTCGTCGGCACGAACCCAGGCGTCGTGCACCTCGAGGATCGTGCGCCGCTCCCCCAGGCGCTCCAACACGCGGGCAATGGTTTCGTAGCGGTGCGGTACCGCGCCGCAGAGCGTATCGTCCCAGTCGAACAGGACGGCTCGGCCGTCCGCACCCGCCGTCGTCACCGCCAACCCCCTCGCCACGGAACTTGACATCAAGGCACCGATTCTGCGATTAACTTAATGCCCGAGCGCCCACCGGGCAAGAGAACGCCATCGTGCCACGCACCCTCCCAGGTGCGTACCCAATTATTCTGCGACCATAACCCAGGAGTGTGCATCAATGCCTAAGCCTCTCGCGTTCTCATTAGCATCGTCGAGGAGACGCTCGCGCCGGCTTCTGCGCCGGCATCGTGAGCAGTTGCCCCACCCGCAGCGGCGGACGGACGCGCCGCTCGGGGTTGACCCCGCCTCCCAAGAGCTGGACGGGCTTACGCGCGTACCCGCCGACGGCGACGCGACCCTGGAGGCCCCTCCGGCGCTGGAACTCACCCCACCGGAATCCGCCGACCTCCAGGTGTAACATCGCCGTCCACATCCCCTCGCCCAGCCCTCCGGCTCCGCGCCGGTCGGGCTCGTCGGCGAGGGGCGTCCAGCGCACGACCAGGCTATCGCTGCGCGTTCCCCGGGGGTGCACCCCGGGCTGACAAGAAACGCCCGCTTCAGTGGGCTGAATTTGATATCCATATCCGGCGGTCAGATACACCGCTTTAGTACGGCGCGGGATGGTGAAACATGCCCGGTGGTGCGCGGGTTCCCGCGCCTTTGTCTATGTCGTAAACGGGTGGTGCACGGATCCCTGTGCCGTGTTCCGGTCCCGCAGTGGGCGGCCTGTGGATCCGCGCGTCATGGCGCGTGCCCGGGGCTAAAGCCGCCGGGCTGACACGGCGAAGCCCACTGAAGGGGCTGGGACGCAGCAGGGATCAGTCCCGGGTGATATGGTGTCCGCCACCCGGCCCGTGCCCGGGGCTAAAGCCGCCGGGCTGACAAGGAAAGCCCGCTCAAGCGGGCTGGGACGCAGCAAGGTGCAGATCTTGCCGACACGGTGTCCGCCGGTCGGCCCGTGCCCGGCGGCGTTAGCCCCGGGCCCGCGCCCGCGGGGGGCCCCCCCCCCCCCGGGGCGCCCCCGCGGCTCCCCCGCCCGCGT
>NZ_JADGHZ010000099.1 GCF_019683595.1 Sphaerobacter sp. | reverse complement strand
GCCCGGCGCCCGCGCTGGATCGCCTCGGCCCGGTCGGCGCCCCAGGTGATCAGCTTGGCGACCAGGGAGTCGTAGTAGGGTGGCACTTCGTAGCCGGGGTAGATGGCGCTGTCCAGCCGGACTCCCGGGCCGCCGGGCAGCGCCAGCTTCGTGATCGTGCCCGGTGACGGGAAGAAGTGGAGGTCGGGATCCTCGGCGTTGATGCGGAATTCCATGGCCCAGCCGGAGACGCGCACGTCCTCCTGCCGGAACCAGAGCAGTTCCCCGGCGGCGATGCGGAGCTGGGCCTTGACGAGGTCGATCCCGGTGATCACCTCGGTGATCGGGTGCTCCACCTGGATGCGCGTGTTGGCCTCGATGAAGTAGAAGCCGTTCTGATCGACCAGGAACTCGAAGGTGCCGGCGTTGGTGTAGCCGACGGCCTGGGCCAGCCGCACCGCGGCGGCGGTCATCTGCTCGCGGGTCTCGGGGTCGAGGGCCGGCGACGGCGCCTCCTCCAGCACCTTTTGGCGCCGCCGTTGCAGGGAGCACTCGCGCTCGAAGAGGTGGACGACGGTGCCGTGGTGGTCGGCGAGGATCTGGACCTCGATATGGCGCGGGTGGATCAGGCGGCGCTCCAGGTAGATGGCGTCGTTGCCGAAGGCGGCACGGGCCTCGCGCTGCGCGGCCTCCAGCGCCTCCGCGAAGTCCTCGGGCCGGTCGACGATGCGGATACCCTGTCCACCACCGCCGGCCGCGGCCTTGATCATCACCGGGTAACCGAGGCGTGCTGCCTCGTCCGCGGCGTGTTCGGGATCCACCACCCCGTCGCTGCCCGGCACCACCGGCACGCCGGCGTCAATGGCGATACGGCGTGCGGCGGCCTTGTCGCCGAGCCGCCGGATAGCATCCGCGGAGGGGCCGACGAAGGTGATCCCCGCCTCGGCGCACGCGGCGGCGAAGTCCGCGTTCTCCGCCAGGAACCCGTAGCCGGGGTGGATGGCGTCGGCGCCGGTCTGGCGCGCAGCGTCCAGGATCGCCTCGGCATTGAGATAGCTCCGCGGGGCTGGAGCCGGGCCGATGTGGACCGCCTCGTCGGCGTAGCGCACGTGCAGCGCGTCGGTATCGGCGTCGGAATACACCGCGACGCTGGGGAGACCGAGCTCGCGGCAGGCGCGGATGACCCGCACCGCGATCTCTCCACGATTGGCCACCAGTACCTTTCGCATGTCGTCTCGCTTCCTCGCATCGCACACCACAGGGCGGCGCCGAGCGGTCCACGGGCTCAGCGCGGGATGCATCTTATCAACTCCCGGTGCCGAGTGGCGCCACCCGGCCAATTCCGGCACGAATTCCCCGTCCAATGTACTTGACAGCGCCTCCCATTCCCTCTACGGTACGCATATCTTGACACCGATTGCGTCCTTCACGACCATCCGGCGCTGCCTACGGTATCCACGACCACGGCGGGGTGGTGCCTTTTGCTAAGTGGGACGGCCCTTCGAACCACGGAAGGGTTCTAAGACATCAATCCTCATCGAGTGCGCCTGGCCGCTCGGGCCGGGCATGGAACCCGCGCGGCGGTGTTCGCGCGGGGTGGGGATGGCCGGCATGGTACCGGCGGAGGGAGGTTTACCGGTGAAACCACCCAGTTTTGAGTACTTCGCGCCGACCACGCTCGATGAGGCGGTGGCGCTCCTGGCGCAGCACGGGGATGAGGCGAAGGTGCTCGCCGGAGGCCAGAGCCTCGTGCCGATGCTGAACCTGCGCCTGGCGCGGCCCGCCGCCCTGGTGGACCTGAACCGAGTCACGGGGCTGGACTATGTGCGGGCCGAGAACGGCCACGTGGTGATTGGCGCACTCGCCCGCCAGCGTGCGGTGGAGCGGTCGGCCGACGTGGCCGCGCGCCAGCCCTTGATCGCCGCGGCGATTCGGCTGATCGGGCACCCCGCCGTGCGGAACCGGGGCACCGTGGTCGGGTCGCTGGCGCATGCCGACCCAGCGGCCGAGTTGCCGGCGGTCGCGGTCGCGCTCGGCGCGGAGATGGTCGTCACCGGCCCGAACGGGGAGCGGGTCGTCGCGGCCGATGACTTCTTCGTCTCGTACCTGACGGTCGATCTGGCGCCCGGTGAGGTCTTGAAGGAAGCGCGCTTCCCCGCGCTCCCGCCGCGTACGGGATGGTCGATCGTGGAGGTGGCCCGGCGCTTCGGCGACTTCGCTCTGGCGGGGGCGGTGGCGACGTTGACGCTCGATGACCAGGGCGCTGCCAGCGACGTGCGGGTCGCGCTGTTCGGCGTGGCCGACCGGCCGGTGCGGGTACCGGAGGCTGAGCAGGTGTTGCGCGGCGAGCGGCCGGACGACGACCGGATCGCAGCGGCGGCCGAGGCCGCGCGTGCGGCGCTGGTCGACCCGCCGTCCGACGTGCATGCCTCCGCGGCGTACCGGCGCCATGTTGCCGGGGTGCTCGTGGGACGGGCCCTGCGCGAGGCGCGCGAGCGCGCGCAGGCGAGCGGTTAGTGGGCGACGAGACAAGAAGGGGGCCACTGCCATGAAGCGCGCGATCGCGCTGACCATCAACGGGGTTCGCGTGGAGGCCGAGGTCGAGCCCCGGAAAACGCTGGCCGATTTCATCCGCGAGGATGCCGAACTGACCGGCACCAAGCTGGGCTGTGAGCACGGCGTGTGTGGCGCCTGCACGGTCCTGCTCAACGGCGAGGCTGTGCGCTCCTGCCTGATCTTCGCGGTCCAGGCGGACGGCGCCGAGATCATGACGGTTGAGGGCCTGGCGCAGAACGGGCAGTTCCACAAGCTGCAGCAGGCGTTCTGGGAGAATCATGCGCTGCAGTGCGGGTTCTGCACGCCGGGCTTCCTGATGTCCTCCTACGCGCTCCTCCAGGAGAACCCGAACCCGACCGAGGACGAGATCCGCGAGGGGCTCTCCGGCAACATCTGTCGCTGCACCGGCTATCAGGGGATCGTGGCGGCGGTCAAGTCGGTCGCCGGCTCGGCGGAGTAGGACGGGAGGCTGTCGACGATGGTACAGATGGCGACCCCGCGAGGGAAATGGATCGGCGCCCGCGTCAAGCGGGTGGAAGACCCCCGCTTCCTCACCGGCGACGCGCGTTATGTCGCCGACCTCACGCTGCCCCGGATGGTGCACGCCGCCTTCGTCCGCTCTCCGTACGGTCACGCCCGCATTAAAGGGATCGACGCGAGCGCGGCGCTTGCGGCGCCGGGCGTGATCGCGGTGCTGACGCACGCCGACGTGGCCTCGGTCCCGCCGCTGCAGGACCCGATCGCCCTGGACGGTCTGAAGAAGACCCCGCAGACGGTCCTGGCGAGCGACAAGGTGCGGTTCGTCGGCGAGCCGGTCGCGGTCGTGATCGCCGAGGACCGCTACCTGGCCGAGGACGCGGCCGAGCTGGTGCAGGTCGATTACGAGCCGTTGCCGGCCGTGACCGATGCCGAGGCCGCCATGGCGGAGGGCGCGCCGCTCCTCTTCGAGGACCTGGGCAGCAACGTCGTCTACGACCAGACCTACCGCTTCGGGGACCCGGACAGCGCCTTCCAGCAGGCAGACCGGACCTTCAAGAAACGGCTGCACACCAACCGCTTCATGGCCTCGCCGATGGAGACGCGCGGCTGCATCGGGCAGTACGACCGTGGGCTGGGGGAGCTGACCTTCTGGTCCTCGACCCAGATGCCGCACATGCTGCGCCTCTCGCTCGCCGGCTTCCTCGGCATTCCGGAGCAGAAGATCCGGGTCATCACCCCGGAGGTCGGCGGCGGCTTCGGGCAGAAGATGACGCTCTATCCCGAAGAAGTCGTCGTCGCTTTCCTGGCGCGGCACCTCCAGCGCCCGGTCAAGTGGATCGAGGACCGGCGCGAGAACCTGATGTCCGCCACGCACGCCAAGGAGCAGATCATCGAGTTGGAGGCGGCGCTGACGAACGACGGCACGCTGCTCGGCCTCCGCGCGACCTGCATCGGCGACGGCGGCGGCTACTCGTTCAACACCGCCAGCGCGCTGGTCGAGCCGCAGGCGGCGGCGCTGATGATGCCCGGGCTCTACCGGGTCGCCAACTACGAGGCGCGCGTCGTGGCGGTCGTGACCAACAAGACCCCGGTCGGCGCCTTCCGGGCGGTCGGCTGGACCGCCGGCCACACCGCTCGCGAGCTGTTCTTCGACGAGATCGCCCGCGAGCTGGGCATGGACCCGGTCGAGTTCCGCCGCAAGAACATGATCCACGAGGACGAGCTCCCCTACACGACCTGCAGCGGTCAGGTCTACGACAGCGGGAGTTACGTTAAGTCCCTCGATCTCGCGCTCCAAACCGTCGGCTATGACGAGCTGCGGGCGCGGCAGGCGGAGCTGCGCGCGCAGGGTCGCTACCTGGGTATCGGCATCAGCCCCTATGTGGAACCGACGGCCTGGGGCTCGGAAATCGCCCTGCAGGTCGGCTTCCCCTTCCCGTCCCACGACAACGCCCGGGTCAGCATCGAGCCGAGCGGCAAGGTGACGGTGGCGGTGACGACGCACAGCCACGGGCAGGGCCACGAGACGACGCTGGCGCAGGTCGCGGCCGACATCCTCGGCGTTGACCTGGCGGACGTCACCGTGGTCTTCGGCGACACGGCCGCGACGCCCTGGGGTATGGGGACCTATGCCTCACGCAGCGCCGTGATCGGCGGCGGCGCCGTCACGCTGGCGGCCCAGGAGGTGCGCGAGAAGATCCTGAAGATCGCGGGCCGGATGCTCGAGGCCGACCCGGCCGACCTGGTGCTCGCCGACGGCAAGGTCTCGGTGCAGGGGTCGCCCGACCGCTCGGTCACCCTGGCTGAGGTCGCCGTGTCGTCCTACTTCGTCAACAGCGTTCGGGCCGAGGGGGAGGATCCGACCCTGACCGCCACGCGCTTCTACGATCCCAAGGCGACCTACTCCAACGGGTGCATCGTCGTCGTGGCCGAGGTCGATCCGGAGACAGGGCAGGTGCGCCTCGACCGGGTCGTGTCGGTCGAGGACTGCGGCACGGTGCTCAACCCGATGATCGTCGACGGGCAGATCCACGGCGCGGTGGCGCAGGGGATCGGCGGCACGCTCTACGAGCACCTGGTCTACGACGACCAGGGGCAATTGCTGACCGGCACCTTCATGGACTACCTGCTGCCGACCGCGACCGAGGTGCCGCCGATCCAGGTCGAGCACCTGGAAACGCCCTCGCCGGTGACGGTGCAGGGTATCAAGGGCATGGGCGAGGGCGGCCTGATGGCCTCTCCGGCTGCGGTGGCCGGGGCGGTGCTCGACGCGCTGGCCCCGTTTACCCCGAAGGTCGAGGAGCTGCCGCTGTCGCCCGAGCGCATCCTGCGGGCCATTGGTACGATCACCGATTGAGAGGTGAATTGGAACCCGCTCCTACGAGCGGCCGATCGTGTCGCTGGCCGGCGGACGGACCCGCCGGCCAGCGCCAGAACAGGAAGGGAGACCTGCGTGGCGCAAGAGCGCACCATCAAGTCCCCCCTGCCGGGGGTCTTCTACCGGCGACCGAACCCGGAGTCGGAACCGTATGTCAAGGAAGGCGACCGCATCGAGGCCGGGACGACGATCGGGCTCGTCGGCGTGATGAAGTCCTTCCACGAGATCAAGGCGGACAGCGGCGGCGTCGTGGTCCGCTTCCTCGTGGAGAATGAGGAGCCGATCCGCGTCGGCCAGGACCTGCTGGTGCTGGGCGACTAGGCAGGCGCACACGACCGGTGAAGCCGGAAGGAGGGAGCCGTGGCTCAGCATGACGGCCAGACCAGCGGTGTGATCCTGGCGACCGTCCCGGCCCGCGAGGGACGGCCGAAGATCGTCTATCGCCAGGCCGGCGACCGCTTCATGCTCGTCGAGTTCGGCGACATGGAGTTCGACCTGACGATGAGCTTCCGCGTCCTGGGGCTGAACCAGGCGCTCAAAGACCACGGGCTCGACGGGTTGATCGAGACGGTGCCGGCGATCCGCAGCATCCTGATCCACTACGACAGCACGCGACTGAAGCCGGATCGCCTGATCCAGGCGGTCGAGGATCTCTACGAGCAACTCCCGCCGTTCGAGACGCTCACGATCCCGAGCCGCCGCATCTCACTGCCGATCGCCTTCAACGACCGGTGGACGCGTGCCGACATCGCCCGCTACGTCGAGCACATCCGTAAGGACGCCCCCAATATCATCAACGGCAACAACCTCGAGTACGGGGCGATGTACAACGGGCTGCGCGACGCCGAGGAGCTGATGGAGTACGTGATGGCCACCGAGTGGTGGAGCGCGGCCATCGGCTTTTTCCCGGGCCTGCCGTTCCTCTACCCGCTCGACCGGCGCTACGCCATCGTCCTGCCCAAGTACAACCCGACGCGGCCCTGGACGCCGGAGGGTGCCGTCGGCATCGCCGGGCCGTGCCTGGCGATCTACCCGGTGGCGTCGGCCGGCGGCTACCAGCTCTTCGGGCGCACGATCCCGATCTATGATCCGAAGCAGCGCAACGCCGCCTTCGCCGAGAACCCGATCCTGCTGCGTCCGGGCGACCGGGTCACCTTCGGCCCGCGCGTCAGCGACGAGGAGCTGATCGAGATCCGCGAAGCGGTCTACAACGGGACGTACGAATACCAGATCGACCACGACGCGACCTTCGACGTCGGGGAGTACCTGCGCTTCCTCGAGGAGACGCGCGAGGAGGCCGAAGCCTTCCGCCGTCGCCAGGAGGAAGCCGCGCAGCGGACGCCGGTGCCGTAGAGGGGTGCGTCATACGTCAGGCGTCATACGTCAGGAGCGATGCCTGCTCCGTCTTCACTGTTCCTCGCTGGATCGCCCGCTGGGTCTGCGACGGAACACGCAACACGGAACACGGGGAACGCATGACGCATGACGAAGCACGCATGACGGAGTACGCATCACGGAGGTGGAGCCCATGCTCGAGGTCAAGAGCGGTGGGATTGAGACAACGGTGCAGGACTACCCCGGCCGGGTCGGGCTGCTCGACCAAGGCATCTTCCCGGCCGGGCCGATGGACGATCTGGCCTTCCGCATGGCCAACCTGCTGGTCGGCAACGACCCGGGCGCAGCCGGCCTGGAGGTGACCGCCGGAGGCGCCGAGTTCGCCTTCACCGATAACCGGGTCGTGGCGGTCTGCGGCGCCGACATGCAGCCGCGGATCAACGGAGAGCCGATCGAACTCTGGCGCTCCTACGAGGTGAAGGCGGGCGACACGCTCACGCTCGGCTGGCTGAACGGCCCGGGGTTCCGCTCCTACGTTGCGGTGAGCGGCGGAATCGACGTGCCGGTCGTACTCGGCAGCCGCGCCACCTACGCGCCGGGCGAGATCGGCGGTTACGAGGGGCGCGCCCTCAAGGAGGGCGATCAGTTGCCGCTGGGGAATACCGGGAACGCAACCCCCGGGCGACGGGTCAAGCCGTCCCTGGTCCCGACCTACACGAGCGAGTGGGTCGTCGAAGCGGTGCGTGGGCCGCAGGCGGACCCTGACTACTTCACCACCGAGGACATGGAGTTCTTCTTCAGCCACGCCTGGACGCTGGACCGGAACTCCAACCGCACCGGCTACCGGTTGGACATCCACCAGTGGCAGTGGGCGCGCAAGACCGGCGGCGTCGCGGGCGGGCACCCCTCGAACATCCTCGACAACGGCTATCCGGTCGGCGCGGTGAACGTCGCCGGGGACCAGCCGATCATCCTCACGGTCGACGGCCCGACGCTCGGCGGCTTCGTCTGCTGCGCGGTGGTGGCCATGGGCGCGATGTGGAAGCTGGGACAGATGGTGCCTGGCTGGGACAAGCTCCGCTTCAAAGAGGTCGACATCGCCCAGGCTGCCGAACTGGTCCAGCAGATGAATCAACTCATCAGTGAGGAGAGCCTGGAAGGGGTCTGAGCCATGGCGATCCGCATGGACATCAACTCCGACATGGGCGAGAGCTTCGGCCGCTACACCATCGGGAACGACGCCGAGCTGATGACCGTCATCACCTCGGCCAACATCGCCTGCGGCTGGCACGGCGGTGACCCGGCGGTGATGCGGGAGACGGTCGCCCTTGCGGTGCAGCATGGCGTCGGGATCGGCGCCCACGTGGCGCTGCCCGACCTGCTGGGCTTCGGCCGGCGGCGCATGGAGGTCAGCCCGCAAGAGATCTACGACTACACGCTCTACCAGGCGGGTGCGCTGGCGGCCTTCGCCGAGGCCGCCGGGGGGCGTCTGCAGCACGTCAAGCCGCACGGCGCCTTCTACGTCATGTGCGCCCAGAACCCCGAGTACGCCGACGCCCTGGCGCGCGCGGTCAAGGCGCTCGGCGACGACGTGATCCTGGTGATGATGGGCGACGTGGCGCCCAAGGCCGCGGCGGCTCACGGCGTGCCCTACATGCCCGAGGGGTACATCGATCTCAACTACAACGCCCAGGGCGGGCTCGTGCTGGAGCGCAGCAAGCAGGCCTGGGATCCGGACGAGGTCGCCAACCGTGCGGTGCAGATCGCGACCCAAAAGACCGTGAACACCATCGACGGCACCACGCTGCCGATGGACGTCAAGACGCTCTGCATCCACGGCGACGCGCCGAACTCCGGCGAGGTCGCCCGCCGCGTCCGCCAGCGGCTGGAGGCGGCAGGCGTCGAGATCGTTCCGATGCGGGAGATGCGGGGGTAGCCCGGTGGCTACCCCCGCGTGGTCACCACAACCGCCGCAAACCGTTTGACGGCAACACGTGTTGGCGCCGATCGGAGCCCGGGGTGTGCCTCCGGTGCCGGGTCCGTGCGTGGACGGGTGGCGGTGGTGGCTAGCACCCAGGGTCGATCCCGATCCCAGGCCCGTGCGTGAACGGGTGCCGGTGGTGGCCCGTGCCCGGGGGTGAACCCCGGGCTGACAACGAAAGCCGGCTGAGGACGGTGAGCCGATGGGTTGGTGAGCGGATCACACCGCCCGGCATGTGCCCGGGGGTAAAGGAGTTTGACGAATTAATCCTGCATACCAGCCGCGCCGTCTCCCGCCCGCCTCCGCCGGCTCGGGCGGCTGCCGACCGTCGCCGGGATGGGTGGCGGGCAGGTCGCCGCGTCGAGGTACGTGCCCCGGGATGGGTGGTGGGAGGTACCCCGCGCCGTGGTTTGGGGCCCGGGGCTAAAGCCGCCGGGCTCACAACAAAAAGCCGGCTGAAGCCGGCTGGGGCAGATCAGGACTGACACCCCGGTGATAGGGTGTCCGCCGGTCGGCCCGTGACCGGCGGCTTTCGCCCCGGGCACATGCTGGGGTGCGGGATCCTTTGCACCACCCACCCCGGAACGGGATCACGGCGCGGGGATCCTTCGCGCCACCACGTCCGTGTCCCGCCGCCGGTGCGGCACCAATCCCGGCGCGCGGCTGATGCCGCCAGACTCCAAATAGCCCGCTTGAGCGGGCTTTCCTTGTCAGCCCGGCGGCTTTAGCCCCGGGCACGTGCCGCGCGGTGGGATCTTCACACCACCCATCCCGCGGCACTGACTGTGCCGCGGTGCGGGTCCCTACATCACGCATCCCCGGGCACGGGCCGGGCGGTGGAACCCGAACGCCACGAACCCCGGGCCCATGCCGCGGTGTTGGAGCCGTCAATGCCCCACGTAGCTTGGCCGGTCGGCCATTTGCGGCGACTGGATCGGCATGTAGCCGTCGCCGTCGAAGGTGGCGACGAGGGCGGCGTCGTTGAACCAGCTCGCGGGCGCGGCGTGACCCCAGTAGGTCTGGCGTTTGGGGTCGTTCAAGCGCCAACGGATCGGCTCGAAGTCCGGGTCGGCGATCAGATAGTCGCAGGTGTAGAGCTCCACCCGGTTGCCGTCCGGGTCGCGCAGATAGAGGAACATCGCGTTCGAGATGCCGTGGCGGCCGGGGCCGCGCTCGATGGACGCCTCGTACCCGGCGGCGGACAGGATGTCGGCAGCGCGCAGCACGTTGGCCGACTCGGGCAGCCAGAACCCGACGTGGTGCAGACGCGGGCCGGGGCCGGTCATGAGCGCCACGTCGTGGACGTTCTGCTTGCGGTGGAGCCAGATGGCCCAGAGCCGGGGCGGGGTCTCCTCCGTCTCGGTGTACTCCGAGCAGTGGAAGCCGAGGGTGTCGCGGTACCAGGCCGTGCCGGCGTCGACGTCGGGCACCTGGAGGTTCACGTGATCGACGCGCATCACGTGCGGCCCGCGGTACTCGTGGAAGCGCTGGAGCATCCGCGGGACGCGCTCGACCGCGTGGTAGAACTCGACCGGGAAGCCGAGCGGGTCCTGGATACGCAGCGCGCGGCCCTGGCCCCGCTCCTCGCCCGGCTCGACCCAGCGCGCCGGCAGCCCCCGCTCCGTGGCGAGCCGGTGCAGCGCCTCCAGGTCGCTCTCGCTCGCCACGCGGTAGGCGATGTGGCCCAGTCCCGGCGCGTCGGACTGGGTCAGGATCAGGCTGTGGTGCTCCCAGTCCTCCAGGCAGCGGAAATAGACGCGGTTGCCGTCGCGCTCGGTCTCGACGAAGCCGAGGAGTCCGTCGTAGAAGGCGCACGCCCGCTCCAGGTCGGTCACCCGGATCTCGACGTGCCCCGTCTTCAGGATGGTGAAGGCTGGCGTTGGCGGCGTCGATGCTCCCATTGACCTCTCCTCTCAGCACCGCTGCGCCGGGTTGCGGCGGGCGTGAGCAGGCTCACTGCCGCGCCGGCTCCTCCTGCTCGACTCGGTCGAGGAAGGCTTGCACGCGCTCCTTGTAGGGCTCCTTGTTGTAGCTCGTGTAGAGCGCGCCGGCCATGCGCACCGGGTCGCCGAAGAAGAAGCGCTCGTAGAGCACCTGGCGCGAGCCGAAGGAGCTGAGCGCGGCGTCCCAGGCCAGGCGGAACAGCTTCACCCGCTCGTACGCGTCGGTGTTGCGGCCCTGCAGGTAGCGGTCGATCATGGCCCGCGCCGGGCTGCGCATGTCGGCCTCGGTCGGGAGCGCCATCAGGCCGCTCGCGCCGAGGATCTGGATGATCTCGATCATGCGCGGGTAGAGGCGCGGGAAGAGGTTGCGGGCGGCATTGAGCGGGCCCCATGCGGGGGTCATCAGGCCCCACTGGTCGACCGTGGCGTCGGCCTCGCTGGCGCGCAGGAACGCGCGCATCGCCTCCAGGTCGATGATGATCTCCGCCAGCTTCTCCTGGACGTGCTGGAACTGGTCGATGCCGATCCGGTCGGCGATCAGGGCGGCGATCCCGAAGATGAACTCGGCCTTGGCGACGTTCTTGACCACCACCTGATGGGCCATGTGGACCACGGCGTTCGTCTCGGCGAAGACGCCGTTGGCCAGCTCGACGTCGCCGTAGAGGAAGACCCGCTCCCACGGCACCAGCACGTCGTCGAAGACGACCACGGCGTCCATCTCCTCGAACCGGGAGCCGAGCGGGTGGTCGAAGTGCGAGCGGCCGATGTCGAACGACTCACGGCAGATGAACTTCAGCCCGGGTGTGTCGCACGGGATGGCGAAGGCGAAGGTGTAGGGACGGTCCTCCTCCGTGCCGCGGAGCACGGTCGAGGGGAAGACTTCGATCTCGTCGGCGATTGGGCCGAGCGTAGCCAGCATGCGCGCCCCGCGCAGCACGAGCCCGGCGTCGGTCTCCTTCACCACGCGGGCGACGATGTAGGGGTCGGACTGCCTCGCCGGGCCGACCGCGCGGTTGACCTGGGGAGTGATGAGCGTGTGGGTCAGCGCCAGGTCCCGCTCACGGACCTCTTCGTAGTAGCGCCGGATGCGGTCGGCGTTCGCGGGGTTGTTGCGGCCGAAGTAGTCTGCGGCTGCGGCCATGGCCATCAGCCCCGCGTTGAGGTAGTCGGGCGTGCGGCCCATCATGCCGCCCGAGTAGTCGGCCCAGCGCTTCATCATGATCCGCCGCCGGGCGAGGTCCTCGCGCGAGCGCGGCTGAAGGAACGACATCCCGACGCGCTCGCCGGTGGTCGGCGAGACGTACGTCATCTCCTCGCGCAGCTCCGGGTCGTGTTGCATGTCGTAGAGCGCCGCGAGGCTGCGGGTCACGTTCTTGAAGGCGGGATGCTCGGTGATGTCACCGATCACCCGCTCCCCGTGGATCCAGACCTCGCGAGGGCGCTCCCTCAGTCCTTGGAGATACTCCGCACCGGTCCGAGCCCCCATCGTTGTCCCTCCGCTGCCGCTAGGTGCATACGCACACCGTCGTTCTCGATGGATTCCGTCCGCGCTCAGGGCGTCGCCCCGAACTTCGGGATGCGATGCTGCCCGAGCGCCACGTGGATCGTCTTCGTTTCGGTGTAGAACTCGAAGGAGTAACGTCCGCCCTCGCGGCCGATGCCGCTCTCCTTCATGCCCCCGAACGGGGTCCGCAGGTCGCGGACGTTCTGGGAGTTCACCCAGACCATGCCGGACTCGATCTCGGGCGCGAGCCGCGTGGCGCGGCTGACGTCCGACGTCCAGAGGTAGGCGGCCAGGCCGTAGCGGACGTCGTTGGCCATGCGCAGGACCTCGGCCTCGTCCTCAAACGGGATCACGGTCAGGACCGGGCCGAAGATCTCCTCCTGGGCCACGCGCATCTCGTTGCGGACGTCGACGATCACCGTCGGCTCCAGGTAGTTGCCGTCGGCCAGGTCGGGCTGGTCCGGCCGCCGGCCGCCGACGGCGATGGTGGCGCCCTCCTCCCGGGCGATGTCGAGGTAGCCCATGACGCGCTTCAGGTGCCGCCGGTGGATGAGCGGGCCGACCTCGGTTGACGGGTCGAGCGGGTCGCCGACGCGGATCCGGCGCACGCGCTCGATCAGGCGGCTCACGAAGTCGTCGTAGATCGGGCGCTCCAGGAAGAGGCGGGTACCGGCGGTGCAGCGCTCGCCGTTGAGGGAAAAGACGCCGAAGATGGCGGCGTCGAGCGCGCGGTCCAGGTCGGCGTCGGCGAAGACGATGACGGGCGACTTCCCACCCAGCTCCATCGAGAAGCGCTTCAGCGTCTCGGCGCCG
>NZ_JADGHZ010000098.1 GCF_019683595.1 Sphaerobacter sp. | reverse complement strand
CCGGGGGGCGGCCGGGGGGTGGGGGGGGGCGCCCCGGGGGGTGGGGGGGGGCGCCCCCCCCCGGCCCCGCGCCGAGCGGCGAGATCCTTGGACAATTCATCAGTCTCGATTGCCCCCGGCACGTGCCACCGCGCAGGAACCTCCTATCACCCGTCTCGGAACGGGATCGCGGCGCGGGAGCCATCGCGCCCACCCGGCTGGTGACACGACACCGACGCGGAACCAATCCCGCCGCGCGGCCCCAGCCGCGCGATACGAAAGCGGCGGCTTGGGCCGCCGCACTCCAAAGCCGGCTTCGCCATTTGAGTCGGGGGCAATCCCCCGGTCACGCGACGCAATGCGATACTGTCGCGGAATTCATCGGGCTGTGCCCAGTGTTGGTGAGCGCTGGCGGCGCTCGTTCGGGCGGAATGTATACATTGTCGTGCGTGGGCGGTTTGCGAGGTCGGCTCGTGCTTGTTCGGCGGGTTGGCGGAGGCCGATGCCGCATCGTGCACGCGACGAACGGTTCGATGCCGGGGGTGCCGGTCGCCCAGGTATCCCCACTTGACAGTGGTGGAGGTGCTCATTAGGATGGTTGTATACAACCAACGAGACAGGCACGACGGGAGGGCTGACGCGCGTGCGCCGGGTGGCGCGGCGCGTAGCAGCGAGCGGGTGAGCAGCGCCGACGTGTACCAGCAGCTCCGGCAGCTCATCCTCGGCGGGGTGTACCGTCCGGGGGAGCGGCTGGTCGAGGAGAACATCGCGCAGCGGCTGGGTGTGAGCCGGACGCCGGTCCGCCAGGCGCTGACGATGCTTGAGGCCGAGGGGCTTGTCGAGATCGTCCGGCATCGCGGGGCGACGGTCTGCGCCTTCGGCATCGACGACGTGTGGAATCTCTACGACCTGCGTGCCGTGCTCGAGGCCCACGCAGCCGCACGCGCGGCCACGCGGATCACCGAGGCGGAGCTGGAGCGGATGCAGGAGCTGGCCTCGCAGATGGAGCACCTGAGCGAGGAGCCGCGCGCCAGTCGCGATGAGGAGGCGCGCCTGCTCGTGCAGTACAACCAGGAGTTCCACGAGATCGTCATCAAGGCCAGCCGGAACCCGCACCTCGACAAGCTCGTCCGCCGCACCGTCGAGGTGCCACTCGTGTTCAAGTCCTTCTTCTGGTACGGCCCGCAGGAGCGCGCCATCTCCAACTACTACCACCGTCAGATCCTGCGTGCGCTGCGGGAGCGCGATGCCGCGCGGGCGGAGATCGTCATGCGCGAGCACATCTACGGGGGGCGAGACTTCGTGATCCAGAAGCTGAAGGAAGAGATGCCATGACCGTGGCAGAGCGCCCGTTGGCCGGGGTGCGGGTGATCGAGATGGGGGTCCTGCTGGCCGGACCCTTCTGCGGCCAGCTCCTGGCCGACTTCGGGGCCGAGGTGATCAAGGTCGAGGCGCCCGGCGTGGGCGACCCGATGCGCGCCTGGGGCCAGCACCGGAAGGACGGCCGCTCCCTCTGGTGGCCGGTGATCGCGCGCAACAAGAAGTCGATCACGCTCAACCTGCGCGAGCCGGAGGGGCAGGAGATCGCGCGGCGCCTGATCGCCACCGCCGACATCCTGGTGGAGAACTTCCGGCCGGGCACGCTGGAGCGCTGGGGGCTGGGCTGGGATCGGCTCAGCGAGATCAACCCGAAGCTCATCATGGTCCGCGTCTCGGGTTACGGCCAGACCGGCCCGTACAGCCAGCGGGCCGGGTTCGGGGTCATCGGCGAGGCCATGGGCGGGCTGCGGAACGTCACCGGCTACCCCGATCGGCCGCCGACGCGAGTCGGGATCAGTATCGGTGACTCGCTGGCCGCCACCTTCGGCGCGCTGGGAGCCCTGGTCGCGCTCCACCACCGCGACGTCAACGGCGGGCGGGGACAGGTCGTTGACGTCGGCATCTACGAGGCCGTGCTGGCCATGATGGAGAGCACCATCCCGGAGTACGCCCTCACCGGCTACATCCGCGGGCGCACCGGCTCGACGATCCCGGGCGTGGCCCCCTCGAACATCTACCCGACGAAGGACGGGGACTACGTCCTGATCGCCGGGAACGCCGACAACGTCTTCCGGCGGCTGTCCGAGGCGATCGGCCACCCGGAGTGGCCCGACGACCCGCGCTTCGCCACCCACCAGGCGCGCGGCGAGCATATGGAGGAGTTGGACGGCATGATCGCCGACTGGACTCGCCAGCGGAGCGCCGAGGAGATCCTGACCACCATGCACGAGGCGGGGGTTCCGGCCGGGAAGGTCTACACCGCCAAGGACATGATGGAGGATCCGCAGTTCGCGGCGCGGGAGAACATCGTCTGGGTGGAAGACCCGGAGATCGGCCCGATCCCGATGCAGAACGTGGTGCCGCGGCTGAGCGAGACGCCGGGGGCCGTGCGCAGCACCGGCCCGGCCCTCGGCCAGCACAACGCCGAGATCTACGGCGACCTGCTCGGGATCAGCCCGGAGGAGCAGGCGAGCCTGCAGGAGCGGGGGGTGATCTGATGCGGGTGACGATCGTTGAGGTCGGTCCCCGCGACGGCCTCCAGAACGAGGCGACGATCCTCGAGCCGGCGGTGCGCGCAGAGCTGTGCGACCGGCTGGCGGCGGCCGGGCTGCCGCGCATCGAGGCCGCCAGCTTCGTCAACCCCAAGCGGGTGCCGCAGATGGCCGGTGCCGAGGAAGTGTTGGCGGCGACCCAGCGTCGCCCGGGGACGATCTACGCCGGGCTCGTGCTCAACGAGCGGGGCTACGAGCGGGCCGTGGCGGCAGGGGTGGACGAGATCCACTACGCCTTCCCCGTGACCGACACCTTCGGGCTGCGCAACCAGAACGCGACCGTGGCCGACTCGGTGGCGCTGGCCGGGCGGCTGGTCGCCCGCGTGCGGGAAGACGGCCTGCGCATCAGCGTGACGCTCAGCGTCGCCTTCGGCTGCCCCTTCGAGGGGCGGGTCGAGCCGCAGCGGGTGCTGCAGATCGCCGAGCAGGTGCAGGCGGCCGGGCCGGACGAGATCATCCTGGCCGACACCATCGGCGTGGGTGTGCCCCGGCAGGTGCGGGAGTTGGTCGAGGGTACGCGCGCCCTCGGCGCCACCGTCGGGTGCCACTTTCACAACACACGCAATACCGGGATCGCGAACGCGCTGGCGGCGGTCGAGTCGGGGGCCATGATCCTCGACGCGTCCGTCGGCGGCACCGGTGGCTGTCCCTTCGCGCCCCGCGCCACCGGCAACATCGCGACCGAGGATCTCGTCTACCTCCTCCACGGGATGGGGTACGAGACGGGGATCGATTTGCAGGCGCTCATCGCCTGCGCGGAGTGGCTGGCCGAGCGCTTGGGACGGGAGCTGCCCGGCCAGGTCTATCGAGCCGGAGGGTTCGCGCCGGTCGCTGGGTAGGCCGGCGGGGGACCGGGGAGCTGACGGCCGACATCCGTCAGGGAAAGTGGAGATGGGCTCGTGGCGTACAACGTAGCTGTGGACGTGGGGGGCACCTTCACCGACGTCCTCCTCTTCAACGAAGAGACTGGGGAGTTGATCCAGGGCAAGGTGCTCTCCACGCCGGAAGACCCCTCGAAAGGCATCGTTACCGGGATTCAGGCGGTCTGCGAGCGGGCCGGGATCGGGTTCTCGGACCTGCACCTCCACTTCCACGGCACGACCGTCGTGACCAACATGATTCTGACCAGCACCGGTTCCCGGGTGGGACTGCTCACGACGAAGGGCCACGAGCAGATCCTGCACCTGGCACGTGCCTGGACGCCGGGGCCGCTCTACGGCTGGATGACGCTGGTCAAGCCCGATCCGCCGGCCGACCCAACCGACACGATCGGGATCACCGAGCGCATCGCCGCCGACGGCACGGTATTGCAGCCGCTCGACGAGGAGGAGGTCCGCGCGGCGATCCGGACGCTGGTCGACCGCGGCGTTGAGGCGCTCGCCATCGGCTTCCTCAACTCGTACATCAACCCCGCGCACGAGCGCCGCGCCCGCGAGATCGCGCGTGAGCTGTATCCGGACCTCTCGGTGTCGATCTCCTCCGACATGGGGCAGGAGTACGGCGAGTACGAGCGGACGCTGACCACGGTGGTGAACACTGCCGTGCGCCCGCGCACGATGCACTACATGCGGAACTTCGCCTCCTCGATCGGCGAGAAGGGGTTCGGCGGCACGCTCGCCGTCGTCCGTTCCGACGGCGGCAACATGAGCACCGAGGCGGTCATCGATCGCCCGATCCAGATCGCGCTCTCGGGTCCGTCGGGCGGTGTGACCGGCTCGGCTTACCTGGCGCGCGTGATCGGCGTGCCCGACGTGCTCACGCTCGACATGGGCGGGACGAGCACCGACGTCTCGCTGGTGCTCGGCGGGGAGACGATCATCCGCCGGGAGATCCAGCTCGGCTACTACCAGTTCAAGGTGCCGGCGGTGGACGTGCAGAGCGTCGGGGCCGGCGGGGGCTCGATCGCCTTCCTGTCCACCAGTGGCGCGCTGCAGGTCGGCCCGGCCAGCGCCGGGGCTGATCCCGGCCCGGCCTGCTACGGCCGCGGCGGAACCCAGCCGACCGTGACCGACGCCAACGTGGTCCTGCACCGCATCCCGCCCGGGGTGGCGCTCGGCGGCACGCTGAAACTGGACGAGGACGCCGCGCGGCGCGCGGTCAAGACCATCGCCGACCCGCTGGGCATGAGCGTGGAAGAGGCGGCCTCCGCGATCCTGGACATCGTCAACGAGAACATGCACGCCGCGCTGCGGGTGGTGAGCGTCGAGCGCGGCCACGACCCGCGCCGCTTCGCGCTGATCGCCTTCGGCGGGGCGGGGCCGATGCACGCCAACGCGCTGGGTCGCCTGATCCACTCGCGCTCGGTGATCGTGCCGCCCAGCCCCGGCGTGATGAGCGCCTTCGGCTTCCTCACGTCGAACATTCAAAACGAGTTCGCCGAGACGTACCTGCGCGTCGCCGAGGAGACGCCGGGATCGGAGCTGGCCGCGACGGTGCAGCGCCTGATCGCCCAGGCGAACGAGTGGCTCGACAGCGAGGGCGTGCCGGAGGACCGGAAGGCCTTCGATCTCTACGCCGATTGCCGCTACTACCTGCAGAACATCCAGATCCCCTGCCGCTTCGATCTGGCGGAGATCGTGGACGGTGAGGCCTGCACCTTCTTGCGCGAGCGGTTCGAGCAGGCGCACCGGCAGCGCTACAACTTCGACCTGCCCGACTCGCCGCTGGAGATCGCGACGATCCGGGTGGTCGGCCGCGGCACGATCCGAGGTGTGAGCCTCACGGCGAGCACCAACGGCCGGGCTTCCGGGGACGCGCCGGTCCAGCGGCACGAGCAGGTCTACTTCAACGGCACCTGGATGGACACCGGAATCTACGACCGCGCCAACCTGCTCCCGGGCCACGTGCTGGCCGGTCCGGCGATCGTCATCCAGCACGACACCACGACCGTCATCGAGCCGGGCTACACCGGGACTGTGGACGCCTACGGCAACATCCTGATCGAGGAGGCATAGGCGAGATGGTGCTGCACGAGAAGCCGCTGCCGGACTTCGTCCGCGAGCACAACATCGACCAGGTCACGCTCGACATCATCGAGAACGCGCTGAAGAACATCCGCTACGAGATGGACCGGGTCCTGGTGACCACGGCGGTGAGCCCGATCATCCGTGAGCAGGCGGACGAGTTTCCCCTGATCGCCGATCGGAAGGGCCGCATGATCGTCGGGCAGTTCGGCAGCCCGGTCGACACGGTTCTGGCCCACTCGCCCTATCGGGTCGAGGACCTCAAGGACGGCGACGTCATCGCGACCAACGACCCGTACATGATGGACGGCTCCACGTCCCATCTGCCCGACATCCTGCTGGTGCGCCCGATCTTCTACGACGGCGACCACATCGGCTATGCCCTCCAGTGGGGCAACCTGATGGATGTCGGCGGCAGCACCGCCGGGAGCATCCCCATCGACGCCCGCTCGATCTATGAAGAGGGCGTGCGCATGCCGCCGGTCAAGCTCTACGACGGCGGCAAACTCAATGAGGATGTCCTGCGTTTCTTCTGCCACAACTCGCGCACCCCGCGCGAAACGCGGGCGGACATCATGGCCATCGCCGCCGGGACGGCCGCGGGTGCCCAGCGGGTCAAGGACATCTGCGACCGCTTCGGCAAGGATACGTACCTCGAGGCCTGCGACGCGCTCCTCGACCGGACCCGCCGCAGCGTGATCGAGCTGATCCGCAAGTACATCCCGGAGGGCCAGCGCTTCGAGTTCGAGGACTACACCGACGACGACGGCCTCGGCAATGGGCCGATCAAGCTGAAGCTGGCGATGTGGCGGGAAGGCGACACCCTGAACCTGGACTGGACCGGGACCGACGCGCAGGTGCCGGGGCCGGTGAACTTCCTGCTCAACAAGCGGATGTTCCAGATGTTCGCCGGGGTGTTCCTGATCTCCGCCTTCGACCCGACCATCCTGTTCAACGACGGCTACGAGGACATCATCAACGTCACCATCCCCGAGGGGAGCGTGCTGCAGCCGAAGGATCCGGCGCCGCTCTCGAACCGGCTGGTGGTGATGGCGCGTCTGTTCGACGTGCTCGGCGCGGTCTACGCCAAGGCGATCGGCTTCCAGGTCTCCGGCTCCTACGGCACCAGCCCGAACTTCGTGTACTCCGGCGTCAAGCCGACGGGTGAGCCGTTCCAGACGATGGAGATCCTCTACGGCGGGATCCCGGCGATCATGGGCAAGGACGGCCTGGACGGGCACTCCTGGTGGCCCGAGTTCCTGGCCGTGCCCGCGGAGTACATGGAGACCTACTACCCGCTGATCGTCGAGGAGTACCGTGCCCGCATCGACAGCGGTGGCGCGGGGCTCTACCGCGGCGGCTGCGGCATCAAGAAGGTCTACCGCTTCCTCGCCGACGGACGGATCACCTACCAGGACGACCGCTACCACACCTATCCCTACGGCGTGGGCGGCGGCAAGCCGGGCGCGTCGTCGAAGAAGACCCTCATCCGCGCCAACGGCGAGACGGTCGAACTGCCGTCCAAAGTGCGCGACGTCCCGGTCTTTGCGGGCGACCGGCTCATCTTCGAGACGGCCGGCGCCGGCGGGGTCGGCGACCCGCTGGAACGGGACCCGGAGCTGGTCGCCAAGGATGTGCGCTGGAACCTGGTCAGCCGCGAGGCCGCACGGCGTGACTACGGCGTGGTCCTGAAGGACGACGGCTCGGTCGACGCCGCTGCGACCGAGGCGGAACGGGCGAAGATCCGCGCGACCCGCGGGCCGCTGCCGGAGTTCGACCACGGCGACCTCCCGCCGCTCGAAGAGCTGAGCCGGATCGTCGCCGCGACGCGCCGCTCCTTCAACGAGTGGCTCTCCCACGAGCTCGGCCGGACACGCCTCAACGGGGTGAGCTAGGCCGGCTGAACGGCGACTGTGGAGTGCGGCGGCTCAGGCCGCCGCTTTGGTATGGCGCGGGATCAGCCGCGCGGGAGTGGGGACACGGGATGGGTGGTGAGAGGGTTCCACCGCTCGGCATGTGCCCGGGGCTCAAGCCGCCGGGCACAAACCTCGATGCGAGATCCTCCGGGGCTGGTTCTGTGCGTGGCGCTGGGTAGCAGGGGATGTGTCCGCGCTGTCCAGTCTTGACGTAAACTACCTGCACACGACGCCGTTTTCCCACCGCTCGCTGACCTGGAGGGAACCCATGCCACACACGCTCGCGGAGAAGATCCTCCTGGCCCACAGCGACGTCGCCGACCTGGCGCCTGGGGACATCGTCATGGTCCGCTGCGACCTCGTCATGGCGAACGACGTTTCAGGCCCGGTCGCCTTCCGCATGATGGAGAAGATGGGCGCCAGCACCGTCTTCGACCCGGCGAAGATTGTGATGGTCGCCGATCATTTCGCCCCGGCCAAGGACGCCCGCTCGGCCGACTTGCAGCGCCAGTTGAAAGAATGGTCCGACCGGCACGGCGTGACCTACTACGGGCAGGGGAGGGGCGGCATCGAGCACACCGTGCTGGTGGAGGACGGCTGGATCGTCCCCGGTTCGGTCATTGCCGGGGGCGACTCGCACACCTGCACCTACGGCGCCCTCGGCGCCTTCGGTTCCGGGCTGGGCTCGACCGACATCGCCGCCTGCCTCGTCTTCGGCAGCTTCTGGCAGACGGTCCCGGCGACGATCGAGGTGACGTTCACCGGCAGCAAGCGCCCCTTCGTGACCGGCAAGGACCTCATCCTGGCCGTGATCGACGCGATCGGCGTTGGCGGCGGGACGAACACGGTGCTGGAGTTCGTCGGCCCGGGCGCGGCGGCGCTCAGCATCGACGAGCGGCTGGCGGTCGCCAACATGGCGGTCGAGGCCGGGGCCGAGACCGGCCTCTTCCCGGCGGACGAGGTCACCGCCGCCTATCTGTCCGGGCGCACGAATCGGCCCTGGCAGCCGGAGCGCTCGGACCCGGATGCGTCGTTCGCCCGCCGGGTGCGGATCGACCTCGACGGTGTGCCGCCGCTGATCGCGCAGCCCCACTCGCCGGGCAACGTCGTGCCGGTGGCCGAGGCCGCTGGGCGGAAGATCGATCAGGTGTACATCGGCAACTGCGCCAACGGCACCATCACCGACCTGCGGCAGGCGGCGTCGATCCTGGCCGGCAACCGGGTGCACCCGGACGTCCGGGCCATCATCGTGCCCGCGTCGCAGAAGGTCTACCGCCAGGCGCTGGCGGAGGGGCTGATCGACCAGTTCGTCGCGGCGGGCGCGATTGTCTCCACCCCCACCTGCGGCGCCTGCTTCGGCGGGCACATGGGCGTGCTGGCGGCCGGGGAGCGTGCCGTGGCCACCACCAACCGCAACTTCAAGGGGCGCATGGGCTCGTCCGACGCCGAGGTCTACCTGGCGAACGCCTACGTCGCCGCGGCGGCGGCCGTCGCCGGGGAGATCATCGAGCCCAGCGCGGTCGCGGAGGGAGTGCCGGCATGATTCTGGAAGGCGCCGCCGTCGTTATCCGGCAGGACAACATCGACACCGACGTGCTCTACCCTGGCTCGTACCTCAACATCGCCGACCCCGAGCAGATGAAGCCGTACCTGTTCGAGGGGCTGGACCCGAGCCTGCGCGACCAGCTCGGCAGGCCGACGATCCTGGTCGTGGGCGAGAACTTCGGCACCGGCTCGTCGCGTGAGCACGTGCCGCACGCGATGCTCGCCTGGGGCATCCGCTGCGTGCTCGGCAAGAGCTTCGCCCGCATCTTCTACCGCAACTGCATCAATCTGGGTCTGCCCGCTATCGTCTGCCCCGAGGCGGTCGATGCCGCCGAGCCGGGAGTAACCGTGCGCATCGACACCGACACCGGGACGGTGCACGTGGGCGACGCGACCTTCCAGGCCGTGCCGCTGCCGTCCTTCATGCGGGACATGCTCGCCTCCGGCGGCCTGGTCGACTGGGCGCGTCGCCGCCTGGCCGAGGCGGGGTAGGGCGGGGTATTGGCATGCGGCGGCTCAGGCCGCCGCGTTGGTATGGCGCGGATTGCTGTCCTGGGGCCGCGGTGGGTGGCGTAAGGATCCCCGCGCTGTCGCATGTGTCCAGGGGCGGGTGGCGTGAAGGATCCGGCGCCGCGGCAGGTGCCCGGGGCTAAAGCCGCCGGGCTCACAATGTAAGCCGGCTGAAGCCGGCTGGGGGATTTGGAGTGCGACGGCCTGAGCCGCCGCATGGGATGTCGCGGAACCGGGTTGCAATCACGGCCCATGCATACCGAGGATGGGGTGGTGTAAGGATCCCCGCGCCGAGGCAGGTGCCCGGGGCTAAAGCCGCCGGGCTGAAGCGGGGCAAGCCCACTGAAGGGGCTGTAATGGCGATATCCCGGCGTGCCCGGTTCGGCCACCGCTCGGCCCCAGGGTTCTCAGCCGGCTTCAGCCGGCTTTCAATGTGAGCCCGGCGGCTTCAGCCCCGGGCACGCACCACCCACGCAGTCCCGTCGCACACGACCGGCCCCGGTCGGGGTAAGATGGAAGAGGGCCGCTAGCGGTTCGTGCTGCGGGTGGTTCCGATTGGGGTGCGAGGCGCGGTCCGGCGCGTATGCTATTGGTGAACCGCCGCACCTACGTTACACTCTTTGCTGCGGCGCGCGGCCCGCGGGGCGTCCGGGGGCACCGGACGCTGTCCCGTTAGGGAGGGCGGGATGCCCGTTTACCCTGCCGCTGGCTGTGCTCTTGCGATCGATGCATGCACGGTGGTCGGCCGGTCTCGGCGGGCCGTGCGCGACCATGCAGCGGGAGCGGAGAGAGGGAGCGTAGATGGTACTGGCGCGGTTTCTGCCCCGTGATGCGCAGTTCTTCACCCTCTTCCGCGAAGCCGCGGCCAACGCTGTCGAGACCGCCGAGGTACTCGCCGACATGCTCGCCACGATGGAGGACGTGGACCGCAAGGCCCGACGCCTGCGCGACCTCGAGCATCGGGGCGACGAGATCACCCACCAGGTTTTCCACTCCCTCAACAGCACCTTCGTTACACCGATTGACCGGGAAGACATCCGCGACCTTGCCAGTCAGATCGACGATTTCGTCGACTACATCGAAGAAGCAGGCCGGCGCATTCACCTCTACCGGATTGCCGAGCGCAACGACCGGGCGACGCTCTTCGGCAAGGTGTTATTGGAGCAGGCGCAGATCCTCGCCGAGGCGGTCCCGCGGCTGGAGCATTCCAAGGAGCGGGACCGCGTTCTGCGCTATACGGTCGAGATCAACCGGCTGGAGAACGAGGCGGACGACGCGCTGAGCCAGGCGCTCGCCGTCCTCTACGATGGCGTTGAGGATATCCCTGCCCTCATCAAAGCGATCCGCTGGGGCGAGTTGTACCAGTTGCTCGAGGACGCGACCGATCGCGCCGAGAGCGTGGCGAACACGATGGAGGGAATCGTACTCAAGAATGCCTGATCAGGCTCTCATGGCGTTGATCGTCGTCGTCGCCCTCGCCCTGGTCTTCGACTTCATCAATGGGTTCCATGACACGGCGAACGCCATCGCCACGTCGGTGGCGACGCGGGTGCTCACCCCGGCCAAAGCGGTCGCCATGGCGGCCATCCTCAACGTCGTGGGCGCGCTGACGGGCACTGCGGTGGCCAACACGGTTGGCCGGGGGATCGTGCCTCCGGAAGTGGCCACCCAGCTCCTCGTGATCTCGGCACTGATCTCGGCGATCACCTGGAACCTCGTCACGTGGTACTTCGGCATCCCCTCCAGTTCAAGTCACGCCCTGATCTTCTCGATCGTCGGCGCGGGCATCGCCGCAGCCGGCTTTGAGTCGATCATCGTCAGTGGGCTGACCCGCACCTTCGAGGGGCTCTTCTTCTCGCCGTTGTTCGGCTTCCTGGGCGCCTTCGCGCTGATGGTGCTCCTGTTCTGGATCTTCGCGCGGGTGCGGCCCAGTGTAGTCTCTCGCATTTTCGGGCGGCTCCAGGTGCTCTCGGCCGCATACATGGCCTACAGCCACGGTCTGGGCGACGCGCAGAAGACGATGGGCGTGATCACCATGGCACTCGCCAGCTACTACGGCTGGACGGGTGACGAGTGGTCTGTGCCGCTCTGGGTGATTCTGGCGGCGGCTGGTGCGATGGGGGCGGGCACCGCGATCGGGGGTTGGCGCATCATCGAGACGATGGGGCTGAAGGTGGTCGAGTTGCGGCCGATCCACGGCTTCGCCGCCGAGACCGCAGCTGCGACGGTGATCGAGGTTGCCAGCCGCTTCGGCATACCGGTCTCGACCACGCACGTCATCTCCACGGCCATCATGGGTGTCGGCTCGACGCGGCGCCTGTCCGCCGTGCGCTGGGGCATTGCCGGGCGGATCGTCTCCGCCTGGGTGATCACCCTCCCCGTCTGCACCATCCTCGGCTGGCTGGTCTACTCCGCGCTCCACCTGATCACCGGCGCGCAGTGAGGAACGGCGCACGTCATGCGTCAAGCTCCCCTCTCCCCTGGTGGGCTCCGTCCGAGAGGGGCCGGGGGTGAGGGGGACGCATGACGCATGACGTATGACGCACGACGCGTGACGTCACTCACCGCCGCTTTTGCATCAGGATCCCGTGCCGGTTGCGGCCGTAGTAGTTGCGGAGGTCGGCGACCGGGATGTACCCGGCGCGCCGGTAGAGTTCCTGCGCTCCGGTGTTCTTGTCCTCCACCATGAGCGTCACGTTGGGGGCGCCGAGCACCTCCTCCGCCGTCTGGAGGAGGAACGCGCCGATGCCGCGGCGGCGGAAGTCGGGGTCCACACACAGGTTGAGGATGCGGGTGCGGTCGCCGTTGCGGTCGGCGACGACGCAGCCGGCGATGCGCCCCTCGGCCCAGGCGACGAGGATCTGCGCCCGCGGCCAGAGGTAGAGGGCGAAGAGCGTAGCGATGCCGTAGGCCTGGCCCTCGCTGAAGCAGCGGCGCTGGAGGGCGTGGAGCGCGGGTAGGTCGCGCAGGCTCGCCAGCGCGATCTCCACGCGCGCCGTACCGGTATCGACGCTGCGCACGATCTCTATCGCTCGCCCCGCCACCTTGTGCTCCCTGCCTTCAGGCCACGCGCTCCATGGCCACCGTGGCACCGCACGCCCGATTATAGTCCCGTCACTCCCGGGCGTGGTCGGCAGACCGGCCCCGGCGGTAGGTTCGGGTTTGTGAGTAGACCCCGCTGGCGCCGAAACCGAGCACGATCGCAGCCAGTACGACGCGCACGCCCGGTGCGATCTGCGGCCAGATGGTCAGTGCCTCTGCCAATGCCGCGACCAGCGCCCCGGCGACGACCGCCGCGGGCGTGGCCCATTGCGACGGCATGCCGAGCCGCTTCAGGCCCTCCACGACCAGCGGCACCAATACCACCGCCGGTACGCCGAGCAGCACGATGCCGTTGGCGAAGTCGCTCGCACCGTCCATGGTCGTTTCCTTTCATCCGATGTGCGTTGGAACGTGGGTGTCGCACCGCATCCCACACGAGTTCTCCCCTCTCCCAACGTTGGGAGAGGGGGCGGGGGTGGGGGCGGCCCCGGGCGCCGCCCCCCCCCAGGCGCGTATACACATA